>DATGRS010000171.1:0-17936 GCA_035303365.1 Ornithinicoccus sp.
CTCCGGCACGAACACCCACTACCGCGCCCTGGGCACCGACCTGCTGGAGCGACCCCAGATCCAGCCCACGGATGCCGACGCGCTCCGACCGCCACGCCGGCGCCGGAAGGGTCCATCCGACGTCGATCCCCGCCCGGGTCACATCCCGGGCCTTGACGGCATACGTGCCATCGCCATCATCAGCGTCCTGGTCTTCCACTTCACCCCCACGATGCTGCCCGCCGGCTTCCTCGGGGTCGACGTCTTCTTCGTGCTCTCCGGCTTCCTCATCACCACGCTGCTGCTGCGCGACGTCTCGCGGAAGGGCCGCATCAACCTGCCGCAGTTCTGGCTCCGCCGGGCGCGTCGGCTGCTCCCGGCACTGATCACGGTCGTCGTGGTCAGCGTGGCGACGGCCCGGCTGGTGAGCAGCGACCTGCTCGTCAACATCGGGCGTCAGGCCCTGGGCGCCATGACGTTCAGCACCAACTGGCTCGAGGTCGCTGCAGGGGCGAGCTACTTCCACAGCACCTCGCCGTTGCTGTTCATCAACTTCTGGTCCCTCGCAGTGGAGGAGCAGTTCTACCTGTTCTGGCCGCTGACCCTCGTCGTCGTGCTTGCCCTGACCCGCACCGCCAGGCAGCGCATCGGCCTCGCCCTCGGCCTGGCGCTCGCCTCCGCCGTCCTGATGGCGGTCCTGTTCCGGCCGGGGGAGGACTCGACCCGGATCTACTACGGCACCGACACCCACCTGTTCGGCCTGATGCTCGGCGTCGCGCTCGCCTTCGCCTGGGCCGCCCCGCACCGGGCGGGCCTCAACACCGCCGCGTGGCGCCGCTGGCGGCCGGTCGCCGTCGGTGGTGCGCTCCTCGTCCTCGTCGGACTGATGGCAGGCCTCAGCGAGGACAACCCCTGGACCTTCCGTGGCGGCATACTCCTGTCGTGCGTGGCCACCGCGGTGCTGATCGCCGGCCTGCTGGAGTCACACAGCCCGTGGCGCGCGGTCATGCAGCTACCGGTCCTGCGCTGGTTGGGGGAGCGGTCCTACGGGATCTACCTGTGGCACTGGCCGGTTCTCATGATCGTCGGCGCCATGTTCCCGTATGCCGAGGGCACAGTCCGCGGAACGCTCACCCTGACCGCGGCGCTGGTCACGACCCTGCTCGTGAGCGAGGTGTCCTACCGAGTCATCGAGACCCCGGTGCGCCAGCACGGCTTCCGCGGGGCGTTCGCAGCGGCCGGCGCGCGAATGAGGGGTCCGACCGCCGCGCTCCCCAAGGCGGTGGCAGCCAGCACTGCCATCCTCGTGGTGCTGGCAGGCGTGGCCGTCGCGACCGCTCCCGAGAAGTCAGAGACCCAGCAGGCCATCGAGACCGCGGAGGCCAACCTCAACGCGCAGCCTGCCGACGCGAGCGCGCGGTCGGGGCTGTCGGGGGGCCTGGCGGTCGGCACGACACCAGCCACCGGGCCCGAGGACGAGGCCAAGACGGAGGCGGCGGTGGACGCTCCTGCTGAGGCCGCGCCGGAGAGCCAGGCGACCACGCCGGCGGAGGGCTTCTCCGAGGCTGTCGGCGGGTTCGTCGAGACCCGCGAGGGGGACCTGGAAGAGGTGCAGGCGGCTGCCGAGCAAGAGGACGCTGCGGCAGACGAGGACGCCGCCGAGAAGCCGCAGGACGCCGAGGGCGGCGTCCCGGACGGCTGGCACGAGGACGACGAGGGACTGCTCGTGCCGGACAGCAGCCGCCTGACTGCGATCGGTGACTCCTTGGTGGTGACCAGCGCCGACGGCCTTCGCTGGCGCTTCCCGGAGATGAACTTCGCGGCCAAGTCCAACCGGCAGTGGAAGGACGCCAACCCGGTCCTGGCGTCCGCGCTCGCTGAGGGCACGGTCAGGGATAACGTCATCGTGCACTTCGGCACCAACGCCGGTGTCAACGAGAAGCAGCTGCGGGAGTTCATGGACACCCTGGGACCGGAGCGTCACATCGTCGTGATGAACCTCTACGGGTCGAGCACCTTCGTCCCGGGCTCCAACGAGATCATCGAGGACGTGGTGGCGGACTACCCCAACGCCGCGGTCGGTGACTGGCAGGGGACCATCGCCAAGCAGCCGGAGGTGCTGCAGTCCGACCGGATCCACCCCGACATCGAGGGCATGCACGTCTATGCCGCCGTGGTCGCGCGGGCGTTCGACGAGCTCGCCCGTCGCTGACTGCTTCGCGGCACGAAGGCGGCTGTTGCTGATGCCGGCAAGGTCGCGGCGACCGTGCCGTGGGCACCTCATCTGTGGCAGGCTCGACTCGTGAACGTCGTCTTCGTGGAGCCGCACTTCCCGCGCAACCAACGCGAGTTCGTGCGGGCCCTGGCGGAGGCTGGGGCCAACGTCCTGGGCATCGGTGAGACACCGCTGGAGTATCTCGACGACGAGCTCAAGTCGTGGATGCAGCACTACGAGCAGGTCGGGTCGGTGACCGACGCCGAGGCGATGACCGCGATCGTCCGTCGGCTGCAGGGGATGGTGTGGGTGGACCGGCTCGAGGCGACCATCGAGTCGCACACGATGCCCGCCGCGCAGGTCCGCGAGGCCACCGGCATCCCGGGCACCTCGGTGCGCACGACCTGGCTCTGCCGTGACAAGCCCTCGATGAAGGAGGCGCTGCGGGAGGTCGGTGTGCCGACCGCCGCGTCCACCGGCGCTTCGTCCCCGGCCGAGGTGCGCGAGTTCGCCGGCCGGGTGGGTTATCCACTGATCCTGAAGCCCCGTGACGGCGCAGGCGCTGCCGGGACGCACAAGGTCGAGAACGACACCCAGCTCGAGGCCGCCCTCGGCAGCTTCGGCTCCGGCACCGTCTCGATCGCCGTCGAGGAGTTCATCGAGGGTCACGAGGGGTTCTACGACACCATCTGTGTGGACGGACGACCGCAGGTGGACTTCGCGTGCCACTACTTCCCCGGCGTCCTCGAGGCGATGCGCACCCGCTGGATCTCCCCCGTCTACATCTCGACCAACCGCATCGACGGCGGTGGCCTCTACGACGAGATCCGCGAGATGGGGCAGAAGGTCATCACCGCGCTCGGCATCGGCACCTCCGCCACGCACATGGAGTGGTTCCACGGGCCCAAGGGGCTGAAGTTCAGCGAGATCGGCGCCCGCCCACCCGGGGTCGGCTGCTACGACCTCTACTCGGCAGGCAACGACATGGACACCTACCGGGCGTGGGCCGATGCCATCGTGCACGGTCAGGTGACCAGCCGGCCCTCCCGCAGCCACGCCGCAGGGATCATCGCACTCCGCCCCGACCGAGACGGCGTCATCAGCGGCTACAGCGGCCTGGAGGACGTGGAGAACCGCCTCGGCCGGTGGATCATCGACGCGCACCTGCCGCCAGCGGGCACTCCGACCCAGCCGATCGAGGCCGGCTACATGGCCAACGCCTACATCCGGATGCGGCACCCGGACTACGACGTGCTGCGGTCGATGATGGACAACGTGGGCCAGGTCGTCCAGGTCCATGCCACCTGAGGCCTACCCCGCACCCATCACCTTCCTCGGTCCGCAGCGCACGCCTCGGATCGAGCCGGTGCTGCGTTCCCAGGGCCTTCTTGGCAAGCGGGCGGCGATCATCAATGCCGGGTGGCGCGAGCGAGAGCCGGAGGACCACCTCCTCAGGGAGCTGGCCGGGGGCAACGCGGTCAACCTCCGCCTCTGGCACCGGATGCAGGAGGTGTGGGAGGCCGACCCGGAGTTCGCGGCCGCCGACCGGCAGCGCCGACGGATCCTCGAGGAGATGCAGGACCTCTATGTCATCGCCCTCGACCACGTCGTCAACGCCTTGCGCACGATGCGCGACCGTGTGCCGCGCGCCGAGAGTGTCCAGCAGATCGCGCTGGCGGACGCGGAGCAGATCATGCGGGAGATCGACGCCCGACACCTGGCCCGCGTCAACGAGGTGCACGCTGACTTCTGGGAGCGCTGGCCACCGCACGACCGCGAACCGGTCCAGCTGCTCCGCCAGCTCATCAACTCCGAGCTCGCCGATGCCGAGGTGATGCTGGTGCCTGGCGGCCACGTCGGCGTGCTGGTGGGCGCCCTCCACCTGTTCAACATCGCACCACACCTGCGGGTGCCGATCGTCGCCTGGGGCGCCGGGGCCATGGCACTCACCGACACGGTGGTCCTCTTCCACGACCGGGCGGCGCACGGCCCGGCGGTCAGCGAGGTGTTCACCGCCGGACTGGGGCTGGTCCGGGACACGGTCGCTCTCCCCGGGGCGCGCGAGCGCCTCGAGGTGACGAACCCCGAGCGGATGGGTGTGCTCGCCCGGCGGTTCGCGCCCGCCCACTGTCTGTTGCTGGACGAGCGGGCACGGGTCGACATACTGCCCGGGGCCGGCCTGCCCGACGACGCCCCCGTGCTGGACACCGACGGGAACACCACCGTGATGGGACTGGTCCGGTGAGCGTCGCGCAGCCGTCGCAGCCGATGCGCGGGACGACCAGGCGCAAGCTCGCCATCAACGCACTCCGGGAGCGCGACCACCTGGCCGAGCAGGACGTCGACGCCTTCCTGCACGACCGTCAGGTCCCGATCATCGAGGGCGCCAAGTGCACGTTCCTCTTCCGCGGCGAGGCCGATGAGGTGCACCTGCGGCACCGCATCGTCAACCAGCCCCAGCGGGTGCCGCTGCGTCGCATCGCGGGCACCAGCCTCTGGTACGTGATCATCGAGCTGCCGTACGGCTCCCGGGTGGAGTACCAGCTGGAGCTGCGGCGCGGTGACCACACGGTCCAGGGCAACGACCCTCTCAACCCGCTGGTCGCCCACAGCCCGGTCGGGTCGTCCTCGGTGTGCCAGGCGGTCGGCTACCAGACCCCGGAGTGGACCAAGTTCGACCCGGACGCCCGGCCCGGTGAGCTGCACGACCTGCACCTGCAGTCCAAGGCGCTGCGTCGGGAGACACGGAACCGGGTCTACCTCCCGGCACGCTTCCGGCCGAGTAGCCAGTATCCGCTCCTGATCGTCCACGACGGCGATGACTACCTCAACTACGCGTCGATGAAGACGGTCCTGGACAACCTGATCCACAGCCTCGACATGGCCGAGACGGTCGTGGTCTTCAGCAACCCGGGCGACCGCCTGCGGGAGTACCCGAACTACGCGCCGCACGCCCGCCACCTGGTCGCGGAGCTCATCCCGCACCTCGAGGCGAACTACCCGGTCATGAAGCGCCCCGAGGGTCGGGCGCTGATGGGCGCCAGCTTCGGCGCGGTCGCCTCGATGAGCACCGCCTTCCGCAACCCCGAGGTGTTCGGGTCACTGCTGCTGCAGTCGGGTTCGTTCGTCTTCACCGACATCGGCGACGACCACGGCGGGGGGCCCGACTTCGACCCGGTCGTCAAGTTCATGAACCGCTACCGGTCCCGGCCACGCAAGGTCGCCGACCGGCTGTTCGTCTCCTGCGGCATCTACGAACCACTCATCGTGCCCAACCGGTCGATGGTCCCCGTGTGGGAGAGCACCGGGAGTACTGTGCGATACGTCGAGGCGCGGGACGGTCACTCCTGGGAGAACTGGCGGGACCGGCTGCGCGACGGCCTGTCCTGGATCTACCCGGGGCCGCAAAAGTTTGTGTACGAGTAAGCCCTAAGAAAGAAGGTGGCCGCGGTGGACGACAACACCCAGCCCACGTCATACCTGCTGGTCGACGGTGAGAACATCGACGCCACCCTCGGCACGTCCATCCTCGGGCGGCGCCCCGAGCCGCACGAGCGGCCCCGCTGGGACCGGTTGCTGCAGTTCACTCGGGAGAAGTGGGGTGGTTCGCCGCGGGGCCTGTTCTTCCTGAACGCCTCCACGGGCATGCCGATGTCGTTCATCCAGGCGCTGAAGGCGATCGGCTACCTGCCCGTGCCGCTGTCCGGTCCGTCCGACGAGAAGATCGTCGACATCGCCATCCAGCGGACGCTCAAGGCAATGGCCGACCGTGACGGGGACGTCATGCTGGTCAGCCACGACGGCGACTTCCTCGAGGACCTCGAACCGCTCCTGGGCACCGAGCGACGGGTCGGGATGATCGCGTTCGCGGAGTTCCGCAACAGCGGGTTCACGCACCTGCTCGACCAGGGACTTGAGGCCTTCGACCTGGAGTATGACGTGCGGGCCTTCACCTCGCCGCTGCCCCGGATCCGGATCATCCCGATCGACGAGTTCGACCCGGCCGCCTTCCTGTAGGCCACCTCGGACGGAGGCGTCGCGCTCAGGTGCGGATCGCTAGACGGACGGTGACCACATCGCCCAGCTCGATGCCCTCCGCGGCGCGCACGGCGTCCTTGATCGGCACCCAGAAGGCTCCCTTGCGCGGCCACAGCGACGTGGTGAACTCGGTGTCCCCGATCCAGCCGGTGACCGGGATCATCCCCCACCCGTAGGTCACGTCGCGCATGATCTCGGTCAGCCACTCCGACTCCTCCGGCGGGGTGACCAGGAAGTGGAACGGTGCTGGACCGCGCCACTCCACCACCTCGCCGGTGAACTCAAGATCGCCCATGGTCCGTCGTCAGTCCTGTCGTGCGAGCAGCTCTGCCAGCTGATGGGGCTGCAGGGGTCGCAGCCACACGCTGACATACTCTTCGCTGGGGATCATCAGCACCTGGACCTCCCGTTCGGCGACGATCTCGGCGTTGCGTGGGGCCCTGCGCACGGCACCGGTCAACCCGAGGGGCACCCAGGGGTGCAGCTCGGCCGACGGGTAGCCGCCCGTGGGGTGCACCGTCAGACCCGGACCCAGAGGGATGTAGACGAAGGCGGGGAATGAACCCGCCGCCACGAGGACGTCGCCGGCTGCAACCCGTGCCCAGCGCATCTCCGTGAAGGCCGTGGCGCGATCGAGGTGAGAGGTGTCCGACCCGTGCTCGCCCACGTGCCTGAGGACGCTGTCGGCCAGGCGGCCGCCCGGGTCTACGGATCGGGCGTGCTCGTACCGCTGCCGTTCCGCCGGGTGGGCGCTCTGGAGATCGTGGACGACCGCGACCGCATGGGCGCGCTCAGGGCTCCTCGCACGCACGATCTGAGCCACGAGGTCCGCGAACGCGGGTTCATCACTCGGCCGTTCGAGGAGGACCGTCAGGTCGGCGGCGTGGCGGCTCGGAGGAGGCAGCCCCCGCGGTCGCACACCTTCGAGGGATGGACCGACGTCGGCCCAGATGTCGAGGATGACGTCGGCGACACTCTCCGCGGCATGGCGGGCGGCCTGTCTCCCGAGAAAGGAGCCGCGATGAAACGCGACTCGGAGCTCGCCTCGATGGGTCATCGTCGCCATGCTGATGTTGGCCTCGCCCGCCCCCCGCTGGTCGTCGTAGGTCACGACGTAGGCGGAGCGTCCGTCCGCGGGACGCAGGGTGCACACGGCGCGACCGGTGCGCGCGTCGAAGAAGACCTCGAACCCGGCCGACGTCTTCAACGATGTGCCGCGTTGACGCAGGACGTCGGCGACCCGCAGCACCCGCACGGTGTCGACGACGTCATCGGCGAAGTCGGCCTTGGGTCCGCTGGCCGCCGCGAGCCAGGAGTAGGCCCGAGCAGGGGTGGGGTGGGTGACTCCATCAGCCGTGGCCAGCCCTCCAACGTCGTCCTCGAGGCCTCCTCCGGCAGCGGCGCGGTGCTCTGCCATGGGGGTGGAGATGATGCTTTGGAGACGCCGCCTCAGCGCCGTGGTGTCGGCCAGCACGTCCGCCGGGACCTGCGACTTGCTGTGCCCCACGGCGAGGCTCAGGACCTCACGCACCACCGTGTCCAGGGGCACGCCAAAGGGTTCCGCACGCTCGACTGCGTCCAGCCTCGTGCGGACCGGGCCCGAGGAGAGCAGGTGATCCACGAGCACGTCGACGTCGGACGTGAAGGCGAGATGCGCGGCATACAGGGCATGTGTCGCCCGCCCGACGTGAGACATGTCGACCATGCCCGCGTCGTGGATGTAGGCCATCGCGACCCCCGTGGTCTGCATCAGGGTCATCCGCTCCGGGGTGCGGGTCGGCAGGAAGAGGCCGTTCAGCTGCTCCACGAGGCCCACCAGGCGGGTGGCGACGTCCCGGGCGTGCACGACGCCGTGGTCAGCGAACATCGCCGGGTGCGACCCGGGGTCGGCCACAAAGCCCGGGTCCTCCAGGAGCACCTCGAGCGTCGAACGGGCCTCGATGGGACGCCACAGGGACTCCTCGAGCTGTTCCCGCAGCACTCTGGGTAGGTGGGGGTCCAGGGACGTCGCCGCCGTTGTCTCAGCCACGTGCCCACGCCGCCGTCTCCGCGAGGACCGGATCGATCCCCGCCCGGCTGCTCAGCTGAGCCGCCACCTCGTCTGCGAGATCGGAAGACACGTGTGGGAGGGCCCGCAGCACCGACGCCTGCAGCCAAGGGCTGTCCCAGGCGCCGGTGGCGTCGAGCGCGACGTCAGCGAGCCAGGAAGCAGGGTCCGACGCCACCGACGAGGGACTCAGACCCACGGCCTCGAGCGTCCTGATGCGAGCCAGATCGTCGACGGTCGGGTCGAGGACTGCGATGATGAGGAGACCCCTACGTCGCCCGAACGTCGCCTCGGCGAGCTCGATCGCAGCTGCCCGGAGGGCTGGGTCGTCTCCGGCGAGGGCGCGCAGGAACCATGCCGTGCCCCGAGGGGCGGCGCTGGCGCCGAAGAGGATCTCCACATGTCGTTGAGCCTCGCGCACCTCGTCCCGGAAGGCCTCCCGCGCGATCGTCAGCCCGAGCCCGACGTCTGCTCCATCGGCAGGCGCGTCACGTGGGTCCGCGCCGAGTCCCTCGAGCTGGGCGAGGCCGTGCAGTGCGGCGAGCAGGCGGGCGGCCTCCTGCTCGATGCGACCGGACACCGTGGCGGCGGGAACGGTGCAGGGACGGCGGGTCCAGGACCTGGGCCGCACTCCGTCGACGATGAGCCGCAGGTCCGAGCGGGTCAGGTTCGCGTCGTCGAGCTGCGCCAGGAGCCATGCCCGCGGAGCGCTGCGGCCGGCGCCGGCGACGGCGCGCACGACCATGGTGCGCCGCCGCGCGTCGGTGTCCGACCCCTCCGCCGGGAGATGCCACAGTGAGGAGAGGGGCGCGCCCAGCCGGTCGACGTGGGTGGCAAGTGCCTCGACGATCGCCAGGGGCGGATCGGGCCGACCCGCGACCTCCAGCAGGAGCGGCAGGTGGGCCGGATGAGGCGCCCTGGCCGCGCCCGAGATGGCAGCCACGGCGAGCACGTGGTCCTCGCCCGTCACGGCTTCCGCCCAGATGCGGAGGCTGCGTGCCGCTGCGTCGTCACCACCACCGACGAGGGCGGCCGCGGCGCGCACTCCCGCCGGCGTCTCGTCCAGCAGGTCGACCAAGGCGTCGCGGACCGGCCGGCGGGCCAGGTCGTCCCGTCCGACGAGGTCGACGGCGAGAAGCCGCACGCGCACGTCGTCGTCGTGCAGGGCGCGCGCCAGCTCCGCGTCGAGCGCGGTCGAGCCGGAGTCGGCGAGCGCCTCGAGGCCGGTCACGCGCTCCTGGGCGTCGGGGCTCTGCAACAACCGCCGCACTGCCGCCTCGCCAGCGGGCCCGTCGACGCGAAGAGCTCGGGGGTCCCACGCGCCGTGCCGGAGCACGTCGGCCAGGTGTTGGGCATAGGACCGATATGTCGTCACCGCGAGCGCCAGCCAGACGACCGACATGGCGAGGACCAGCCAGGCGACGGCCAGGACACTGAGGCCCATGGCCTGGACGAGAAGCAGCAGCACGCCGGCGAGGCCGATGGCGACCGGGGTCCCCGCGCCCTCCGCGATCGCCTGCGTCCGCAGGCGACGGTCGGGCGGGAGCGCCTGATAGGTCGCCGCCACCGACGTGCGGGTGAGGCCGTCGGTCGTGGTGATGTCGGCGACCTGGGCGACGCACGCAGCGGCGAGGAACCCGACGCCCACGATTCCAGCGCCGTGCCCGAGCGTGACGAGGACGAGGCAGGCGACGATGATGAGGGCGGGGTTGGCTGCGAGGCCGATGCGTACGCCATACCGCCGCAGCAGCCACGACGCGACGAGGAAGACGAAGAGGATGCTCGTGATGTTGAGGGCGGCGCCGTAGAAGCCCTGGAAGCGGGCCAGGGGGGCCGGTTCGGGGAAGGCCGCGGCGGCGCGCTCCCAGACCATGTAGTCGAGCAGCTGGGTGACCGATCCCGACAGCAGCTGGTAGGCCAGGACCCCGATCACGAGAGGATCTCGCAGGGAGGTCCAACGGGACTGGCGCGCGGTGGACTCGTCCGGTGCAGGGGCCGGAGATGGCTGTGGACGGGTGAGGAGCTCGGCAGGGAACTCTCGGGCGGTGTACAGGATCAGCCCCAGCATGCCGAGAGCGCAGAGGACGCCTACGAGGAGGAGGTGGACGATGTCGCCGAACACCCCGGCGAGCACGCCGGCCGCGAGACCACCGAGGGCGAATCCAGCAGGGAACCCTGCGACCGCCCGCGGGAACTGTGCCTTGAGCTCGCGCACGTCATAGAGCCTGACCGCCTGAGATCCCACGATGACGAACCCGATGGGAATCGACAACGGGAAGAGGACTATGAGGACGAACGTCGCCTCCGTCACGCCCCAGAGGTAGAGGGCGAGCCAGCAGAAGGTGACGATGAGGATGTATGCCGTGACGAGGCTCCCGGCCAGGCGACCCAAGGACATGGTGCGGCTCCAGCGGGTCACCAGGGCCGAGACGAGGATCCCTGCGATCGCGACGACGATGTAGGCCCACGGAAGCCGGTGCGCGCCATACGTGCTGAGGAACAGGGCGCTCGCGGGGACGACCAGGAAGGCCTCCAGAAGACCCAGCGCAAGGGTCTGCCCGCCGAGAAGCACCAACCTGGACCTCATGGGTCAGTCAGTCCGTTCGTGCATTCCGCGGAGGCGGCGAACCAGGGCGGTGATGATCCCGGAGGCGATCTCAGGTCTCAGCCGGAGAGCCTCGTCGAAGTCCTCCTTCCCCAACCGGAGGGCCCACCCATCAGTGAGCGCCATGACGTCGGCGATCCGGGGCCCGGGGTCGAGCACGGAGAGCTCACCGATCGTGTTCACCGGGCCCACCCGCACCCGACCGTCCGGGCGGATGACCTGGACCTCGCCCTCCACGAGCACGAGGAGCCAGTCCTCAGTCGCCCCGGCGGTGATCAGCTTCTCGCCCGCGGTGAAGGAGACCTCGTCGAGCCGCGAGGCCAGGCCTGCGAGAACCCGTCCAGGGGTCGTGGCGAAGAGCGCAGCCCGCCGCAGCATCGCGACCCGATCGACGATGAGGTGCTGTGGCGACATGGGTGACCGCTCCGTCACATCGCGAGTATGGCAGAGCATCGGCCCCCACGACCGGAGCCGCCACGTTGATCAGCGGCTGACGTGCCGATCATCTGCGTCGCCGCTGACCGTGTCATCTGCCCCGGGGCTCGAACAGCCCGTTAGCGGTTGTCACGACAGGGGCCGTCCCGGTCCTCCCGGTCCACGCCACCCGGCGGACCTGCGCGAGCCTGCTCGTCTCACTCGACGTGCACCCGCGGGTGGCGATGGCGGTGCTGCGTCACAGCAGGATCGCGCTGACCTTTGAGGTCTACTCACAGGTCTCGTCCCAGGCCACATGCGAGGCACTGCGCCAGCTCGGCGGACGGTTGGGTGACTGACACGGCCCGGTAGACACACCACGACTGGCCCGGGAAGGCGTCAGCGCAGGTGGCTGGCCCCGTTGAGGTCGAGGACCGCCCCCGAGGCCCACTCCGCCCGCGGGTCGGCAAGTGCGAGCACGGCATCGGCGACCTCGGGGGGCCGGGCGACCCGGCCGAACGGGCTCTGCGCCCGGGTGGCCGCCGCCCGTTCCCCTGTCAGCGCGTACCCGGCCATCTCGGTCTCGATGAAGCCCGGTGCTACCGAGGTCACCGCGATCCCGTGCCGACCCAGACGCAGCGCCATCGACTGGCCGAAGGAGTGCAGGCCGGCCTTGCTCGCGCCGTAGGCCGGGATGTCCGGCTCGCCCCGGTAGGCGCCGCGGCTGCCGACGTTGACGATCCGCCCGACGGGGACGCCGTCTGCGGGCGGCGCGTCGATCATGTGGCGGGCCACCTGCCAGGTCAGGTGGGCCGGGCCGAGCAGGTTGGTCTCCAGGGTGCGCCGCCAGATCTGCACCCACTCGGGGTAGGAGGTCTCCTCCAGCGGGTGGTCGCCGCGCCGGCCCGTGCCCTCCCACGGGGCGGTGAGCATCGCCGCGTTGTTGACCAGGACGTCGACCCGGCCCAGGGCCCCGATCGCCTCGGTCGCCAGCCGCTGAACGGCGTCCGGGTCGGCGAGGTCTGCCTGGACGACGGCATGCCCGTCGCCCGGGAGAGAACGGCATACCTCGTGCGCGGCCGCCTCGCTGCCCAGGTAGTGGACGACCACCCGGTCGCCCCGCTCCGCGAAGGCGCGGGCCACCGCCGCCCCCACGCCGCGGGAGGAGCCGGTGACCAGCACGCCGCGGGAGGGATGGGAGCTCATCCTCCCATCCTGTCACCCCGGCGGGGCGCTGAGCGGGGGCTCAGCACTCCTAGGGGCGGCTGCAGTACTTTCCTGGGTACGGGCACGAAAGAGGCCCTCCCGGAACCCGGAAAGGGCCTCTGACCTGGGTGGAGGCGATCGGACTCGAACCGACAACCCCCTGCTTGCAAAGCAGGTGCGCTACCAATTGCGCCACGCCCCCAAGGGGTGCCCGGCTCACCGGGCGGGTTGTTCAGTTGTCGGTCGGGGCGTCCGAGACACCGTCGGTAGCCTCGGCCCACAGGTCACGTTCGGCCTGCTCGTCCTGCAGCTTCTTGGCCACCGCGAGGGCTCCGGCCGCCACGGCGACGAGTGCAAGCAGACGCTTCATGGGATCTCCTCAGTGTGGTTGGTGCCCCGACAGGATACCTGCGCCGGACGCGAGCCCCGAAATCGCACCGGCCGGAGGCCAGGGCCGGTGTTCGGTGCCGGCTCGCCGGTCACGTGACTGCACCCGGCTCCATCCGGCCACCGGCGGCGAGCGAGCCGCCTCGAGCCACGATCGCGTCGGCACCGACGAGCGTCACGTCAGCCTCCCTGAGCCGCGTGGCGGAGGGCTCAGCACCGACCGTGCTGTTCCGTCCGATGCGGGCCCGGCTATCGACCACCGTGGTGTGGACCCTCGCGCCGCCCTCGACCAGGACGTCCTCGAAGATCACACTGTCCACCACCCGCGCCCCGGCCTGCACGACGACGCCCGGGCCGACGACACTGCGCATCACCTCGCCGCGCACGACCGCCCCCCGCGAGAGCAGACTGTCGTGGACAGCGGCACCGTCGCTGACCTGCGCGGGCAGTCCTGGCCCGGGTGCTGTGAGCACCGGCCGGCCTGGCTCCGAGAACACGTCGACCCGCCCTCGCAGAAGGTCCCGATGCCCTTGCAGGTAGGCCTCAGGACGCCCGACGTCCTTCCAGTAGCCGGTCACCGGCACCGCCATGACCGAGCCACGTGCCTCCAGGTCGGGCAACAGGTGATCGGCGAGGTCGCCCAAGCCGGTGTCCGCCGATTCGCTGCTCTGCTGTCTCTCCCGGCGCAGCCTGTCGAGCTCGTCGACCACCAACCTCCGGTCAAACACGAACACCTCGGTTGCGACCGTGCAGGTCTGCGGATGCTCCGGTTTGTCCTCCACCGCGGTCACCAGCCCATGGGCGCCGGTGCGCACCACGACGTTGTGACCAGCCTCCACCGGACCGACCTCAGCGGTCACCACGGTCGCCTCGGCACCGGCCTCCTCGTGGGCTCGCAGCACCGACTCGAGGTCGATGTTGTGGACGTGGTCGGCACTGCTGACCACGAGCAGGTCAGCTCCGTGGCGGGCGATCTCATCGCGCATCAGGTAGAGGTCGTCGGCGCTACCGCGCGAGAAGCCGCTCTCCGACGGTGCCCCAGCACCCTCCTGCGGTGCCATCTGTCGCAAGCCGCCCCGGGTGCGGTCCAGGTCCCAGGGCCGCCCGTGCGCCAGGTGCCGGTCGAGCGAGCCAGCCTGGTACTGCACCGAGACCCAGACGTCGGTGATCCCGGCATGCATGATGGAGGAGAGGGTGAAGTCGATGAGTCGGAAGTGCCCGGCGAAGGGCAGCGCCGGCTTGGCACGTTCGCGGGTCAGCACATCCATCCGACTGCCCTGACCGCCCGCCTGGACGACGGCAAGGACCCGACCCCCGCCATACCCCCTGCGCCCTTCAGCAGCGTCCTCGCGCTCGATCATTGTGGCAGCGTAGGGCGGACCCGGCCGGAGCGCGTGTCAGGCAGGTAGCTGCATCGTCGATGGGCCGTCACACCACACGCCCTGGTCGCGGGACGAGCTCGGGCGCCTCTATAGGTCTCGCAGATCCTCAAGCGTCGCCGGCTCAGCCGCCCGGACCGCGGCAAGCAGCTCCTCGGGACTGATCGGTCCCGGCTCGGCGGAGAGGATCACCAGGGTGCTGCCCACGACGTGCCCGCCCGCCAACCGGGTGAGCTCCCCGTCCGGGAAGCTCCACCTGACCACCAGCCCGTCGGCGTCACCGGTGCACTGCACGTGACTTATGTGCTCCACGGCGCTCGCGAGGTCGCACGGGTCGCGGTCAGCTAGCGGCACCAGCTCAGCCCGCACTCGCGCCGACTGGGCTTCCCCGTCGACGGCGTGGTAGGTCACCCGGATGGCTTCCGGCTCGCCAGTCGGCCATGCGTAGGCAGGCTCATAGCCAGGAAGCTGTGGCACAAGCACCTCCTCCACGCCGACCGCCTGAAGGTCCGAGAGCTTCTCCGCGGTCTCGTCCCGGATGACCCACGTACTGCCCGCGGCGACAAGGCTTGCGATCGCCAAGACCGTCAGCGTCCGGTGCTTCCACGACCGACCCGGCTGGTGGACCCGGACGGCGAGCGCACCCACCGCACACCAGATCACCATCCACACCCACCACGGCCCGATGGTCGTCTCGTCGGCCCGCTGCTCCAGGACCGTCGCCAGGGTCGCGACCAGCGCCCCTGCACCGACGAAGCACAGCACCGTCGGCAGCAGGACGGGCCGGACCCCGAGCAGCCGCAGAAGCACCAGGTTGACCAGGAACGCCAGGACACTGAGGGTCATCGCCGCGATCGGGGCGCCGAGGCACTCGCCGATCGTCAGGCACTCGCGGGTGGTCGGCTCCCACGCGAGCCACAGGAGCAGTCCCCAGGCGGCGGCGACGCCCCCGCCCACCACGACCGCCTCCC
Organism: Ornithinicoccus sp.; assembly: GCA_035303365.1. Taxonomy (GTDB): domain Bacteria; phylum Actinomycetota; class Actinomycetes; order Actinomycetales; family Dermatophilaceae; genus Ornithinicoccus. The sequence continues at coordinate 15,242 of DATGRS010000171.1, forward strand.
CGGCGGTGCGAGTCGTGCCCTGCCCGGCGCTCTCCACAACGGTGAGCCTAGGGCCCGGCCCCGCGCACGGTTCCACGTGAAACACAAAACCGCAGACCAGATGGTCCGCGGTTGTGGTGGGCCTAACAGGACTTGAACCTGTGACCTCTTCCTTATCAGGGAAGCGCTCTAACCGACTGAGCTATAGGCCCGGGGATGGTGCGCGGCCGACGGACACGCGCCGCACGAGGTTACCTCACCGGCGCCGCTTGCTCCAAAGTCACGGACACCACTGTGTCGAGGACCGCCCGTCCATTACGTTGTGCCTACCACCGACCGCGACCTGAGGGGAGTCCGATGCCTGGGACGGGTGCAGCGATCCAGACCCGGAACCTGCAGATGCAGTATGGCGCCACGCACGTCCTCGACGACGTCTCCCTGACGATCGGGCGGGGAGAAGTGGTGGCGCTGCTCGGCCCCAACGGTGCCGGCAAGACCACGACCATCGAGATTCTGGAGGGCTTCCGCGTCCCTTCCGGCGGCGAGGTCAGCGTCCTCGGCGAGACACCTCATACGGCCGGTGAGGCCTGGCGGGCCCGGGTCGGTGTCGTGCTCCAGTCCTGGCGCGACCACGGCAAGTGGCGGGTGGAGGAGTTCCTGGACTACCTCGGGCTCTACTACACCGACTACGCGACGGCCGAGGTCTCCCGACCGTGGCCCACCACTGACCTCCTCGAACGCGTCGGGCTGGCCGGCAAGACCGAACGCCGTCTGGAGCGGTTGTCCGGCGGCGAGCGCCGTCGCCTCGACGTCGCCGTCGGTCTGCTGGGCCGGCCCGAGGTCCTCTTTCTGGACGAGCCCACCGCCGGGTTCGACCCACAGGCCCGGCGCGACTTCCACGAGCTCGTCCAGTCGCTGTCCGACCTGGACACCACGATCCTGCTCACCACGCACGACCTGACTGAGGCGGAGCTCCTGGCCGACCGGATCCTGGTGCTGGCCGGCGGCACCATCGTCGCCGACGGCACCCCGGACGACCTGCGCCATCGCATGTCGGCAACCGCGAAGGTTCGCTTCCGCCGCGACGGCCAGTTGCACACCGAGTCCACCGAGGACCCGGTCAGCTACCTGCGCGATGTCCTCGCCCGCCCGGGGGAGGTCATCGACCTGGAGGTGCGCCGCGCCTCGCTCGAGGAGGCCTATCTCGCGCTGGTTCACCAGGTGGAGACCGGCGCCGACACGCCCCCGGCGAGCTTCGGCATACTCCCCGATCTCGGGGACCCACCGCCTGAGGCCGACGCCCGCACGAGTGAGGACGACTGAGGTGCCCACCGTGCTGCGGGCGGCGCTGCGTCGCGCCAAGATCGAGCTGCGCCAGCAGCTCCTGTCTCCGATGGCGGTCTTCAGCCTGCTGGGGCCTGCCGTCCTGCTGACGGTGCTCTACTTCACGCGCGACTCGCAACTCATGGAGTCCGCACTGTCGCTCGGCCAGTTCCTGGTGCCCGCCTACCTCGCGTTCGGCATCATCAGCGGAGGGGTCCTCGGCGTGTCCGGCGAGATCACGACGGAGCGTGACGACGGCACGCTGCTGCGGGCCAAGACGGTGCCGCACGCGATGACCGGGCACCTCGTCGCGAAGTTCTTCGTCAGCCTGGTCACGACGCTGCTGCCCCTGGGCATCATCATCGTGGGCGCAGGCCTCCTGGTGGACGGGGTGACCCCGACCACGGCGTGGGGCTGGGTCCGGCTGTTGCTGCTGTCCGTGCTGACGATCGCCGCGACGCTGCCGCTTGGGGCGGTGCTCGGGGCAGTTTTCCGGGGACCCATCGCGCTGCTGTGGACGACCATGTTCATCTACGGACTGTGCGCCGTCTCAGGGCTGTTCTACCCGATCACCGTACTACCCGGTTGGCTGCAGTGGATCGCGCAGGTGTTCCCCGTCTACTGGCTGGGGCTCGGCTTCCGGTCGGTGATCCTGCCGTCCGACGCCGTCACGCTGGAGATCGGTGAGTCGTGGCGGACCTGGGAGACCTTCGGGGTCCTGGGCGTCTGGGTCGTGGTCGGGCTGGTCCTTGCTCCCATCGCCCTGCGCCGTATGTCGCGTCGTCAGTCCGGCTCGGCCCTTGCCACCGCGCGTGAGCGGGTGCTCACGCGCGGCTACTGAGGGTCAGTCCAGGTCGAACCGCAGCACCTCGCCGGCAGGCGTGACGGATCCGACGGTGACGTAGGCGTAGTTCTTGTAGATCGCGACACCGTAGGCCCCGAAGAGCCCGGTCTCGATCACCTCGAAGTTGTCAGCGCCAGGCCCAACCCGGAGCAGCGACCCGTCTGTCAGGCTCGCCTCGCTCGCGAGTCCGTCGTCGGCGAGCTGGACTGCGTAGAGACTGCCGTCGGGACCGAAGCTCAGGTCCGTGACGTTGGTCAGCCCGGTAGCCCACTGCGTCGGCACCCCGTCCGCCCCGATCCGCCAGATGCTGGCTGCGCCGGGAGGGAATGGGAAGCCGGTGAGCTGGCTGACGTAGATGGCACCGTCCGGACCGCGCTCGATGCTGGTCGGCACGAACTCCATCGGGATCTGCGTGACGCCGGGCGGCAGCTCCTCCAGGAGCCACGGCGGAGCATCGACGAGCACGTCGGGGAACACCGCCACCAGTGACAGGTTGCCCTTGTTGTCCAGGCGCATAATGTCGTTGCCGCCGGCGTCCGCGAGGAGCCA
>DATGRS010000172.1:0-6894 GCA_035303365.1 Ornithinicoccus sp.
ACGGCGATGCCCTCGGCAACCTTGCCCAGCAGGTCCGCGACCCCTGGGAGCTGCTCGGCCAGCTCGGCGGCTCGCTGCCGCACGTCGTCGGTCAGCAGCAGCTCGCGGCAGGGCGGCGCCCACAGGCCGTCCGGCGCGATCTCCAGCGAGCGCTGGTCAGCGACCCGGAACCAGCGGATCTCCTCGACGGTGTCGCCCCAGAACTCGACCCGCAGCGGGTGCTCCTCGGTCGGCGGGAAGACATCCAGGATGCCGCCCCGCACCGAGAACTCGCCCCGTCGCTCGACCAGGTCGGTGCGCGTGTATGCCGCCGCGGCCAGTGCCGCGACGACATCCTCAAACTCATGGGTCTCCCCCGCCTGGAGCTGCACCGGCACCAGCTCGCCGAGGCCGGCGACGAACGGCTGCAGGAGGGCACGGGAGGATGCCACGATGACCTGCACCGGGCCGTATGCCGAGTCGCCCGACTCTGGGTGCGCCAGCCGGCGGAGCACCGCGAGCCGCTGGCCGACCGTGTCGCTGCGGGGGCTCAGCCGCTCGTGCGGGAGGGTCTCCCAGCTGGGGAAGGTCGCGATGCCACCGGCAGGCAGGAACTCCGCCAGCGCCGACGCCAGGTCGTCGGCCTCGCGGCCGGTCGCGGTCACGGCCAGCACTGGCCGCTCCTGCGCCAGCGCGGCCACCATGGCAGGCCGCGCGCCCGGGGCGATCGCGACGTCGACCTGCGGCTCGTCGTTGGCGGCGGCCAGCACAGCTGCCGCGCCGGGGTCGGCGAGCAGGCCGGCCAGCACGGGGATGAGCGTCATGAGGGCTTCACTTTCGGCATCGCGTGCAGGAGACTGCACCGCACGACCGCTGGACGGCGCGCAGCACAAAGACCCCGATCGAGGAACGGACCCGGGTCTCTGCAAGTCTAAGGGCGAGAGCCGACAACGACCTCGGACGCAGTTGCGTCCTGATGCCCCGGACAGGAAGATCGAACCGTGACCCACACAGTTGACACCCAGCGCTGCGCTGCCCGTCGCAAGTCGGCGGGGCGTGCCGGCGGACCGGTGCGGTCCTGGGGTGCCACGCTCCTGCTCGGTGCTGCGCTCGCCGTCCCGCTCTCGCTCACGGCCGGCATGGCGACGGCAGAGGAGGAGCCGCTCGAGGTCACCGACCAGATCACCGACACCGTGGGAGCCCTGTCCGGGCAAGAGGGCGAGGTCGAGGACCGTCTCGCGGAGCTGCGGGACGAGACCGGGCTGCAGCTGTTCGTCGTGTTCGTGGACGAGTTCGACCGCGCAGACGGCGCCGCGTGGGCCGAGGAGACATATGACCTCAACGGCTTCGGCGAGGACGACCTGCTGCTCGCCGTCGCGGTCGACCAGCGAAGCTACGGCACGGCCAGCACCGCCCGCGTCATGGACAGTGACAGTCTCACCGCGTGGCGCAGCCAGTACATCGAGCCGCACCTGGCCGACGACGACTGGGCCGGTGCGGCGATCGGCGCGGCCGACGGACTGTCCGAGATGCTCCCCGACGGGGTCAACACCGCACCGCAGGACGACGGCGCTTCCCCGGAGGACGGCGGCGCCTGGCAGCCGTCCGGCGGTTCCGGCTTCAGCTTCCCCTGGCTGTTCGCCGTGCCGGTGGTCGCGATCGCCGGGTCCAAGATCATCTCCTCCATGGGCGACAAGTCCGCGCGTCAGAGCCGCGAGCGAGCCGGTGACCTGCCGATCGAGTCCAGCCGGACGGCCCAGGTGCCCACGCAAGAGCTGCAGCGCCAGGCCGCCGAGGGGCTCGTCGGCCTGGACAACGCCCTGCGCAGCGCCGAGGAGGAGCTTGCCTTCGCCGAGGCGCAGTTCGGGCAGCAGCGCACCGAGCAGTTCCGCGAGGTCCTGGCCGGTGCCCGTGGCACGTCGCAGGAGGCGTTCCGGATCCGCCAGCAGCTCGACGACTCGGACCGCGAGGCAGAGCCGGTGGAACGGCACATGCTGGGTCAGATCATCGAGCTCTGCACGTCCGCCCAGGCGACCCTGGACGCCCACACCGCCGAGTTCGCCGAGATGCGCTCGCTGCAGGAGACGGTCCCGCAGTTCCTCGAGGAGCTGGCCGGCCGGACCAGTGAGGTCGCCGAGCGACTGCCGGTGGCGGACCAGCAGATCAGCGGGTTGGCGGCTCGCTACCCACAACAGGCGCTGGCCACCGTGCGCTCCCACCGTCAGCAGGCCGAACGGCTCGTGGACAGCGCCCGTGGCTTCGTGGACGCCGGACGGGAGTCAGTCACCGGCCAGGACCGACCGTCCGCCGTCGCGGCCGCTCGGGCCGCCGAGGAGTCGCTCGGTCAGGCGGTGCGGCTGCTGGACGCCATCGAGTCCGCAGACAGCGACCTCGCCAACGCCAAGGACGTGCTGGGCAAGGCGGTCGCCTCGCTGACGTCCGACATCCAGGACGCGCGGCGGCTCGCCCCCCAGGACGCGGTCATCCAGCCGGTCGTCGCCCGGGCCCGGGAGGCGATCATGGCGGCCCAGACGTCAGACACCTCCGGCGACCCCCTGGCGACCCTCGCCCGTCTCGACGCGATTGAGCACGACCTGGACAACCTGCTCGACCCGCTGCGCGATGCCGAGAGCCAGCGCACCAAGGTGCGCGAGGACTTCAGCGAGCGGGTCACCCGGGTCGGCGCCCGGCTGCGCAGCATCGACGAGACGATCGCCACCCGTCGCGGCGCCGTCAACAGCGGTGCCCGCACCCGCATCTCCGAGGCGCTCCGTCTCTTCGACGAGGCTCAGCGCAAGGCCAGCGACAGCCCGACGGAAGCGGCCAACCTGTTAACCCGCGCCGAGCAGCTGGGTGAGCAGGCGCTGGTCGAGGCGCAGCAGGACGTCGACCGCTGGGACGACCCCCGCGGCAACCGGCGCAGCGGCGGGATCGACCCGCTCTCGCTGATCCTCGGCGGCATCCTGGCCGGCGGCAACCGGCACAGCGGAGGCTGGGGAGGCAGCTGGGGTGGTGGCGGAGGCTTCGGCGGCGGTGGCGGCGGGTTCGGCGGCGGAGGGTTCGGCGGCGGAGGCGGGACCGCCTCGTCGGGAGGCCGCTTCTGACCAGGCACGCTTGACTGGACCCGAGGGAACCAACCGACGGCACCTGCCGTCAATGACGTAGGAACGGGCACAACGACCTTTGCACCACATCGGTCCCGACGAAAGGACAGTAGGACCATGACTCAGAAGCAGACCATCCTGGGCCGGATCAGCCAGCTGGCGAAGGCGAACATCAACTCGCTCCTGGACCGCGCAGAGGACCCGGAGCGCATGCTCGACCAGCTCGTGCGGGACTACACCAACTCGATCGCGGAGGCCGAGGAGGCGGTGGCCCAGACCATCGCGAACGTCCGCATGGCCGAGGCCGACCTGCGCAGCGACGAGGAGGCGGCACAGGAATGGGGGCGCAAGGCGGCCGCGGCCTCGCGCAAGGCCGAGGAGCTCCGCTCCTCCGGCGACGCGGCGGGTGCGGACAAGTTCGACAACCTCGCCAAGGTCGCGCTGGGTCGCCAGATCCAGCACGAGGAGGATGTCAGGGCGGCCCGTCCGGCCATCGACCAGCAGAACGTCACGGTCGAGAAGCTGAAGGAGGGCCTCACCAGCATGAAGACCAAGCTGGAGGAGCTCAAGTCGAAGCGCGGCACGCTGGTGGCACGAGCCCGGTCCGCCGAGGCGCAGGGCAAGGTCAACGAGGCAATGCGCTCCATCGACGTGATGGACCCGACCAGCGAGCTCGGCCGCTTCGAGGAGAAGATCCGCCGTGAGGAGGCCATGGTCGCCGGTCGCGCGGAGGCGCACGCCACCTCCCTGGAGGACCAGTTCGACCAGCTGGAGGACACCGGTCACGACGCCGAGATCGAGGCCCGCCTCGCGGCCCTGAAGCACGAGAGCTGAGCCGAGCCCCCTCGCACCACGACGCAGCACCCTGCGGGCCCGCCGGCGTATCCGGTGGGCCCGCGGCGTGTTCGCGGCCGGTGGGCGGGCGTGCTAGCGGGAGTGGAACCGCTGCTGGGTCGCCTCGAGCCCGACGTGCAGGAGGTCCGTGACCGCCTCGACGCCCTCACCGATCAGCAGCTCGACGTCGACCCGGTCCCGGACCGGGAAGTCGGACAGCACATAGTCCGCGGGATCCTGTCGCCCCGGCGGTCGGCCGATACCCAACCGAACCCGCAGGTAGTCGCGGGTGCCCAGTGACTGGCTCACCGAACGCAGCCCGTTGTGGCCGCCCTCTCCCCCACCGCGCTTGAGCCGCACCACCCCGAAGTCGAGATCGAGCTCGTCGTGGATCACCACGATCTGCTCCAGCGGCACCTTGTAGAACGCGGCGAGCGCGGACACCGGCCCGCCCGAGACGTTCATGTAGGTCATCGGCTGTGCCAGGACGGCCCGCGGCCCGGGCAGTCCCCCGGGCAGGGTGCCGATGCGTGCCTCACTGACCCAGGCACGCGCCTTGTGCTGCTTGGGTGTCACTCCAGCCTGCTCGGCCAGATCGGCGAGGACCATAGCTCCCAGGTTGTGCCGGTGACCGGCATACTTCGGGCCCGGGTTGCCGAGTCCGACGACGAGCCAGGGATCCACCGTTCCTCCCAGGGTGTTCGGAGCGACCTCTTCCACAGTCCTCATCCAGATGTTCGGTGCACCAGACGGCTTCGGGGCTGCCCCGGACCGGATGGCCCGAGACAACCCCGAGAGTATGCCGTGTGGGCGGGTCCAGTGAGCACTCGACCCCGCCACGCGTGGTGCAGGGTGGGTCAGCCCTCCTCGGGCTTGTCCTCCTCGGCCCCTGCCTCGGCGGCGTCCTCGGCAGCGGCCTCCGCCTCCGGCTCCTCGTGCTCGATGCCGACCTCGGACTCCGCCTCCGCGAGCTCTGCCTCCATGGCTTCCTCGGACATCGCCTGGGTGACGTTGACGAGCAGCGCCTCCGGGTCGGTGACCAGGGTGACGCCCTCGGGCAGCTTCACGGCACCGGCCAGGATCTGGGTGCCGGCCTCCAGTCCCTCGACGGAGACGGTGAACGACTCGGGGATGCTCGTGGCGTCGGTCTCCACGGCGATCTCGGTGTAGTCGGTGGTGACCACGGTCTCCGGGGCAGCCTGGCCCTCGACGTGCACCGGGATGTCGACGACGACCTTCTCACCCTTGCGGATGATCACCAGATCGACGTGCTCGATCGTGCGCTTGATCGGGTCGCGCTGCACGTCCTTGGCCAGGGCGAGGTGCTCCTCGCCCTCGACGTCCAGGGTCAGCACGGCGTTGACGTGCTTGAGCGCCATCATGGTGTCGTGACCCGGCAGGGTCAGGTGGATGGGGTCGCCCCCGTGGCCGTAGAGCACGGCCGGCACCTTGTGGGCACGGCGCACGCGGCGGGCTGCGCCCTTGCCGAACTCGGTGCGCTTCTCGGCGGAGATGGAAAGTTGGTCAGCCATGTCGGGCCTCCGTGAGTGGGTGTGAGCGGTCGGTGGGCCTCGACGCGGGGCGCGGCACGACACGGCAGCAGGCCGGATCATCGGCTCAACCGCGTCGATTCACGGACGCACCACACCTTCGTGCAGCGTCCCTCGCCGAGGCAACAATCGGTCAGTCTAGGTCCTCGTCCGACCGGAACCAACTCGGCTCCGCGTCGCGCGGCTCACGCCCAGCGGTGCACGATCTCTGTCAGCACCCGCAGGTTCCGGCTGGTCGAGATCCCCATAGCGCTGCCAGCGGCACCCAGCGGGTCGACGTCGCCCGGCGTCGCGTGCTGCCAGAGTAGGTTGACCGTCCGTCCGCGCACCACGATCGACACCTCTCCGGTGGACCGTCCCTCGATCTTTGCGCGGTCACCCTGACCGAGCGGCTCCCGCATCAGGTAGACGAGGTGTCGTTCGACCGGACCGGACTGGTCAGCCAGCTGCGCGGCATACTCCACCTCCTCGGTCAGCTCCGGCAGCGCGAAGACCACCGTGTCGACGTCGAAGCCGCGATCGGCCGCGAACGCCCGCTCCAGCGCCTGCTCGACCTTCGCGACCGAACGCATCCGGGTCGCCACCCGGACGTTGCCCGTGTTGATGTAGGTCTCGACGTCCGTGAACCCGGCCGCCTCCGCGGAGGCGCGGATCGCGTCCTTGGGGAACTTGCGACGCGCCCCGAGGTTGATGGCCCGGAGGAAGCCGACGTAGGTGGGCATCGTGTCCCGTCAGGTCACGCTGCTCAGGCGTTGCCGTCGAACATGCTGGTGACGGAGCCGTCCTCGAAGACGGCCCGGATGGCCTGGCTGATCAGCGGGGCGATGGACAGCTCGGTGATCTTGTCGAGCGCCCGGGCCTCCGCGGACAGCGGCAGGGTGTTGGTGACGATCACCTCGCGGGCGACCGAGTTCTCCAGCCGCTCGACCGCCGGGCCGCTGAAGATCGCGTGCGTGGCCGCGATGACCACGCTCTCCGCACCCTCCGCCATCAGTGCGTCCGCGGCCTGGCAGATGGTGCCACCGGAGTCGATCATGTCGTCGACCAGGATGCAGGTGCGTCCGGCAACCTCACCGACGACCCGGTTGGCCACGCTCTGGTTGGGCTTGCGGATGTCGCGCGTCTTGTGGATGAACGCCAGCGGCGCACCACCCAGGCGGTGGCTCCACTGCTCGGCCACCTTGATGCGACCCGCGTCCGGGGACACGATCGCCATGTTGTTCGTGCCGTAGTGCTTGCGCACGTAGGAGGACAGGATCGGCAGCGCCATCAGGTGGTCCACCGGACCGTCGAAGAAGCCCTGGATCTGGGCGGTGTGCAGGTCGACGGCCATCAGCCGGTCCGCACCAGCGGTCTTGAACAGGTCTGCCATGAGGCGGGCCGAGATCGGCTCGCGGCCGCGGTGCTTCTTGTCCTGACGGGCGTAG
>DATGRS010000173.1:0-14857 GCA_035303365.1 Ornithinicoccus sp.
CGACGAGGTGCCCTCCGGTGCTTCGACCAGCAGATCGATGTCAGAGTCCTCATGGGCTGTATGGCGCGCTACGGAGCCGAAGACTGCCAGGCGTGCGTAGCCGTGTTCGGCTGCCAGCGACTTGAGGATCGGCGCAGCCGCTTCCAGCAGGACCTCTGGGTGCACGTCATCGAGTTCGGGGGCGTACTTGAGTTGCTGGCTGACGGCCGGCTGGGTGATGCCGAGCGCTTCGGCCATCTGCCGTTGGCTCATTCCGGTTGCCGACATCGCCCGTAGGGCTAGTGCGCGCCGGAGCCGCGCTAGGTCCTCGTCGCGTCGAGCGTCGCGGTACTTGGCCGCAAGTGTCATAAGGCAATCTTATCAGGATCCTTTTCATCGTGGCCGTTCCCGATGGCCAAGCCTCACTGCGCCTCCTCGCTTCGCGATGGCGTCACGGTGCCGGCACCTCGCAGCGCGTCTATCTGGGCTTGCAGCCGTCACCTGCAGTTCACACATGACGCACTGGTCCCTGACTACGAGTGCTTCGACATCTGTGAGAACGCGTGGACCCGCTACCTGCGCAGCTGCCAGCAGCTCGTCGAGACCGGGAGCGGCGTGCCGACGACGGCAGAGGAGGCCCGGCGTGGGGGTGTAAAGCCTGCCGCCACCGTAGGCTCTGCGCTGTGTCCTGGTCCGCCCCGCTCATCCGTCAGCACCACGGTGACACCTATCTCGCCAAGCGGATCGGGCGCACGGACGGCCCCCAGATCGTGCTCGTGCACGGCATCGGGGTTGCCTCCCGCTACTTCAGGCGACTGGCGGCCGTCCTGTCCCGATCCGCCGGCGTGCACGTCCTCGAGCTGCCTGGCTTCGGCGGCGCGCCGAAGCCGGCGGCTCCGCTTTCGGTGGAGCGGCTGGCCGCCGTGGTGAACGACTACGTGCGGTCTGCCGATCTGAGCCGGCCGGTGCTCGTCGGGCACTCGATGGGGTCCCAGATCGTCCTTGAGGCGTCGCTGCAGGAGCCGGGCGCGGCCTCGACCGTGGTGGCCATCGGCACCGTCGTCGACCCATCAGCCCGCACGGCGGCTCAGCAGGGGCTCCGACTCCTGCACGACATCCTGATCGAGACGCCGTCGGCCAACTGGGCCGTCCTGCGCGACTATGTGCGGACCGGACCGGTCTGGTATCTCAGAACGGTGCCCATCATGCTGGGCTACCGTTCGGAAGAGGCGGTGTCCCGACTCACCGCACCGCTACTGATCATGCGTGGCTCGCGCGACCCGATCGCACCCCAGGACTGGGTCGAGGAACTGCGTGCACTGGCGCCTGACGCCCAGCTCGTGACCGTTCCCGGGGGTGCACACGTGGTGATGCACTCCCATCCACGGGAGGTGGCCCACGAGATCCTGAGGCACCACGCCTCGGTCAGCGCTCGTCCGTGACCGACGCGGTGTGCACGTCGGCCCCCAACTCTTGGGACGAGCCGTAGGACCGAGCTCGCAGCCGAGCCCAGAGCGGGTTCGTCCAGGTGCCCGCGGGCGGACGCCCCACCGGGTCGTGGCGTCGCCTGCAGTCCTCGTCCGACCAGGCGATCTCCAGGCGTCCACGCCCGTGCCACGGCTGCCCGGGTGCCGCGACGAGCAGTTCGTATGCCGTGGGCGGGTTCTCGTCCGCCGTCAGCGGATCGAGGCGCAACAGCAGGCTTCCCCGCGCTGTCTGCATGGGGAGCAGCGTGGTGAGCGGTCCGTGTCTGTGGGCCGGGCGGACGGTAAGCACGTGTCGCGTGACGACCCCTGTGCCAGTTGAGGCGAACAGCGCGTCTCCGGCAGCCGGTCCCTCGATCCGCACAGCAAGACCCTCGACGTCAGGACCCCGCTGCAGGCCGGTTGCGCGTGACCAACGGACGCGACACGGGTGAGGTCCCGCCTCGTCCAGCAGCGGCACGCCGCTGTGTAGTCCCGGACTCGCGCGCAGCCAGCCGGTGCCACAAACGCCCACCGGGTGCAGCGCCCGGGTGCCTCGGACACGGGCGAGCAGTCCGAACGCCTCGGCGAGCAGCGCGCCACCCGCGCTGCCGACCGCCCTGGCTATTGACTGGGATGCAACGGCGTTAGCCCTCGTGGTCCTGCTCCTCGTGGAACCGGCCTGGCCCGGCAAGATTGCCGTCGCGCCCACCCTCCCCCTGGGCCGCGGCATTCGGGGTCTCACCCGGCCCGGCGCCGGTCGGTCGCGGGTCCGTGGCCTCGACGTCCCAGTCCTCGCGGACGTCGTCCGCATCGTGCTGGGTGAGCTCACGGTCAAAACCCTCGTGCTGCTTGTCAGTTCCTGTCATGACGCCTCCTGTGTCTCAGCCTCCACCCTGCCACCGGTCGCTACGGGTGGCGAGGCGTGCGACATACCCCGTCGTGGTGCAGGACTGAGGGCGAAGGCGACCCGGGGCTCCGTCAGCGCTGCCCATCGAGATGATGACGGCACCGCGCCTGGTAGGTCTCGATCCCGCCCACGTGCTGCGGCGCCGAGGCCAGCGCATCGCCGACGGGCTCGGCGCTCACCCGCTGGTGGAACGCGGCGTCGCCCCCACAGACGGCGCACACCGCGGTCAGCCGGGTGACCATCTCCGCGGTTGCCATCAGTGCAGGTAGCGGTTCGAACGGCCGCCCGTCGAATGTCACGCACAGTCCCGCCACGATGGCGGCGATGCCACGAGCGGCGAGCTCGTCGATGACCTCTACCAGGTCTGGGCCGAAGAACTGCGCCTCGTCGATCGCCACGAGGTCGGGGGAGCGGCTCTGCAACAGTGCACGGAGGGACTCCACGTCGGCCACCACGTGGGAGTCGACGCTGACCCCCGAGTGAGAGGCCACCCGACCCGTGCCCCGCCTGGTGTCCAGCGCGTGGTTGACCACCTCCACCTCGAGCCCGGCCAGCCGGGCGCGCCGGACGCGCCGCACCAGCTCCTCGGACTTGCCGGCGAACATCGGCCCGCAGACGACCTCGACGTGACCCTCCACCTGGGCTGCCTTCATAAGACGAGCCTAGGGGCGAACGGTCTGTGGTCGGGCCGGAACTTCTGACGAAGGAGGGCCACGGTGCCGACTACTACATCGGCTGGCGACTCAGTCGGGGATCTTGCCGATCGGCTCGCGCTTCTCGGCCTGGAACCGGTCCTCGGTCCGACCGTAGGCCCAGTAGCCGGACAGCGACAGGTCCTCCCGCGGCACTCCCCGCTCCTTGAGCAGGGCACGCACCGCCTTCATCGACTCGCGCTCCCCGTGCGCGAACACCTGGACGCGGCCCTCGAGCCACGGCCCGGCCGCGACGTTCTGGGCGAGCACGTCCGGCTGGCTGGCCGGGCCGGTCACCCACGTCTGCCGTATGCCGACAGGACCCGCGATCTCGTAGCGGCCCGACTCATCAGTCACCTGCAGGTAGGCCAGGCCGCGAGCGTCCGCAGGGAGTGCCTCGAGCGCCGCACCGATCGCGGGCAGTGCAGACTCGTCCCCGATGAACAGGTGCCAGTCCGCCGCCGGGTCGGGGGCGTAGGCCCCCCCGGAACCGGTGGCCACGAAGGTGTCGCCCGGCCTGGCGCTACGTGCCCACGGCGCGGCGATGCCCTCGTCACCGTGGACGACGAAGTCGATCGCCAGCTGCTGAGCCGCGTGGTCGACCCAACGCAGCGTGTAGGTCCTGCGGACCGGCCAGTCCTCCGGCGGGAGCTGCTCGCGAAGGGTCGCCTCGTCATACGGGGGAGTCAGCCCGAGCTCTGGTTTGACGAAGACCAGCTTGACGTAGGCGTCCGTGAACCCGTTGAAGTTGAGCACGCCGAACTGTTCGCCACCGGCGACCACTCGCACGGTCGTGGGGCTCACCCACTCGGTCGACGCGACCGTCAGGACCGCCTGGGGACGTGGTGGACGACTCGGGCTGCTCACCGCACTAGAGTTGCATAGCCGCGACGCGCGGCCGAAACCCCGCCACCCACCGCAAGGAGTCACTGTGTCCACCCAGATCACCGTCACCATCGCCGGGAGCGAGCGATCGGTCGATCAGGGCACTACTGCCGCCGACCTCTTTGCTGACGACCGCGCCGTCGTGGTGGCGCGCGTCGGGGGAGAGCTGCGAGACCTCGCTCACGTGCTGACCGATGGTGATGTCGTCGAGCCGGTGCTGATCAGCGAGCCGGACGGGCTGGACGTCCTGCGCCACTCCACCGCGCACGTTCTCGCTCAGGCGGTCCAGGAGGTCCACCCGCAGGCCAAGTTGGGCATCGGGCCACCGATCAGGGATGGCTTCTACTACGACTTCGACGTGGCTGAGCCGTTCACGCCCGAGGACCTGAAGCAGCTGGAGAAGGTGATGCAGCGCATCATCAACTCCGGACAGACGTTCCAGCGCCGTGCGGTGTCCGACGACGAGGCGCGCAAGGAGCTGTCCAGCGAGCCCTACAAGCTGGAGCTGATCGGTCTGAAGGGCGGCTCGGCGGAGGATGCCGCGGAGGGAGCGAGCGTCGAGGTCGGCGGCTCCCAGCTGACCATCTACGACAACTGCGACCGCACGGGCCAGGTCGTCTGGGGAGACCTTTGCCGCGGACCACACCTGCCGACCACCAAGCTCATCGGCAACGCCTTCAAGATCACCCGCAGCGCCGCGGCATACTGGCGCGGGTCTGAGAAGAACCCGCAGCTGCAGCGGATCTACGGCACGGCCTGGCCGAGCAAGGACGACCTGAAGGCCTACCTGGACCGGCTCGCGGAGGCCGAGCGCCGCGACCATCGCAAGCTGGGCACCGAGATGGACCTCTACTCCTTCCCGGACGAGCTGGGGTCCGGGCTGCCCGTCTTCCACCCGCGGGGCGGCGTGCTGAAGCGGGCGATGGAGGACTACGTCCGTCAGCGGCACATCGAGGAGGGCTTCTCCTACGTGGGGACGCCCCACATCTCCAAGGAGGGGCTGTTCCACACCTCCGGTCACCTCCCGTACTACGCGGACACGATGTTCCCGCCGATGGACATGGAGGGCAGCGCCTACTACCTCAAGGCGATGAACTGCCCGATGCACAACCTCATCTACCGGTCACGTGGGCGGTCCTACCGGGAGCTGCCGCTGCGACTGTTCGAGTTCGGATCCGTCTACCGCTACGAGAAGTCCGGGGTGGTGCACGGGCTGACCCGCGTGCGGGGGATGACCCAGGACGACTCCCACTCCTACGTCACCGCGGAGCAGGCGCCAGACGAGGTCCGTCACCTGCTCAACTTCATCCTCGGACTGCTGCGCGACTTCGGGCTGGACGACTACTACCTGGAGCTGTCCACCCCCGACATGACCGGGGACAAGAAGGACAAGTTCCAGGGAACCCCGGAGCAGTGGGCTGAGGCGGTCGCCGTGCTGGAGCAGGTCGCGGGGGAGACGGGCCTCGAGCTCGTGCCGGACCCCGGCGGCGCGGCCTTCTACGGACCCAAGATCTCGGTGCAGGCGCGTGACGCCATCGGGCGCACCTGGCAGATGTCGACCATCCAGTACGACTTCAACCAGCCGGAGGGCTTCGAGCTGGAGTACCAGGCGGCCGATGGGACCCGCAAGCGTCCGGTGATGATCCACTCGGCCAAGTTCGGCTCGATCGAGCGGTTCATCGGCGTCCTGGTGGAGCACTACGCGGGGATGTTCCCGCCGTGGCTGGCGCCGGTCCAGGTGGTCGGTGTGCCGGTGGCTGAGGAGTTCGACGACTACCTGCGCGACGTGGAGAAGCAGCTGGTCGAGGCTGGCGTGCGCGTCGAGCTCGACCTGTCCGACGACCGCTTCCCCAAGAAGATCCGCAACGCCAGCAAGTCGAAGGTGCCCTTCATCCTCATCGTGGGCGGCGAGGACCGCGACGCCGGCGCCGTGTCGTTCCGCTACCGCGACGGCTCGCAGAAGAACGGTGTGCCGATCGCCGAGGCCGTCGAGGAGATTGCCCGGGCCGTGCGGGACCGCGTCCAGGTCTGACTGCCTCTGGCCGACAGGTAGCTGGCCACCGGATCCACCTGCGGCGACTCGCTGTCGGCGCTCATCCCGTGAAGGCCGCCCTCAGCTCCGCAAGGCGCTCAACCCCGCAAGGTAGCCCTCAACCCCGCAAGGTGGCCCTCAACCCCGCAAGGTGGCGCTCAACCCCGCAAGGTGGCCCTCAACCCGACTTAGTTCCTCAGGCTGCGGGCCACCTTCTCGGGTCACGCTGCCGGCGCATGGGTCGCGGGCACCATAAGCCTCGAGCTCCCCAGCCACCGTCAGCGCGGCTCGAGCAGGAAGAGCGGGATCGTCCGCTCCGTCTTTCGCTGGTAGTCCGCGTAGGGCGGGAACGCCTCGACGCCGCGCTCCCACCACTCGTCGCGCTCCTCGCCAGCCAGCTCACGGCTGGTCACCTCGATGTCCGTGGTGCCGTCGCGCACGACGATGTCGTCCGGGTGCTTGCGGATGTTGGCCACCCACATCGGGTCCTTCGGCGCGCCGCCCTTGCTCGCCACCGCGAGATAGCGACCGTCGTGCTCCACGCGCATCAGCGGCACGCGCCGCGGACGCCCGCTCTTGGCCCCGCGCATCGTCACCACGACGATCGGGCGACCCTGGATCTGCGCGACGGTGGTGTCACCGCCGGCCTCGTCAATCACATCGAGCTGACTGCGTACCCACCGCTCAGCGGGTTGGATGAAGTCCTGCCGGTCTGTGTTGTCCGATTCGGCCATGTACGGCCAACCTCGAGCCCGCCCCGGCTGTTCCCGGGAGTTCTCCGAGCGGTTCGCGACCAGAGACACCGCTTGCGTCAGTCCGTTCGTCCACAGTGAACGCCACTCGACGGTCGATGTCCACAGTTCGCCTCACCATCGCCCCAGCATCCGTCCCCGCGATGACCGTGGACGGATGGACCCAGTCGTTCGAAACCTGGCAGAGCGTCATCACGGTCTCCTGACGACGGCACAGCTGCGTCTGGCCGGGACATCACACAAGTCAGTCCGCCACTGGGTGGCTGCCTCCGAGCTGATCCGTCTGACACGTGGGCTGTACGTCCTTGGCGACCACTACCCGCGGGACCGTGCCGCGCGTCACCTCCTGCTTGCCCGAGGCTCGCTGCTGCTGGTCCCCGATGGTGTACTCAGCCACGGAACGGCACTGCTGGCACACGGCATACCCGTCATCACCGTTCCCCCGGAGGTGCGTCTGCAGCGGCCGTTGTCGCCGGGCGTGCAGCGCAAGGGCCAGGTCCGTCGTCAGGGCATCGTGATCGATGCCACGCAGACGCCCACGACGATGACCACCTCCTACGGGCCGACGGTTCCCGTCGGCACCGCGATCCTCCAGCACGCCAAGGCGCGTGGAGTCGAGGAGGGACTGGCATCTGCGGACGCTGCAGTCCGGGCTGCTCTTGTGCCGCCCAGAGAGCTCCGGGAGCAGGCATCGAGTGACATGGGGCCCCACTCGCGCCGAGCGAGACAGGTTGCGGACCTGGCCGACGGACGGATCGAGTCCGTGGGGGAGTCCAGGCTTCGTTTCGTGTGCAGCCTCGGCGGGGTTGACGTCGTCCCCCAGGCCACGATCCGCGACGAGAGCGGCACCTTCGTGGCGCGGGTGGACTTCCGGGTCAGGGGGACCAACGTGCTCCTGGAGTTCGATGGGCGAGTGAAGTATGCCGCGGCGAACGGCAGTGCGCTCTGGGACGAGAAGCGTCGTGAGGACCGACTGCGGAGGCTGGGCTATGTCGTGGTCAGGGTCGTCTGGGCGGACCTGGCCGACCCCATGGCGCTCATCGCGCGGATCCAGGATGCGCTGTTGAGTGAGCGCTCGTCTCGGGCATCCGCCTGACGATCAGCAGCGGCCAGATCGGAGCGGGATCGGCCGCTGCGTCGCCGGTCACGTCACCGCCGGCCTCGAGCCCGAGGGGTCGGATCCCGCACGGGCTACGGGTCGGGCCCGGAGAAGTAGCCCTCGACCCCGGAACGTAGCCCTCGACCCCGGGACGTAGCCCTCGACCCCGGAACGTGGCCCTCGACCCCGGAACGTGGCCCTCGACCCGAGGCGACTTGTCGGGCTGAGGGCCAACTTGTCGGGCTGAGGGCTACACACTCGGTCTGAGGGGTGCAGGAGCCGGCCCCGTTAGGATCGCGGACATGCCCGAGGTGGAGAAGGCGGAGGAGTTTGCCGGCGTGCCGGACGGCTTCCAGCGTCTGTGGACGCCGCACCGGATGGCCTACATCCACGGGGAGCGGCCGTCGAACGACGCCGGACACGGCTGCCCGTTCTGCGCAGCGCCGGGCAAGAACGACGCCGACGGCCTCATCGTGCACCGTGGCGAGACCTGCTACGTCGTGCTCAACCTGTTCCCCTACAACCCCGGCCACCTGCTGATCTGCCCCTATCGGCACACCGCGCTCTACACGGACCTGCGCGACGAGGAGACGGTCGAGTTCACCGAGCTCACCCAGCGGGCCATCCGCACCCTCACGCAGGCCTCGGCCCCGGCCGGCTTCAACATCGGGATGAACCAGGGCGAGGTCGCCGGCGCCGGTGTGGCCGCCCACCTGCACCAGCACGTGGTGCCGCGCTGGGGTGGGGACATGAACTTCCTGCCCGTGATCGGTCAGACCAAGGCGCTGCCCAGCCTGTTGGAGGACACCCGCCAGGCGCTGGTTGCTGCGTGGGACGGGTGATCGGCCGACGCGTGACACAACCCACGCGCACCTCCGGCATGCCGTGCGCGGGCTCACCGACCGGCCTCAGTAGCCTGGGACCGCCATGCTGAACAAGTACGCCCGCGCGTTTGTCACCACCATCCTCGCTCCGGTTGCCCGCCTGCTGCTGCGCCTCGGGGTGAGTCCTGATGTGGTGACGGTCGTCGGGACGATCGGCGTGAGCTTCGGCGCCCTGTACTTCTACCCGCGCGGTGAGCTGTGGTGGGGGACGTTGTTCATCACCGCCTTCGTGTTCACCGACCTGCTGGACGGCACCATGGCGCGCCTGTCGGGTCGCACCACCTCCTGGGGTGCCTTCCTCGACTCCACGCTGGACCGGATCGGGGACGGTGCGGTCTTCGGCGGGCTGGTTCTCTACTTCGCCGGACGGGGCGACCACGACCTGAACGCGGCACTTGCCCTGACCTGCCTCATCCTCGGCTTCGTGACCAGCTACTCCAAAGCCCGGGCGGAGTCCCTCAACTTCACCTGCGACGTGGGCATCGCCGAGCGCGCGGACCGGCTCGTGGCAGTCCTGGTCACCACCGGATTCGTCGGTCTGTTCCTGCCGATGTGGGTCCTCACGACGGTCCTGGCACTCCTCGCGCTGGCCAGCCTCATCACGGTGCTGCAGCGCATCTTCACGGTCCGGGCGCAGGCGCTGGGGCGCAGGGTCGGTCCATGAGTATGTCGGTGCGCGAGTCCGTGGAGGTGGGCGCCTT
Source organism: Ornithinicoccus sp. (assembly GCA_035303365.1). Lineage (GTDB taxonomy): Bacteria > Actinomycetota > Actinomycetes > Actinomycetales > Dermatophilaceae > Ornithinicoccus. Next base: position 9,398 of record DATGRS010000173.1, read on the forward strand.
CCGGCTCGGCTGGACCGCCGTGCGCAAGCTCCCCGCCCCGGTCGCGTACCGACTCTTTGACCGGATCGCCGCGCGGATGGTCCGCCGGAACGGCAAGGGTGTCCAACGGATGCGCGCGAACTATGCCCGGGTCCGCCCGGAGCTGGGCACGGCCGCGCTCGAGGAGTTGGTCCACGCAGGGGTCCGGTCCTACATGCGCTACTGGTGCGACTCCTTCCGGCTGCCAGACCGCACCGCCCAGGAGCTCGCCGCCAAGGTGCGGGTCGTGGGGGACGGGCCTCCGCGGCAGGCGCTCGGGGCGGGCCAGGGAGTAGTCGCCTTCCTCGGGCACCTGGGCAACTGGGACACGGTCGGTGCGTGGGCCACCTACCACCTGGCTCCGGTGACGACCGTGGCCGAGCGGCTGAGGCCCGAGGCACTGTTCGACCAGTTCGTCGCCTACCGCGAGGCCCTCGGGATGACGATCCTGCCGCTCACCGGGGACAAACCGCCGTTCCCGACCCTGGTCCGCACGGTGCACGCTGGCGGTCTCGTGCCGCTGCTGGCCGATCGCGACCTCACTGCTTCCGGCGTCGAGGTCACGCTGTGCGGGCACGCCGCCCGGATGGCTACCGGCCCGGCCGCCCTGGCGCTGGCCACGGGCGCCCCCCTGCACCCGGTGACGGTCACCTACGAGCCGGACCCGGCAGTGCCCCGTCCCTCACGCAGGCGGGGGGCCGCGGGCCGACCCGGCCCGTCGACATACCGTGTGGTCCTGACGTTCGGGCCGGCGGTCGCCATCCCCCAGGGCGGCACCCGAGCTGAGCGGATCACCGCGATGACCCAGGCCTGCGCGGACTACCTCAGCGAGACGCTGCGCGAGCACACGGAGGACTGGCACATGATGCAGCGCGTGTTCGTGGCGGACGGGATCACCTGATGCACATCGGTCTGGTCTGTCCGTACTCCTTCGACGTCCCGGGTGGCGTCCAGCTGCACATCCGCGACCTCGCCGAGTACCTGATCGGCCGGGGACACAAGGTCTCCGTGCTCGCTCCCGCAGACGAGGAGACCGAGCTGCCGGCGTATGTCGTGAGCGCCGGTCGGGCGGTTCCGGTCAGGTACAACGGGTCGGTCGCCCGCCTGGCCTTCGGACCGATCGTTGCCAACCGCGTGCAGGCCTGGCTCGACGAACATGACTTCGACGTGCTGCACCTGCACGAGCCGGCAGCACCCAGCCTGTCCCTGCTGACGCTGTGGGCGGCAGAGGTTCCTGTCGTGGCGACGTTCCACAGCTCGCAGTCGCGTTCCGTTGCCCTGCGCGCGGCGCAGCCCCTGCTCCAACCCGGTCTGGACAAGATCTCCGCGCGGATCGCCGTGTCGGAGAGTGCGCACGACACGATGGCGGCTCACGTCGGGGGCACCACCGTCTGCATTCCCAACGGTGTCTACGTCGACCGTTTCTGCCCGGGCGACGACTTCGTCCCGGACCGGGGCGCGCATCGCGTGGTGTTCCTGGGCCGCTTCGGGGAGCCGCGCAAGGGGCTCCCGGTGCTGCTGGCTGCGCTCCCGCTGGTGCTCGCGCAGGTGCCGGATGCCGAGGTGCTGGTCGTCGGCCCCGGGGACGTCCGGGAGCTGCGCAGCTCGCTGTCCCCGCAGCTGCGGGACGCGGTGCGGTTCCTCGGCATGGTCAGCGAGGAGGAGAAGGTGAGCCTGCTGGCAGGAGCGAACGCCTACATCGCGCCCAACACCGGGGGTGAGAGCTTCGGCATCATCCTGGTCGAGGCGATGAGCGCCGGCGCCCCGGTGATCGCGAGCTCGCTCGACGCCTTCACCGCCGTCATCGGTGACCAGGACGCCGGGGTCATCTTCCCGGTCGGCGACCACCGCGCACTGGCCGCGGAGATCGTCCGGGTGCTGGAGGACCCTGACGAGCAGGACCGGCTGCGCGCGGCCGGTCGGGCCAGGGCCCAGGTCTTCGACTGGTCGAGCGTGGGGGCCCGCATCGAGGCGGTGTATGACTCGGTGACGATCGAGCGGGACGAGGCGACGAGGGCGGCCGAGCGCGAGGCGCGAACCGCCGCTCCCTCCAGGCGCTCCCGGCACGGTGCCAGAGTGCGGGTCGGCCGTGGGGCATCAGCGGTGACCGAACCGAGCCCCGCGGAGGCGGCGGGTCCGGCACGGACTCGGAGCAGGACCTACCAGGCACGCGCGATCCGGCGGCGTCGTCATCGTGCCCGTGTGGACGGTGCGCTGACGACCGCCCAGCTGGCCGCGTCCGTCTCCGGGCCGCGCGCTGCCGCCACGGCCCGGATGGCCGCACGGATGAAGAGGTGGCTGAGGCGATGATCGAGGCCTGGGGACCCCTGGAGTACGCAATCCTGGGCGCAGTCATCATGGCGATCGTGCTCGCCGTCGGCTGGTACCTGTCCTACACGGCGGTGCGTCTCGACCGACTGCACCACCGGGTGATGGGCACCGCAGCGGCGCTCGACGCCCAGCTCGTGCGGCGCGCGGAAGCGGCGCTGGAGGTGGCCTATATCGCCGGCATCGACCCCGCGTCGGCCGCGCTGCTCGCGTCCTCCGCGGGGGAGGCGCTGGACCACACCGAGTCGTGGTCCCAGGCGCGGCTGGACGCCGAGTCGCAGCTGACGGAGGTGCTGCGCGCGACGCAGAGACCGACCGGCGGCCCTGCCGCAGAGGTCGAGGAGCTCCTCACCAGGCTCCAGGGCGCGGGGGAGCGGGTGAAGCTCGCCCGCCGGTTCCACAACGACGCGGTTCGCGAAACACGCCAGGTGCGCGGCCAGCGACTGGTCCGGGGACTACGGCTGGCCGGGACCGCAAAGGTCCCGCGCGAGATCAACTTCGACGACCACTGGCCCACGGAGTCCTGATCGCCTCGTGTCCGAGGTGTTGGTGAGACCGTGCGCCCGCCTCAGGGCGGGCGCAGGGGAAGGGTCCGTGCGGGCGAGCGTGTACCTGACGGCGTGTCGGGGAACGTAGACTGGTAAGCCGACCAGAACAACAGGTCGTGCACGCCTGCCGCCGGCAGCGCGTACGCACCCGGTGACCACGGCACTACGCCAACCCGCACGCCTCGGAGGCCCTGAGATGACTTCGCCAGATTCCACCGCCGCGTCCAGCCCTGTTCAGCAGGCCGGAACGACCAGAGTCAAGCGCGGGATGGCCGACATGCTCAAGGGCGGCGTCATCATGGACGTGGTCACCCCGGACCAGGCCAAGATCGCCGAGGACGCCGGTGCGGTCGCCGTCATGGCACTCGAGCGGGTCCCCGCTGACATCCGCGCCCAGGGTGGCGTCTCCCGGATGAGCGACCCGGACATGATCGACCAGATCATCGAGGCCGTCTCCATCCCGGTGATGGCCAAGGCGCGGATCGGCCACTTCGTCGAGGCACGGGTGCTCCAGTCCCTCGGTGTGGACTACATCGACGAGTCCGAGGTGCTCACGCCCGCCGACTACGCCAACCACATCGACAAGTGGGCCTTCACGGTGCCGTTCGCGTGCGGCGCGACCAACCTGGGGGAGGCCCTGCGGCGCATCACTGAGGGCGCCGCCATGATCCGCTCCAAGGGCGAGGCGGGCACCGGCGACGTGTCGAACGCCACCACGCACATGCGGGAGATCCGCCAGGCGATCCGCCGGCTGCAGAGCCTGCCGGAGGACGAGCTCTATGTCGCGGCGAAGGAGCTGCAGGCGCCCTACGACCTGGTCGCCGAAGTGGCCCGCAACGGCAAGCTGCCGGTGGTGCTCTTCACGGCCGGCGGCATCGCGACGCCGGCGGATGCCGCGATGATGATGCAGCTCGGTGCCGAGGGTGTGTTCGTCGGGTCCGGCATCTTCAAGTCCGGCAACCCCTCGGCCCGCGCAGAGGCCATCGTCAAGGCGACGACGTTCCACGACGACCCCGACGTCATCGCCAAGGTTTCTCGCGGTCTGGGCGAGGCGATGGTGGGCATCAACGTCGACGACATCCCGCAGCCGCACCGGCTGGCTGAGCGCGGCTGGTGACTCAGTCGGCGGCACCGCTGATCGGGGTCCTGGCGGTCCAGGGTGATGTCGTCGAGCACATCCGCGCGCTGACTCTTGCGGGAGCGGAGGCGGTGCCGGTGCGTCGGCCGGGCGAACTGGAGGGCGTCGACGGTCTGGTGATCCCAGGAGGGGAGTCGACCACGATCGACCGGCTCATCCGGATCTTCGACCTCGAGCAGCCGCTGCGGGAGCGTCTGGGGCGGGGCATGCCGGTCCTGGGCTCGTGCGCGGGGATGATCATGCTCTCGGCTGAGGTCCTGGACGGACATCCCGACCAGCGCGTCCTGGGAGCCATCGACATCACCACGCGGCGGAACGCGTTCGGGCGGCAGGTCGACTCCTTCGAGGCGGACCTGGCCGTCAACGGCCTCGACCAAGCCTTCCCGGGCGTGTTCATCCGGGCTCCCTGGGTGGAGCGTGTGGGTGCCGACGTCGAGGTGCTGGCGACGGTCAACCATGGCGGGGCCGAGCACCCGGTCGCGGTGCGGCAGGGCCAGGCTCTGGCGACGGCGTTCCACCCGGAGCTCACCGACGATGCCCGCATCCACGCCATGCTCGTGGAGATGGCCCGGTCGGCGGGTAGCATCGAGCGGCGAGACGGACGGACGAGCAGGAGTTAGGAATCGATGTCTGGGCACTCTAAGTGGGCGACGACCAAGCACAAGAAGGCAGTGATCGACGCCAAGCGGGGCAAGCTGTTCGCCAAGCTGATCAAGAACATCGAGGTGGCGGCACGCACCGGCGGTGGTGACCCGGCGGGCAACCCGACGCTCTACGACGCGATCCAGAAGGCCAAGAAGACGTCGGTCCCCAACGACAACATCGACCGCGCCGTCAAGCGCGGGTCGGGCGCAGAGGCGGGTGGGGCCAGCTATGAGGCCCTGGTCTACGAGGGCTACGCGCCCGGGGGAGTCGCGCTCTACATCGAGTGTCTGACTGACAACAAGAACCGCGCCGTGATGGAGGTCCGGACCGCGCTCACCCGCAACGGCGGCACCATGGCGGACTCCGGGTCGGTCGCCTACCTCTTCGACCGCAAGGGCCAGGTCGTGGTGCCCAAGGCTCAGGAGTCCGGCGAGACCGACGAGGACTCACTGCTGGAGATCGTCCTCGAGGCGGGGGCTGAGGAGATCACCGACCTGGGCGACTCCTTCGAGGTGATTTCGGAGGCCACGGACGTCGTCGACGTGCGCACGGCACTCCAGCAGGCCGGGATGGACTACGACTCGGCGGAGGCGACGTTCGTGCCGAGCATGGAGGTCACGCTCGATGCCGATGGAGCCCGCAAGGTCATGAGGGTCGTGGACGCACTGGAGGACTGCGACGACGTCCAGAACGTCTACTCCAACGCGGACATCCCGGACGAGGTCCTGGCCGAGCTCGAGGACGCGGACTGACAGACCGCAGGCAGGCACAGCGCCGCATGGT
>DATGRS010000174.1:0-36542 GCA_035303365.1 Ornithinicoccus sp.
GCGGCCGACGGGCTGGCCATCGTTCCCGCCGACGAGACAGAGGTGGTGACCGGGTCCGAGCTGTCGGTGCTGCCCCTGCGGCCGCTCTCTGAGATCGAGGCCGGGTTGGCTGCTCCGCCCGGTGCCTCCGCCGAGGACGACGCCGCCGAGGCCGAGCGTCGCAGGGGCAGGGGACGCCACCGGGGCCCGTCGTGACCGAGCACACCGACCCCCCGGAGCGCACGGCCGAGCCGCTCAACCACCTCCGGGCCGACGGCACGGCGCACATGGTGGACATCAGCAGCAAGCAGGTGACCGCCCGTGAGGCCACGGCCACCGGGAAGGTGCGGCTCTCTGCGGCGGCGGTCCGTGCGCTGCGTGAGGGGACCGCGCCCAAGGGTGACGCACTCGGCGTAGCCCGGCTCGCCGGCATACTGGCGGCGAAGAAGACACCCGACCTGGTGCCGCTCGCGCACCCGGTCGCGGTGCACGCCGTCGAGGTGGACCTGGCCGTCGTCGACGACGGGGTGGAGCTGCGGGCCACCGTCCGGACGGCCGACCGCACCGGCATCGAGATGGAGGCGTTGACGGCGGTCAGCGTCGCCGCGCTCGCGATGGTGGACATGATCAAGGCGGTGGACAAGCTGGCGGTGATCACCGACGTCATGGTGGTGGCCAAGTCCGGAGGCCGCTCCGGGGACTGGACGAGGCGGTAATGCTGACCTGGCCGGTCCGTCTCGAGGAACAGCGGGCGGACGGGGTCACCATCGTGCTCCGCGCGCTGACCCGCGCAGACCGGGACCGCTGGCAGCAGCTGCGGCTGGACAACGAGGAGTGGCTGCGCCCGTGGGAGGCGACTCTGCCGACGGGACCGGAGGCGCCGATCAGCTTCGGCAAGCTGCGGAGGCTGCTGGACCGGGCCGCCCGGGACGGCCACGTCCTGCCCTTCGTCATCGAGGCCGATGGCCTCCTGGTCGGCCAGATGCACCTGTTCGACATCGTGTGGGGGTCTCGCTGGACCGGGTCGGCGGGGTACTGGCTGGACCGGCACGCGACCGGCCGTGGCCTGGTGACATGGGCGCTCGCCATGCTGATCGACCACGCCATCCACGACGTGGGGCTGCACCGCGTCGAGGTCGGTATCCGACCCGAGAACACGGCAAGCCTTGCGGTGGCCCATCGGCTGGGGCTTCCGGACGAGGGGTTCCGGGCCGGGCAGGTTCACGTCGCCGGGGCGTGGCGGGACCACATCGAGTTCGCGATCACCGCCGACCAGCTGGGGACTGACCGCTTGGTCAGGCGGCTGCGACAGGGGGAGATGCCTTCAGGCTGAGGCGTGCCTCTCATCGGGGATGGCAGCGTGAGACGGGACACGGCGAAGGGCTGCGCGGCAGAGCAGCAAGATTGCTCCGCATGGGTGACACCGAAGCACACCAGTCACAGGGGCCACTTCCGCGACACGCATGAGAACTCCCGGGTAACCGCTCAGGCGCTACCTAAGGTTTAGGTGTGCCCAACAGCCTGATCTTCGCGGTCATCCTCGCGGTGTGGGCTGCCTATCTCCTTCAGCACTGGATCCGGCGCCGTGACCACGTCGCCACGGCACGGTCGGTCGATCGGTTCTCCGAGTCGATGCGCGTGCTCGAGCGGCGGCAGCGTATGCCGCGGCCCGACCTCTCGGCGCCCGCCCCCCGGTCCTACTCCGTCTCGTTGACCCGACCAGCCCACCCGGATGTCGTCGTCAAACGCGCTCAGCACGGTCCTGCGGCATCGGGCCCGGCCACTCTGAGGCCAGCTGGCCGCGGGGGTCGACGCCGGAGCACGCGTCCAGCACCACAGCGTGTCGCGCGCCGGCGCAGTCTGCGTCCGTCCGGACCAGTCGTCCGCGCGGTCGCCCTCGTGCTCGGTGTGCTGGTCCTGGCCGGCGGGATCGCGGTCTGGGCCATGGGACTGGCTCCCTGGTGGGCCGCCGCCGGTGGAGGGGCGGGTCTGCTGGCCGCGCTGACGGTCGTCAGGTTCTCAGTCGCCACCCAGCGCCGCCGGGCGACGTCACCGGTGCGCGCTCCGAAGGCCCAGAGGGCGCCGCGGGCCGGGAGACGCGCCCGCAAGGAGGCTCGACCCGCTCGTGCCGACGAGCGTCTGCGCAGATCCCCATCGGTCGTCCCGGCGGCCGCCGAGAGCGAGACCGCCGGGGCGGCGGTCACGGAGGCGGAGACCCTGACCGAGCGTGTCACCGAGCTCTACGACGTCGAGGCGGTCTCGGGGAGCCGCGCAGACCTGGTGGGCATGACGGCTACCGCGAGCAGCCCGGACCTGACTGAGGTCAGCGCGGAGCTCGACCTACCGGTGGATGCCGTTCAGGAGCGCCGGCCCGGCACCTGGGCCCCGGTCCCCGTGCCCCCACCCACCTACACGCTCAAGGCGCGGGCCCCGCGCTCGCAGCCGGGAGCTTCCTTCGAGGACGCCCAGCTGCCCTTCGACGGCAACGCCCTCGCCCTGGACGAGGAGTTCGAGGAGCTCCCCCCGGTTCACTCCGTTGGTTAGCGCTGTGGTTTGCGCTACTTGTCCGCCTCGTCGTAGCTGCTCACAGCGGCGACGTGCAGGGGGAAGGTGATCGGGAAGTCGCCAAACAGGAGCCGCCCGGCGCTCGCGGCGGCGTCGCGCACGATCTGCTCCACGGGCGCCGCGAGGTGCTCGGGCGTGTGCACGATGACCTCGTCGTGCAGGAAGAAGACCAGGTGCGGCCGTTCCCCGCCTGGCTCGAGGTCGCGCAGCCCGCGCCGGATCTCCGCCATCCAGCACAGCGCCCACTCCGCCGCCGTGCCCTGGACGACGAAGTTGCGCGTGAACCTGCCACGGTCCCGGGCCTGGCTGCGGGCGCTGCGCTCGTCCGACTGCTGTGCGTCTGACTCGCCGGCGCGTCCCTGGACCGCCCGCCAGGCAGGCCCCGGTGGAGGGCTGGTCCGCCCCAGCCAGGTGCGCACCGTGCCTCCCGCCGCGCCGACCTCGGCCGCATGATCGACCAAGGACGTCGCGCGGGGGTAGGCCCGGCGAAGACGGGGCAGGACCACCCCGGCCTCACCGGCAGTTCCGCCATACAGGGCAGAGAGCATGCCCACCTTGGCCCGCTCCCGGGTCTCCACGACGCCGGCGCTGACCAGGCCGGCATAGAGGTCACCGTCGCGGCCCGCCGCGGCAAGGGCGACGTCACCGGCCATACCGGCCAGCGCGCGCGGCTCGACCTGCGCGGCGTCGGCGACCACCAGCCGCCAGCCCGGGTCCGCGACGACCGCAGCCCGGACCGCCTTCGGGATCTGCATCGCGCCGCCACCGCTGGTGGCCCAGCGTCCGGTCACCACCCCGCCCGGGACGTAGTCCGTCCGGAACCTGCCCGCACGCCCGCCCACCCCCTCGGTGACCCAGGCGTCCAGCCAGCCCCAACCGTTGGCGGAGAGCAGCCGGGCCAGGCGCTTGTACTCCAGCAGGGGAGCCACCACCGGGTGTGCGGAACGGGACAGCTCCCACTTCGCCGTGGACGTGACGTCGAGGCCGGCGTTGCGCAGCGCCTTGAGCAGGCTGGCCTGCGAGTCGGGGTTGAGATCGGGCGTGTGGAGCAGATCGCGCACCTGCGCGGCCAGCTGTTCGAGGCGTGCGGGCCGCATGCCGCGGGGCGGGCGCGGGCCGAGCTCGGCGGTGAGGATGGCGTCGTGGCGGTCGCGGTCCCAGGGCAGGCCGTCCCGGTGCATCTCTGCGGCGATCAGCGCCCCGGCGGACTCCGCCGCCAGGAGGAGGCGTAGCCGTCCCGGGTCGGCAGAGGCCGCCACTGCAGCGAGCTGCCGTCGGTGCTCAGTGACGACCTCCTCGAGCGGTGGGGTCTCGTCCGGGGTGAGCTCGTCGAGGAGGGTGGGTGCCGGAGGTTCGCCGGTAGCAGTGACCAGTGGTGTCATCCAGGGCGGCGCGGGCCAGGGTTCGGCGGAGGCCAGGGCGAGGATGGCGTGGCACAGCCGCAGGTCGTGGCAGCGCTCGACGCGGGTGTCCGACTGGAGCAGGGGAGGGTAGGCGGATGCCGTATCCGGCCAGACCCACCGGGGCCCGTTGTGGCCGTCACCCGACTGCTCGCGCGCGCGGACCCACGCGGCCGCCTGTCCCACAGGGATCAGTCGCTCAGCGTCTTCGGAGCCAGTGGCCGGTGGCGCGCCCGGGCCCGCGACCGACTGGTCCACCACCAGGCCTCGCGGCGTGGGCACCACTACGAGGTCCACGACACACACCGTATGCCGTGCTGCCGACGCCGGGAGCGACCTTGGGGACGGCCGCGGTCGGTGGCGAAGTACGCTCGCAGTCATGATCGAGTGGGGAGCCAAGAGGTCCGGGGTGGTGCCGATCCTGCTGGACGGCGAGGAGGTGGCGACGGCCGTTCCCGCACGGTGGCGCGAGGGGGCGGAGCTCGTCGTCGCAGGCGACACCTGGCGCTTCGAGCGGGACGGCAAGGACCGGGTGGCACGGCTGGCCCGGAACCCCCGGGTGACGCTGAGGGCCAGCAGGAAGAGCGTCTGGCGCAGCGGCTGGGTCATCAAGGGCGAGGGGGTGACCTACGAGATCGACCCCGCCGGGCTCTGGGTCACGACGCACCGGGTGCTGCGTGATGGTCAACCGGTCGGTACCGGGCGTACTCCTGGCTTCTGGTCCTCGCGGCCCACGCTCGACCTCGACCCGTCAGTGCCACCCGTGCACCAACTGTTCCTGCTGTGGATCTCGCACATCATGCGTCAGCGCCAGGCCGCCGCTGCCGCAGCGGGTAGCTAGGAGCAGGTCCGTTCCGCGTACGTTGGGCACCATGACTGAGATGACCTATCGCCCGCTCGGTGACTCCGGCCTGCGGGTCAGCACCGTGGGTATCGGCTGCAACGCATTCGGCTCGAGGATCGACGCGGACACCGTCCAGGAGGTCGTGGACGCAGCACTCGACAGCGGCATCACCCTCTTCGACACTGCCGACGTCTACGGTCGTGGTGAGTCCGAGGAGCTCCTGGGGCAGGCCCTCGGCGGACGCCGCGAGGAGGTCATCGTCGCCACCAAGTTCGGCATGGACATGCACGGCGCCAACGGCCCGGACTGGGACGCCCGCGGCTCACGGCGCTACATCCGCAAGGCCGTCGACGCCAGCCTCCGCCGTCTCGGCACCGACTGGATCGACCTCTACCAGCTGCACCGCCCGGACCTGGCGACACCGATCGACGAGACGCTGGCCGCGCTGCACGAGCTGGTCACCGAGGGAAAGGTCCGCTATATCGGGTCGTCCAACTTCGCCGGCTGGCAGGTGGTGGACGCCGACTGGACCGCACGGGTCAACGGGCACACGCCTTTCATCTCCGCGCAGAACAAGTACTCCCTGGTCGATCGCCTGGCCGAGGACGAGCTGGTGCCCGCCTGCGAGACGGTCGGAGTCGGCATACTCCCCTTCTTCCCGCTGGAGTACGGCCTGCTGACCGGCAAGTACCGGCGAGACGAGGCCCCCCCGAGCGGCAGCCGGCTGGCCGCAGACAGCCAGGCACAGCGGCTGGCCGACGCCGACTGGGACGAGATCGAGCGGTTGGAGGCCTTCGCAGCCGAGCGCGGCCTGACCATGTTGCAGGTCGCGATCGGGGGCCTGGCGGCACAGCCCGCCGTGGCGTCGGTGATCGCCGGAGTGACCAGCGCCGAGCAGGTCCGCAGCAACGCGGCAGCCGGTCTCTGGGAGCCCACGGTGGATGACCTGGCTGAGCTTTGAGAGCAGCCCCTGAGGACCCTGCCGAAATCGGAGATTGAGGTATGCCGGTGCTACAGTACGTAGCCGCCGGTACACCTTGGGGCTGTGGCGCAGTTGGTAGCGCGTCTCGTTCGCAATGAGAAGGTCAGGGGTTCGAATCCCCTCAGCTCCACCACTGAAGATCCCCGGCACAGCAGCGAGAACGCTGGTTCTGTGGCCGGGGTTTCTCGTTGTCATTCCGACCTCACCTCCCGATCTGCCCCCGGTGCCCCCCGACGGTGCGTTGAGCCGCTGAGCGACCAGCAGGCGTTGGGCGGACGGCGAATCTCCTCGGGGCAGCGTCCTTGAGCGCACTTGGTCGACGACTCCCTTCATGCCTCCCGTAAGGCCAACCACACACGGTGAACCCGCAGGTGGGGACGGCGATCTTGCCCCGCACAGGGACACCGTCCCGTAGCACCTGTCCGCCGGGACATCGCGGGACACGGGAGTCCTACGGAACGTCGAACTCCGAGGACAGGACAAGATGATGGGAAGCCGCGCGTCTCACGATCTTGTCCCGTCCACGTCAGCGGCCTCCACTGCTGAAAGATCGCCCGGGAACCTACAACACCAGCGCGTAGTCCTCGCGCGGCCGGATCACGCTCCATGTGAGAACTTTCTCTACTGACTCAAGGGGCGACTCCGTCGCCGCTGGCCGCCCGCTGCGCATGCGGCCTGGCGGCCGTTCTCGCGGCCGCCCACTCACGAGCGGCCAGACATGACGAAGCGCCCCGGTCCAGTGCCAGGACGCGCTCACCCTCCGTCCGTCGACCCGTCGCTACATGATCCGTCCTCCACGGTCACGGCTCAAGCGGCCGGTATCCCCACCATCCGGGACGCGCTCCGCGCCTGTGGCCCATGCCTTACCGAGTCGATTCGCCGTTTGATCCGAGCCCACTCCGGCCGGGGCTGCTCCGCTATCGGGCCGGCGGCTCTTCGTGCCCCCCGGATGCCTCCCCCCGAGCGAATGCCGACCGTCACCAGGCGCATTGGATGGCAGGCAACCGTGGCAGATTCTCGGGGCCAGACAGCCCCGGGATGCCTTCGCAATGAGAAGGTCAGGGTTTCGAATCCCCTCAGCTCCACCCTGTGTTGAGTCGCGACATAGGTCTCACCTGAGCCGCGACATAGGTCACATTGATCCCCGGGCCGTCGGCCCGGGGATCTTTGCGTGTTGCGGCGGCGGGTGCCGTCGCTCAGGACAGTCCGGTGATCGTGCCGTCCGGGGAGAGCTCGATGCGCTCGGCGTTCGGATGCCGGGACAGCCCCGGCATCGTCCGCATGTCACCGGCGATCGCGTAGACGTAGCCGGCGCCGACGCTGGCGCGGACCTCGCGCACCGGCAGCCGCCACCCGGTCGGTGCCCCCATGAGCGCCGGGTCGGAGCTGATCGACAGGTGGGTCTTGGCAATCACGATCGGTAGCCCGCCGAATCCGGCTTCCTCGTAGGTGCGCAGCGACGCGAGCGCTGCGGGGGTGTAGTCGACGCCGTCCGCACCGTAGACCCTGGTCGCGACCGCCTCGATCTTGTCCTGCAGCGACGCGTCCAGCGGGTAGGTCGGGGTGAACGGGGTCGGTTCGTCGACTGCGGCAAGCACCTCGCGCGCCAGGTCCCCTGCCCCTACGCCCCCCTCGGCGACGTGCCGGGTCACGGCGCAGCGCACTCCCATCTCGGCGGCGAGCCCGCGGATGACCTCGTGCTCGCTGTCATGGTCCTGAGGGAAGGCGTTGATCGCCACGACCGGACTGACGCCGAACCCCTGGATGATCTGGATGTGCTTGCGGAGGTTGGCAAGCCCGGTGCGGACCTCGTCGGGCGACTCGGCGAAGAGTCCCTCCGGCAGTGCACGGCCAGGCTTGATGTCGTACCTGCCCGAATGCACCTTGAGTGCGCGCACCGTTGCCACGATGACCGCCGCGTCAGGCTGCAGACCGCCCATGCGGCACTTGACGTTGAAGAAGCGCTCGGCCCCCATGTCGGCGCCGAAACCGGCTTCGGTCACCACCATGTCGGCGTGGCTCAGGGCGACCTGGTCCGCCACGACTGACGAGGTGCCCGTGGCGATGTTGCCGAACGGCCCGCAGTGGACGAGCGCCGGCCCACCTTCCAGGGTCTGCAGGAGGTTGGGCTTGAGGGCGTCGCGCAGGATCACCGCCATCGCACCGGCGACCTGGAGGTCCTCGGCGGTGACGGGCCTGCCCTCGGAGGTGTATCCGACCACGATCCGGCCGAGCCGCTGCCGCATGTCCTCGTATGACGTGGCCAGAGTCATGAGCACCATCACCTCGGAGGCTGCGGTGATGTCGAAACCGGTCTCGCGGACCACCCCGTCGGCCCGGGCCCCGAGGCCGACCACGACGTTGCGCAGCGAGCGGTCGTTGACGTCCATGACGCGGCGCCAGGTGATGTTGCGGAGGTCCAGACCGAGTTCGTTGCCGAAGTGCAGGTGGTTGTCGACCGCAGCCGCGAGCAGGTTGTGCGCGGCAGTGATCGCGTGGAAGTCACCGGTCAGGTGGAGGTTCAGGCGCTCCATCGGGATGACCTGGCTGTAGCCGCCGCCTGCCGCGCCACCCTTGATGCCGAAGGTCGGTCCCATCGACGGCTGGCGCAGGGTGGCCACGGCGTTGGAACCCAGGCGGCGCAAGGCCTGGGTCAACCCCACCACCGTGGTGGTCTTGCCCTCGCCGAGGGGAGTCGGGGTGATCGCCGACACCACGACATACTTGCCCTGGCGGTCCCCAGCGGCTGCCGCCGCCAGGTCGATCTTGGCGACGTCGCGACCGTAGGGCTCGACGTGCTCGGGGTCCAGCCCCAGGTCCTGCGCGATGTCGGCGATCGGTCGGAGTGTGGCGGAGCTGGCGATCTCCAGATCGCTCGGCATCACGGTGGTCTGGCTCATGATGCTGAGCCTAAGTGGCTGGTGTCTCGAGGGAGCTAGGACCTACGTCACGTTCAGGCATTCGACGTTGTGCTGGGGTTCGGCTTGTGCTCACGTGCACGGTGCTCATACGTAGAAGCCCTCGCGCAGGTTGATGCCATGCTCGAGCCACGCCTTGAGTGCGGACAGCATGGTCGTCCAGCCCTCGCAGTTGCCGAACGCGTTCTGGGCACCGTCCGCAGTGACTTGCCAGGATGACTCGGTGATGGTGACCAGCGTCCGCGTGTCGTCGTCGAGGGACTTGAACTCGAAGGTCGTGGTCGTGTGACTGGCCGGATCCGTGGTGGCCTCCGCACCCGGCGGATCACGATGCGTCGGGGTGGGTCCGACTCCAGGACCGCGACGGGGAACGCGCCGGGGAAGTCGTGGAACTCCCACATGACCTCCCGGCCGCCCTCCAGCTACGGCCGACCCGACGCCCGCGCTGAGCGAGCTGTCAAGGCGTGGTCACCCCATCGAGCCGAGGTCGCCGACGACCGGGTGTTCCGCGCGCTGGCCTCATCCACCCGACGCCGCATGCTCGACGCTCTCAGGGACTCGCCCCGGGCCACCGTCGAGCTACTCGATGAGCTCAGCAGTGCCGAGCGGGATTTGACCTTTCCGGCCAGTCACGACGGCCTGCCGGGGAGCGCTAGGGGGACGGCGGCACTGGTAGCGAACTGCTCGCTGCCGCCCAGAGGTGTGCGGCAGCCCAGGAACGGTAGGGCCTCCAGGCCTCGGCCGCTGCCGTCGCCGCGGGGGGACTCAGGCCGCCGAGCGCGCGTCGGATGACTGCGTCGGATGCGGGGAAGGCGTCGGGGTCGCCGAGCACTCTCAGGGCGAGGTACTCGACCGTCCACGAGCCGACTCCAGGCAGTGCCAGCAGCTGCCGACGCGCCTCCATCGGATCCGTGGCGCCGTCAAGCCGGAACCCCTCCTCGAAGAGCCGCGCTACCGCCTGCACGGTGGCGGCTCTGGAGCGCGTGAGTCCGACGGCAGCCCGCAGTTCCTCGACGGGTGCGCTCGCGAGGGCGGCCGGCGAGGGAAAGGGCAGCAGCGATCTGTCGGGGACATCCGACGTGCCGTGCCATCCGCCATCAGACCTCCCGACAGAAGGTGTTGCGGGGAACCCGCCATCTGGTGAGTACGCAGCGCGCAGTCGCGCGCCGAACAACCGGCCCGCGGCCAGGCTCACCTGTTGACCGAGCACCGTGCCGATCGCTGCCTCGAACCCGTCCGGATGGCGCAGCGGACGCACCGCCGGCCGCTCGGCGATCATCGGACCCAGGAGTGGATCCTCCTCCAGATGCCTGCTGACGACCCGGGGGGCGGTGTCCAGGTCAAACCACCAGGTGACCACCTCCGCCGCCTCCTGGAGCGTGCCGGGCTCGCCGGGAGGTGGCCCTTCAGCGAGGACCACCGTGATGCCCTGAGAGGTGATGTCGAGTGTCACCTCAGTCGGAGCACGGCCAAGGGTCAACAAGCGACGGTAGGTGAGTCCAGCCTCGGTTGCCACGGCAACCTCGCTGCCTGGGACGGCGTGACTGACCATTGAATCGCGCACGGATCCGACATCGAGGCCACCCGTCGCGACCAGGTCAACGCTCCTCACGGACCTTGCCTACCAGAGGAGGCCACCGCACTGCCTGTGCACCTGCATTTGGCCAGACTCACCGGCGGTGCGGCACTCACTGGTCGGGATACCGTGAACCTGAACGTGGACCAGTGCGATGCTGGTTCCCCACCTGATCCGAGAAGACCACAGACCAGCGACCGGCACGAGCGGGGCACCACGCTCGACCACGGAGGGACGAATATGGCAGTAGATCTGCGCGGCCGGAGTCTGTACAGCCTGGTGGAGGAGACCCCTGACGAGATCCGATATCTCCTGGAGCTGGCCGCTGGGCTCAAGGCGGCCAAGAAGGCCGGCACGGAGGAGCGCCATCTCGTCGGCAAGAACATCGCGCTGATCTTCGAGAAGACCTCCACGCGCACCCGCAGCGCGTTCGAGGTCGCTGCCCACGACCAGGGCGCCTCCACCACCTTTCTCGAGCCAGCCGCCACGCAGATCGGTCACAAGGAGTCCATCAAGGACACCGCACGCGTGCTGGGCCGGATGTTCGACGCCATCCAGTACCGCGGATCGGAGCAGTCCGTCGTCGAGGAGCTCGCCCGGCACGCCGGGATCCCCGTCTACAACGGGCTGACCGATGACTGGCACCCCACCCAGATGCTCGCCGATGCGCTCACCATGCAGCAGTATGCCGGCGCGCCCCTTGAGCAGATCTCTTACGCCTACGTCGGGGACGCCCGCAACAACATGGGCAACTCGCTGCTCCTGATCGGGGCCAAGCTGGGCATGGATGTGCGGATCGGGGCACCCAGGTCCCTACAGCCCACCGACGAGCTGGTGGAGCTCTGCCGCCGCATCGCGGAGCAGACCGGCGCACGGCTCACCGTCACCGAGGACCCCCACGAGGCGGTGGCTGGCGTCGACTTCGTGCACACCGACATCTGGGTCTCGATGGGCGAGCCGGTGTCGGCCTGGGCCGAACGGATCGGTCCACTCATGCCCTTCCAGGTGAATGCAGAGCTGATGGCGGCCACAGGCAACCCGGACACCAGGTTCATGCACTGCCTGCCGGCCTTCCACGACGCAGGGACGAAGGCCGGCCGCGAGCTGATCGAGCGGTACCCGGAGTTCGCGGCGGGTGTCGAGGTCACCGACGAGGTGTTCGAGTCGGCTGCCAGCGTCGTCTTCGACCAGGCGGAGAACAGGATGCACACGATCAAGGCGCTGATGGTCGCGACGATCGCGGGAACCGCATGAGTACGGTGACGGGAGACCCCGCGCTCCGCGAGCCGGCCCACAAGGTGTCGCGGCGTGCGATCGGCTACTGGACCACGACAGCGGTGATCTGGGAGGGCATCCTCCTGGCCGTCGCCGGGTTCGTCTACTTCGTGGTGCTGCCCGAGCGCTGGTGGTGGGCCACGGCGATCCTGGTCCTCGTCGTCATCGGCGCGATCGTCGAGATCCTCGTGGTCCCGCGCTTCAAGTACGCCGTGCACCGCTGGGAGGTCACCCCCACGGCGGTCTTCACTCGCGCCGGCTGGCTCAACGTGGAGCAGCGGATCGCACCGTTGTCGAGGGTGCAGACGGTGGACTCCACGCAGGGCGCGATCCAGCGGATGTTCCGCCTCGCCTCCATCACGGTGACCACCGCATCGGCGGCTGGTCCGATCTCGATCAACTGCCTCGACCAGGAAGTCGCCAAGCAGGTCGTGGCGCACCTCACCGAGATCACCGGGCGCGACAAGGGCGACGCGACGTGACCCAGCCTCCACCGCTGCCACCCCCGGAGGGTCCGGCATACGAACCGCCGGAGGGTCCGGCATATGACCTGCCGACCGGGCCACCGTACGACCCGCCGGCTGGGCCGCCGGAGGGTCCGGCATACGACCTCCCCCCGCCCGGTGCGGCCGCCGACGGCGAGTGGCACCGGCAGTCACCGCGCATGCTCCTCGTCCACCCGGTCCGGGTGCTCTGGTCGATGGCCTTCCCGATCGTCATCGCGTTCATCGGCATCAGCCAGTCCGACAACGAGTGGTCAGTCCGGCTGCTGCCGGTGATTGTCGTGGCTGCGCTGGCGTTCGGTCTGATCCCGTGGTTCACCACGCTCTACCGCTTCACCGACACCCAGCTCCAGGTGCGGACCGGCCTGCTCAACCGCAAGGAGAAGACCGCCCGTCTCGACCGCGTGCGCAGCGTCGACCTGGAGTCGCCGCCGCTCCACCGCATCCTCGGTCTGGTGCGTGCCAAGATCGGGACCGGTGTCGACGACACGCGCGTGGAGCTGGACGGGCTCGCAGTGGCCGACGCGGCCCAGCTGCGGGAGTACCTGCTGCTGCGCGGCTCCAGCGCGCGCAGCGAAGGCGACCCTGGGGACGGAACCCCGTTCCGCCCGCCGGTGGTGGGGGAACAGCTCCCTGCGGGCCAGCTGCCCGCCGACCGGCCTCTGGCGGAACCAGTGCCTGACGAGGTGCTGGCCGAGATCGACTGGTCCTGGCTGCGGTATGCACCCTTCAGCCTCTCCAGCCTGGTGATCGTGGCGACCGCGTTCGGTTTGTTCTTCCAGTTCAGCGACGACCTGGGCTTCTTCAGCCAGGACCGCGTCACCGATGCCTACGAGTGGCTGCTGGCGCAGGCGATCATGGCGATGGTCCTCACGATCCTGCTCATCCTCGTGGTGGGCTGGCTCGTGGTGTCGACGCTCAACTATGTGCTCCAGTGGTGGAACCTGCGGCTGGTGCGGGAGCCTGGCGGCACGATCCGGCTCACCCGCGGACTGCTCACGACCACCTCCTCCACGGTGGAGGAGGAGCGCATCCGAGGGGTCCAGCTCACCGAACCGTTGCTCCTGCGTGCGGTCCGCGGCGGAGAGCTCACCTCGCTGGCGACCGGAGTTGGCTCAGGTGGCACCACCAAGCTCCTCCCCCCGTGCCCGCGCACCGTCGCCGAGTCCGTCGGCCACAGCGTGCTCGGCACCGAAGGGCCCCTGACCACACCGGTCCGCCCTCACGGACCCGCGGCCCGCCGACGCCTGTTGATCCAGAGCCTGTGGCCGAGCCTGGCGTTCACGGCCGCCGCGGCAGGTGTCGCGTGGTGGCGTGACTGGCCCTGGTGGTCGGTGATCGCCGTGTTCGTCGGCGTCGGTCTGGTCAATCTCGGCGTGGCGGAGCTGGCCTATCGCAACCTGGGCCACCAGCTGACCCCGGGGCACCTGGTGAGCCGGAGCGGAGCCCTGCAGCGCCAACGAGTGGTTCTCGAGCGGGGTGGCATCATCGGGTGGGTGGTGCGGCAGTCGTTCTTCCAGCGGCGTCGTGGACTGGCGGACCTGCTCGCCACGACGGCGGCGGGACCTGAGGTCGTCGCGGTGACCGACATCCCGCTGCCGTGGGCGGTCGAGCTGGCCAGCGCGGCAACACCGCAGGTGGTTGACCAGTTCCGGTCAGCCGGAAAGGAGTCGTGATGGGTGAGGACCTCACCGCAACGTATGACCGCGCGACGTTCCTCTTCGAGAACAAGCAGTACCTCAAGGCCGCCGAGCTCTTCGGCCAGCTGGTCGAGGAAGAGCCGGAGCACCTCGAGCTCAAGATGTGGCTGGCGAGGTCCTACTACCACTCCGCGCAGCTCGGGCGTGCCGAGGAGGTGCTGAACATCGTCGTCGACAGGTGGCCCAGCGAGGCATATGCCCATCTGCTGCTCGCGCGGACGCTGCAGCGGGCAGGGCGTGCGGCCGAGGGACGACAGCACCTGCTGCTGGCTGAGGCGATGGGCCTGACCGACTAGGCCGAACGCCTCCGGCGCATCAGGTCCAGAAGTCGAACCACATGCGCAGATACCACTGGTCGCGCGGGATCGTCTGCGCGGTGTGCACCGGGTAGTACCAGATGAACAGCGCAACCGCTGCCGTGACATAGAGGATCACGATCACCGCACCCCAGCGGCGTCGCACCAGCGGGTCGTCGGCCCTGCCGAGGGCAAGCGACAGGCAGTACGTCACGATGAGCACCAGCCAGGGGACGAAGGCCACGGCGTAGAAGCTGTAGATGGTGCGGGTCTGGTAGAGGAACCAGGGCAGCCAGCCGGCGATCAGCCCGGACAGGGCAGCCCCGGCGCGCCAGTCGCGACCGATCAACCACATGAACGTGACGACCAGCAGGCCGGCGGTGGCGCCCCACCAGACGAAGAGGTTGCCCAGCGAGGCGATGTAGGTGACGCAGTGGCTGGCCTCGCACCCGTTCTGCCCGAACTCGGGCCAGCGCGAGTAGAAGAGCGTCGGCCGACCCTGGACGATCCAGGACCAGGGGTTGGAGGACCAGGCGTGCTCGTTCTGCAGGCCGACGTGGAAGGTCATGACCTCCTCGTGGTAGGCCCACAGCGACCGCAGCGGATCGGGCACGAGTGAGGCCAGGCCGGTGGCCGGGTTGTCCGTGGCCCACTGCCGCTTGTAGCCGTGGTCGGTGAGGAACCAGCCGGTCCAGCTGGCCAGGTAGGTCACGAAGGCGACGGGCACCATCTGCAGGAACGCGGGTATGCCGTCCCGCACCACCGAGCCCACGAACCACCTCTGTGCCCCGGCGGCGCGCCGCGCGCCCATGTCCCACCAGACCGTCATCAGGCCGAAGGCGGCGAGGAAGAACAGCCCAGACCACTTGGTGCCGATGCACAGCCCGAGACTCACCCCGGCGGCCACGCGCCACCAGCGGATCCCGAGGCCCGGGCCCCACGACATACTCCCTGGGGTTGGGCCCAGGGCACTGACTCGCCGGGCCAGGCGCGCCCGGCCATCGTCCCGGTCGACCAGTAGGAGGCAGAACGCGGCGAGCGCCCAGAACATCACGAAGATGTCGAGCAGACCGGTCCGCGAGTGCACGAAGTGGTGCCCGTCGGCGGCGAGCAGGGTCGCGGCTGCGGTAGCCAGCAGTGGGTTGTGGAACATCCGCCACGCCGCGCGGCCCACCATCAGGATCGAGAGCGTCCCGACGACGGCGGCGGCGACCCGCCAGCTGAACGGGTTCTCGACGCCGAAGATCCACTGACCCGCGCCGATCATCCACTTGCCGATCGGTGGATGGACCACCATGTCGGGCGTGGTCCCGAAGACGTCCGGGTTGCCGGCCGTGAACAGCTCGTCCGGCTTCTCCAGGCCCTCCTTGATGTCCATCTCGGTGCCGAACCGGATGAGCGACCAGCCCTGCTTGACGTAGTAGGTCTCATCGAAGATGAGCGAATTCGGCCGGCCCAGGTTGACGAAACGGACGATGCCCCCGAGGACCATCACCAGCAGCGGCCCCCACCACCCCCACGCCGCCGCGCGCGCGCCGACCGCGGGGCCGAGGAGCCGCTCGCGCAGACGGGCCGGGCCCCCGGACGGTTCGGTCACGGCGCTCATAGTAAGTGGGGTTCCTCCATAGCGGCTGGAGCGGGTAGTACAGTCCTGACCGTGGCCACCTCAACGATTTCCGCAGGCACGCGGCCCAAGACGCGCAGCATCCTGCTCAAGGCGGCGATGGCCGTCAGCGGGCTGATCTTCCTTGGGTTCATCCTCGCCCACATGTACGGCAACCTGATGATTTTCGCCGGTGAGGACGCGTTCAACGAGTATGCGCACCACCTGCGCACCTTCGGCAGCCCGATGCTCCCGGAGAAGGGCTTCCTCTGGGTCATGCGCATCACCCTGATCGTCGCCCTCATCGTGCACGCCGCCTCTGCGTTTGCCCTGTGGCACCGCGCGGGGACGGCCCGGACGACCCGCTACTACCAGCGCAAGGGGGAGTGGGCTCGCTTCGTCAAGACGTCGATGCGCTGGGGAGGCGTCGCGCTCCTGATCTTCGTGGTCTTCCACCTCCTGCACTTCACGACTCACACCATCAACATCGGCGGAGCGTACGACAACCCCGCCGACCGGCTGGTCGCCAGCTTCGGGGTGTGGTGGGCGGTCCTCATCTACCTCTTCGCCGTCGCGGCCCTCGGGATGCACCTCCTTCACGGCGTGTGGTCGGCCGGGATGACGCTGGGCCTGAACACCAGCCTGGACGCCGCGGAGCGGTTGCGGCTGACCGCCATCGTGATCGCGGCGGTGGTGGTCGTCGGCTTCATCGCCCCGCCGCTGGCCATCTTCCTGAACCTGATCCCATGACCGCTCGGAGCACCAGGATGGAGCACACACGATGACCTCAAGCCTGATCGAGGGCCTCTACCGCGAGGGCGAGCCGATCGCCGACACGGCGGCGCCCGCGGGGCCGATCGCTCAGAAGTGGGAGCAACGCAAGTTCGATGCTCACCTGGTCAACCCCGCCAACCGGCGGAAGCTGGACGTGATCATCGTCGGCACCGGTCTGGCCGGCGCCTCGGCAGGTGCCACGCTCGGCGAGGCCGGCTACAACGTCAAGAGCTTCTGCTACCAGGACAGCCCGCGACGGGCGCACTCGATCGCCGCCCAGGGCGGGATCAACGCGGCCAAGAACTACAAGGGTGACGGGGACTCGACCCACCGGCTGTTCTACGACACCGTCAAGGGCGGCGACTACCGCTCGCGGGAGACCAACGTCTACCGCCTCGCCGAGGTCAGCGTCGACATCATCGACCAGTGTGTCGCCCAGGGGGTTCCGTTCGCGCGTGAGTACGGCGGTCTGCTGGACAACCGCTCCTTCGGTGGCGTCCAGGTCTCGCGGACCTTCTACGCCCGTGGTCAGACCGGCCAGCAGCTGCTGATCGGCGCCTACCAGGCGCTGGAGCGGCAGATCGGCGCCGGCACGGTCAAGATGTACTCCCGCCACGAGATGCTCGAGCTGATCGTCGTGGACGGCAAGGCACGCGGCATCATCGCCCGCGACATGGTCACCGGCGAGATCGAGACCCACCTGGCGGACGCGGTCGTGCTGGCCACCGGCGGCTACGGCAACGTCTACTTCCTGTCGACCAACGCGATGGGGTGCAACGTCACCGCCAACTGGCGGGCCCACCGCAAGGGGGCCTACTTCGCCAACCCCTGCTACACGCAGATCCACCCGACCTGCATTCCTGTCTCGGGTGAGCACCAGTCCAAGCTGACGTTGATGAGTGAGTCGCTGCGCAACGACGGCCGCATCTGGGTGCCCAAGCGTCGTGAGGACTGCGACAAGGACCCGCGTGAGATCCCCGACGAGGACCGCGACTACTACCTCGAGCGCATCTATCCCTCCTTCGGCAACCTGGTCCCTCGCGACATCGCCTCGCGACAGGCCAAGAACGTCTGCGACGACGGCCGTGGCGTGGGCCCGAAGGTGGGCGACTTCCGCCGCGGGGTCTACCTCGACTTCCGCGACGCGATCGACCGGTTGGGCGAGGAGGCAGTGCGCTCCAAGTACGGCAACCTCTTCGACATGTACCGGCAGATCACCGGTGAGGACCCCTACAAGGTGCCGATGCGCATCTACCCGGCGGTGCACTACACGATGGGCGGGTTGTGGGTCGACTACGACCTCCAGTCCAGCATCCCGGGCCTGTTCGTCGCCGGTGAGGCGAACTTCTCGGACCACGGCGCCAACCGGCTCGGTGCCTCCGCGCTGATGCAGGGCCTGGCGGACGGCTACTTTGTCCTGCCCAACACCATCCGCGACTACCTGTCCCACGGCCCCTACGAGCCGATCAGCGAAAGCCACCCTGCGGTGATCGAGGCACGCGACTCGGTCGAGGGGCGCATCCACATGCTGCTGAGCATCAACGGTGAGCGTTCGGTGGACGCCTTCCACAGGGAGCTCGGCAACATCATGTGGGAGTACTGCGGCATGGAGCGCACGGAGGAGGGCCTGCGCAAGGGGATCGACCTGATCCGGTCGCTGCGCGAGGAGTTCTGGCGCAACGTGCGGGTGCTGGGCGCCGCCGACACGCTCAACCAGTCCCTCGAGAAGGCCGGCCGGGTTGCCGACTTCCTGGAGCTCGGTGAGCTGATGTGCATCGACGCCCTGCACCGCCGCGAGTCCTGCGGCGGGCACTTCCGGGCGGAGAGCCAGACCGAGGATGGCGAGGCGTTGCGCAACGACGACGAGTTCGCCTACGTCGGAGCCTGGGAGTGGGGCGGTGAGGGCAGTGCCCCGGTCCTGCACAAGGAAGACCTGGAGTACGAGTTCATCGAGCTGAAGCAACGGAGTTACAAGTGAACCTCACCCTGAAGATCTGGCGGCAGAGCGGCCCGAACGACAAGGGCGGCATGGTCACCTACCCGATCGACGGCGTGTCCGACGACATGTCGTTCCTCGAGATGCTCGACGTCCTCAACGAGGGCCTCATCAGCAAGGGCGAGGAGCCGGTCGCCTTCGACAGCGACTGTCGTGAGGGCATCTGCGGCATGTGCGGCGTGATGATCAACGGCGAGGCGCACGGTCCGGAGCGCACCACCACCTGCCAGTTGCACATGCGTTCCTTCCGCGACGGTGACGAGATCGTCATCGAGCCGTGGCGCGCCGACGCGTTCCCGGTCATCAAGGACCTGTGCGTGGACCGTCAGGCGCTGGACCGGATCATCCAGTCCGGCGGATACATCTCGGCCAACACGGGGTCCGCCCCGGATGCGCACGCCACCCCGGTCCCGAAGGACAACGCCGACCGCGCGTTCATGGCCGCGGAGTGCATCGGCTGCGGGGCGTGCGTCGCGGCCTGCCCGAACGCCTCGGCCATGCTCTTCACAGGCGCGAAGGTCACCCACCTGGGCGAGTTCCCCCAGGGGCAGCCGGAACGCGACGCCCGTGTCCTCTCGATGACGGCGCAGCACGACGCAGAGGGCTTCGGCGGGTGCACCAACCTCGGCGAGTGCTCGCGCGCGTGCCCGAAGGGCATTCCGCTCAACGTCATCTCGCAGATGAACGGCGACCTGCTGCGTGCCCAGCGGCACCGCTCCTGACCAAAAAAATAGGGGTTTCGTACGCCCAACCCGCATTTTGGTAGCGGTTTCGTACGCCGACCCCCTATTTCCGTAGGGGTTTCGTGCGCCCAGCCCGCATTTTCGTAGGGGTCTCGTACGCCCCCCGACCCGGGAAGGTGCCACCCATGACCCAGGATGCGCCAGCCGACCGGGCGGCGCTCGTCCTCGCGGCGACCCCCATCGGCGACTCGCGGGACGCCTCCCCGCGCCTGCGCGACGAGCTCACCGGCGCCGACGTGGTCGCGGCCGAGGACACGCGGCGGCTGCGGCGACTCACCGACCGACTGGGCGTCGCGCTCACCGGCGAGGTCATCAGCTACCACGAGCACAACGAGGCTTCTCGCACGCCGGACCTGGTCTCGCGGATCGCCGGCGGTGCCAGGTTGTTGCTGGTGACCGACGCGGGTATGCCGTCGGTGTCGGACCCCGGCTACCGTCTGGTCTCCGCCTGTATCGCGGCTGGTCTACCGGTCACCTGTGTCCCCGGTCCGTCGGCGGTCCTCATGGCCCTGGCGGTGAGCGGGCTGCCGGTGGACCGGTTCTGCTTCGAGGGCTTCCTGCCCCGCAAGACCGGAGAGCGGGAGCGGGTGCTGGCCCAGCTTGTCAGCGAGCCGCGCACGATGGTCTTCTTCGAGGCACCGCACCGGCTGGCAGCAACGCTGACCTCGATGGCCTCGGTCTTCGGTGGGGATCGCCCCGCGGCCGTATGCCGGGAGCTCACCAAGACCTACGAGGAGGTCCGCCGTGGTGGGCTGGCCGAGCTGGCCGCCTGGGCGGGTGAGGGCGTTCGCGGCGAGATTACGCTCGTGGTGTCCGGGGTGAGTGGCGCGACGTCCCCAGCGGTCGGGGTGGGTGACATGGTGCCGGGGATCCTGCAGCGCGCCGCTTCTGGCGAGCGGCTCAAGGACGTATGTCGGGATGTTGCCGGCCGGACCGGCCTGTCGGTCAAGGCCCTCTACGACGCCGCGGTGGACGCCCGCACCTGATAGCACGGAGCTAGCAGGAGCACGCGGGGCAGGGGACATCTGCTGAGGCCTCGGCCCGGTGCGTTGTGCGTCGGTGTGCCTCAGCGCGTCACCGCCTGCGCGAGGTGCAAGCGCAGAGCATCGCTCGCGAGCGCGAGGTCGACCTGCAGCTGAGCCTGCGGCAGAACGCCGTAGTCCGCATCCGCCCGTCGCACCGGCGGTGCGGGCGCGCAAGACCTCGTGGCGTCACGACGCGCTGGTGCACCTAGCCCAGTGAGTTCGCGAGCCTCAGCGGGCGGCCGCGCATCTCCGACGGGCCCACTGACCTTCGCGGGGCGGCACTCACATCGCCCCGGTGGCTCTCGCATCGCGCCATACCGCGAGGCGAGTGCTCGTGGACCGACCGGAGTGCTCGTGGACCGATCTCAGTCCTCCTGACCGACCGAGTGTCCGGCGGTCCCTCATCCAGCCGGTCCCACGGCGGGTCGAGGCCGCAGCATGCTGTCTTCCGTCCTGCGTCCTGGACCGGTCACCGTCGCGACGGCGATGAGTCCGACATCAGTTGGGTTGAGCTTGGCCCCTGGACCCGTCGCGGCCTAACACACCTCAGGTCCGGGGTCCCTCAACAGGGGCACCGCTGCCGTTCGGAGCAGCTGGGACCGGCTCAGCCGTAGTAGGCGGTGATCGCCTGCTCGCGCACGCGCCGTCGGCGTCGACCGCTGCGCCAGAGAGCGATACCGCCCCACAGCAGCAGGATCAGCAGGAAGATCACGATGACGGGGAAGAAGATCGCGACGAAGCTCAGACCCACCGAGGCGGTGTCCTCGGCCGTCGAGACCAGTGGCGCGCCCACCCCGAGCGTGCTGGCGTTGACGACCGGCCGGGTTACGGCCTTGCCCGTGTGCACGATGCCGGCTGTGATGATGCCCAGGACCACGCCCACCCACGGGTTGTCCGCCATGAACGACGAGCCCTGCTCCAGGTCCTCGGCGGCCTGCGTGGCGGCGAAGATCAGACCACCGGAGGCGGGCCGGATGAATGTGCCGACCGCGTCGTTGATGTGGTCGACGACCGGGATCTTGTCGAAGACGACCTCGCCGATGAGCAGCACGGCCGCGCCGCCGATGGCCCACTCGGACTCGATCCAGGCGAACTGCTCGGGCAGGTTGATGACATCGGTGAACCGGGCGACCAGCGCCACGATCAGGAACGGGATGTAGGCGTTCAGGCCGGCGGCTGCGGACAGCCCGGCTCCAGTGAGTGCAGCGAGCATGGGTAGCCTCGCTCCCTTCGTCGTCGGTGGCCCGCTTCGGGCTCCGTCAGGTCAGTCAACCACGGCTGGTCGGTCAGCCGCAGCAGCGCTATGACGTATGCCGCGGCCCAACAGTTCCCTACGGCCCGTTGTTCCTCCCTCCCCGGTTGACTGCGTCGGACCGGGTGGCGGCGGGCATCTAGACTCGCGAACCATGAGCCGTGTCCTGTCTGCCGTCGCCTGGCCCTACGCCAACGGCCCCCGCCACATCGGTCACGTCGCCGGCTTCGGGGTGCCCTCCGACGTGTTCAGCCGATACATGCGGATGGCTGGCCACGACGTGCTGATGGTCTCCGGCTCCGACGAGCACGGCACCCCGATCCTGGTGCAGGCGGAGAAGAACGGCATGACCCCCCAGGAGTTCATCGACGCCAACCACCGGGTGATCGCCGAGGACCTCGTCGCACTCGGCGTGTCCTACGACCTCTACACGCGGACCACCACCGCCAACCATGAGGACGTCGTACAGCAGATGTTCCTCGCCTGTCACCGCAACGGCTACATGGTGGAGCAGTCGCAGCAGGTGGCGATCAGCCCGTCGACCGGCCGCACGTTGCCCGACCGGTTCATCGAGGGCACCTGTCCGATCTGCGGGTATGCCGAGGCGCGGGGGGACCAGTGCGACAACTGCGGCAACCAGCTGGACCCGACCGATCTGATCAACCCGCGCTCGAAGATCAACGGCGAGGCGCCGGAGTTCAAGGACACCCAGCACTTCTTCCTCGACCTTCCGGCGCTGGCCGAGGCGCTCGGTGAGTGGCTCGACGGCCGGGAGGCGAGCGGCCTGTGGCGCCCCAACGTCATCCGGTTCTCCAAGAACATCCTGGAGGAGATCCGCCCACGCGCGATGACTCGCGACATCGACTGGGGCATCACCGTCCCGCTCGACGGCTGGCGCGAGCATCCCACCAAGAAGCTGTATGTCTGGTTCGACGCAGTGATCGGGTACCTGTCCGCGTCGGTGGAGTGGGCGCGG
Organism: Ornithinicoccus sp.; assembly: GCA_035303365.1. Taxonomy (GTDB): domain Bacteria; phylum Actinomycetota; class Actinomycetes; order Actinomycetales; family Dermatophilaceae; genus Ornithinicoccus. Next base: position 22,408 of record DATGRS010000174.1, read on the forward strand.
CGCACCGGCGACCCGCAGGCGTGGCGCGAGTGGTGGAACCAGCCGGAGGCCCTGTCCTACTACTTCATGGGCAAGGACAACATCACCTTCCACTCCCAGATCTGGCCAGCCGAGATGCTGGCCCACAACGGGGCGGGAGACAAGGGTGGCGAGATCGGGCCGTTCGGGGAGCTCCAACTGCCGACGGAGGTGGTGAGCTCGGAGTTCCTCACCATGGAGGGGCGGCAGTTCTCGACCTCCCGCAGCGTGGTCATCTACGTCCGGGACGTGCTGGAGCGCTACCAGCCGGACGCGCTGCGCTACTTCCTGTCCGCCGCCGCCCCGGAGACCGCCGACTCCGACTTCAGCTGGCCCGAGTTCGTCAAGCGGACCAACAACGAGCTGGTCGCAGGCTGGGGGAACCTGGTCAACCGCACCGCGACGATGATCGCCAAGAACTTCGGCGAGATCCCGCAGCCCGGTGAGCTGGAGGCGGTCGACACCGCCCTCCTGGACCAGATCAGCGCCGGCTTCGACATGGTCGGCAGACTGATCGGCACCCACCGGCAGCGGGCCGCCCTCAGCGAGGCGATGCGCCTGGTCGGCGAGGCCAACGCCTACGTCTCCACCACCGAACCGTTCAAGCTGAAGGGCGAGGACCAGCGGGATCGGTTGGCCACGGTGCTCCACGTGCTGGCGCAGGCCGTCGTGGACCTCAACACGTTGCTCGCGCCGTTCCTGCCCCACAGCTCGAACGCCGTGCATCTCGCGCTGGGGGGCGAGGGCGACTTCATGCCGATGCCGCTCCTCAAGGAGGTGACGGACCTGGACGAACCCGACCGTCCGGCATACCCGGTGATCACGGGCGACTACTCGACGATGCCCCGGTGGGAGAGCCGCCCGGTGGTGGTGGGGGCACCCGTTGCCAAGCCGACCCCGATCTTCACCAAGCTCGACCCGGGCACGGCTGCCGAGGAGCGGCGCCGGCTGGGACTGCCGGACGACGGCCAGTGACCCAGAGCTCCAGGGCGCTGCCACCACCGGCACCTGAGCCCCTCCCGATCCCGGTGGTGGACAACCACTGCCACCTCGACATAGGCCGGGACGGCACCGCCCCCGTCAGCGTCGCAGAGCAGATCGATGCCGCCAGGCGGGTGGGCGTGGACCGCCTGGTGCAGGTCGGCTGCGACCGCGAGAGCGCACACTGGACGGCGAAACTCGTGGAGGAGCACCCGGCAGTCCTCGGGGCGGTGGCCATCCATCCGAACGAAGCACCCAAGCACGCCGAGGCCGGCGACCTCGACGAGGTGATTGCCGAGATCGGGGCACTGGCCGCGCACCCTCGCATCCGGGCCATCGGAGAGACCGGGCTGGACTACTACCGCACCGGACCGGAGGGGATCGGTGCCCAGCAGGAGTCCTTCCGCAGACACATCGAGATCGCGCGACGGACCAACCTGGCGCTCCAGATCCACGACCGCGACGCCCACGCGGACATCCTGCGGATCCTGGCCGAGGAGGACCCGCCCGAGCGGGTGGTGCTGCACTGCTACTCCGGCGACATGGAGATGGCCCGGGAGTGCGTGCGCCGCGGCTACTACCTCTCCTTCGCGGGGACGGTCACCTTCAAGAACGCTCGCGACCTCCGCAACTCTCTTGCCGTGACCCCGCTGGAGCACCTGCTCGTGGAGACCGACGCGCCCTATCTGACGCCCAGCCCACACCGGGGTCAGACCAACGCGCCCTACCTCGTGCCGCTGACCGTGCGGGCCATGGCCGAGACGCTCAACGTCGCGGTCCCGACCCTCTGCCAGGCACTGTCAACCAACTCGGAGACCGTCTACGGCCCCTGGTGACCTAGGACCGTCCCGGTGACGCGGGGCCTTGACGGGAGGGTGACGCAGCGGTGCCGCTCATGGCGAAGGCCCCGGCACTCAGCGCCGGGGCCTTCTAGAACAGCTTGCTCAGGCGTTCGGGACAATCAGTCCGGCGGTCGTGCTGCGGGCGGCCTCGAAACGGGACTGCACGTCCGCCCAGTTCGCGACGTTCCACCACGCAGTGACGTAGTCCGCCTTGACGTTGCGGTACTGCAGGTAGAACGCGTGCTCCCACATGTCCAGCATCAGCAGCGGGACCAGGCCGACGGACAGGTTGCCCTGGTGGTCGTAGAGCTGGCACATCACGAGCTTCTGCCCGAGGGTGTCCCACGCCAGGATCGACCAGCCCGAGCCCTGAATGCCGAGGGCGTTGGCCGTGAAGTGCGCGCGGAACGCGTCGAACGAGCCGAAGGTGTCGTCGATCGCCGCAGCGAGCTCACCCGTCGGCTTGTCGCCGCCGTCGGGCGACATGTTCGGCCAGAAGACCGAGTGGTTCACGTGACCGGCCAGGTTGAAGGCGAGGTTCTTCGACAGCATGTTGACGGTGTCGAAGCTGTCCTTGTCGCGGGCCTCCGCCAGCTTCTCCAGTGCCGTGTTGGCCCCGGAGACGTAGGCGTTGTGGTGCTTGGAGTGGTGCAGCTCCATGATCTCGCCGGAGATGTGCGGGGCGAGTGCACCGTAGTCGTAGGGAAGGTCGGGAAGTGCGTAGTCAGCCACAGCAAAGCTCCTCATTCGTCGACAACCACAGGCTTCGAGCCTGTCCTACCAGCAACATAGCCGCAACCCCTCGGGACGGGACGGACGGGGGTATGCCGCGCGCTCGGCGCAGTGGGTCGGTCACCTGTTCAGGGGCGGGGGGCTCCGTTGCTCCGGTGGATGTCGTCGGACATGCGGACGACGGCGAAGTAGAACTCCAGCGTCATCCGCCAGAAGGCCAGCGCAATCAGCGCGGCGACCGGACCGACGATCAACATGAACACGGCCACCAGCGGCTCACCGGTGGAGAAGCTGAACACCAGGAAGGCAAGCAGGTACAACCCGATGAGCACCATGCCGATCAGGTAGACGATGCTGACGATCTTGGGTGTGATCAGCGTGTGGAACCGCCAGTCGAACAGGGCCGCGAAGAAGGACTTGGCGTCCGCCCCCTGGCCCGAACCCCCACCGGGCAGCGCTGAGGCGGTGCCGAACCCGGACTGACCCTGCGGCGGGAACTGCTGCCCGGACGGGGGGCCGAACTGGCCGCTTGCGGGCTGGCTCATCGGCGGCACCTGGCGGCCGGGCGGCGGCATCTGGTGACCCTGTCCGCTGCCACCTGACCATGGCCCTGGCGCCTGCGTGGACGGATCGCTGTCGCCGGTCGGCTGCTGGCGCGGGTCCTGCGGTGTGGACATGGGGTGACCTCCGATGTGGATGGTGGTGCCGGTGGTGCCGGTGATCAGCGACCCTACTGAGCAGGCAGTCATCTGACAACGGTGCTGTGGCTCTGCGGGCCCGCTCTGGCAACTACGCTGACGCGTCATGGAGCCGCACCCGGACGAATCGCCACCCGAGGACGGATCGGGCCGAGGCGCCGGCCGGCTGCTGGGCGCGGCGGACATTCGTGCGCTCGCGACCAGGGTCGCGGTCCGCCCGACCAAGCAGTGGGGGCAGAACTTCGTCATCGACGCCAACACCGTCCGCAAGATCGTGCGCCAGGCGGGAGTCGGCCCGAGTGACGTCGTGGTGGAGGTCGGACCGGGCCTCGGCTCGTTGACGCTCGCGCTGCTGCAGACGGTCGACCGAGTCACCGCGATCGAGATCGACCCCGCCCTGGCCGATCAGCTGCCGAGGACGGTCGCCGAGTTCGCTCCGGAGCGTGCTGACCGGCTGACGGTCCTCCAGCAGGATGCTCTGCGGGTCTCCGAGCTCCCCGACCCGCAGCCGACGGCCCTGGTCGCCAACCTGCCCTACAACGTGGCGGTGCCCGTCGTGCTCCACCTGCTCGAGGTCCTGCCGAGCCTCGAGCGCGTGCTGGTCATGGTCCAGCTGGAGGTGGCCGAGCGCCTCGCCGCCCCGCCAGGGGGGCGTGTCTACGGCGTCCCGAGCGTCAAGGCCGCCTGGTATGCCGAGGTGTCGTCCGCAGGGCGAATCGGCCGGAACGTCTTCTGGCCGGCCCCCAACGTGGACTCCGGGCTCGTGCGGATGGTGCGGCGCGACCCGCCGAGCACGACCGCCCAGCGGCGAGAGGTCTTCGCGGTGATCGACGCGGCGTTCGCCCAGCGACGCAAGACGCTGCGCGCAGCCCTGGCGGGATGGGCCGGCTCGGCGGCGCAGGCCGAGCAGGTCCTGCGCCGGGCCGGCGTCGACCCGGGCGAGCGAGGCGAGCGGCTCACGGTCGAGCAGTTCGCGGCGATTGCTGAGGCCCGTGACGGGGACGCATAGGGTGGCGACATGAGCCTGGCCGTCGAACCCCGCGGTGTGACCGCTCGTGTCCCCGGCAAGATCAACCTCGAGCTGGTCGTCGGTCCGCGCCGGGAGGACGGCTACCACGAGCTCGCGACCGTGTTCCACACCGTCGGCATCTACGACCACGTCACCGTGAGCGAGGCCGACGACTGGTCGGTGCAGGTCAGCGGTCCGACGGCCGAAGGCGTCCCGACCGACTCGAGCAACCTGGCCCTGAAGGCTGCCAAGGCGCTCGCGCGTCGCTATGGCGTCGACCGCTGTGTGGCGATGGGCATCGAGAAGAACATCCCGGTCGCTGGGGGCATGGCCGGCGGTTCGGCGGACGCCGCGGCGGCGCTCGTCGCGTGCGATGCGCTGTGGGGGCTGCAGCTGACCAGGGACGAGCTCGAGCCGATCGCGGCCCGGCTCGGGTCCGACGTCCCGTTCCTGCTGCACGGTGGCACCGCTATCGGCTCGGGCCGTGGGGAGCGCCTGGCACCGGTCCTCGCGCGGGGTGAGCTGCACTGGGTGCTGTGGGTGAGCAACAGCTCGGGCCTGTCCACCCCTGCGGTGTATGCCGAGTGCGACCGTCTGCGTGCTGAGGCCGGTGCGCCGGTCCCCGACCCCACGCCGTCCGGCGACCTCGTCGCCGCGCTGCGCACCATGGACACTGCTGCCGTCGGTGCGGCGCTGCACAACGACCTGCAGGAGGCCGCCTGTACGCTCTACCCGGTGCTGGAGGACGTCCTCGAGGCGGGGACCACGCTCGGTGCGCAGGGGGCCATCGTGTCGGGGTCGGGTCCGACCGTCGCCTTCCTGGTCGGCACCCAGGCCGAGGCGATCGACCTGTCCGTCGGCCTGGCCGCCCGTGGCCCGACCGGTGACATCCGTCGGGCGACTGGTCCCGTCGCGGGTGCCCAGGTGGTGCAGCACGTCACGGTCGCCGGCGGCCCCAACGCCACCGGCTGATGGCAAACCTCATCGCCACGGATGGTGTCCGTCTCGTCGCGGGCACCCAGGTCATCCTCGATGACGTCTCGCTCGGCGTGCTCGACGGTGAGCGGGTCGGTGTGCTCGGCCGCAACGGTGGCGGCAAGACGTCGTTGCTGCGCGTGCTGACGGGCACCCGGGAAGTAGACGCAGGGCGCGTGCTGCGCCCCGCTGGGGTCACCATGGGCATGCTCGCCCAGGCGGACGTGCTGGACCCGGCGGCTACCGTGCGCGAAGTGGTCCTGGGGGGTCTCGCCGAGCACGAGTGGGCGGGAGAGCCCCGGATCCGCGAGATCGTCACCGGCCTGCTCGGTGACCTGGAGGCCAGCTCTCTCGGCGGCCTCGACGCCACGGTGGGTGCGAAGTCCGGGGGAGAGCTGCGGCGCCTCTCGCTGGCCGCCCTCCTGGTGCAGGACCCCGACCTGATCCTGCTCGACGAACCCACTAACCACCTGGACGTCGAGGGCGTCGCCTGGCTGGCGGCATACCTCGCGCAGCGCCGTCCCCGCGCCGGCAGCGGCCTCGTCTTCGTCACCCACGACCGGTGGTTCCTCGACGCGGTGGCCACGCGCACCTGGGAGGTGAGTGACGGTCAGGTGCACAGCTACGAGGGCGGCTACGCGGCATACGTGCTGGCCCGCGCGGAGCGCGCTCGTGTCGCAGCTGTCACCGAGGAGCGGCGCACCAACCTGCTGCGCAAGGAGCTCGCGTGGCTGCAGCGAGGTGCCCCGGCGCGCACCAGCAAGCCGAGGTTCCGGATCGACGCCGCGGAGGCCCTGGTAGCCAACGAACCACCACCGAGAGACACCGTCGAGCTGGTCCGCTTCGCCACGACCCGTCTCGGCAAGGACGTGCTCGATCTGCTCAACGCGACGATCAAGGTCGGTGACAGGGTCCTGCTGGACCGGGTGACCTGGCGGATCGGGCCCGGCGACCGGTTTGGTGTCGTGGGGGTCAACGGCGCCGGGAAGACCACGCTGCTGCGTGCCCTGATGGGCAGGGTCCCGCTCGACGGCGGGAAGCTGAAGACCGGCAAGACGGTCCGGCTGGCCTACCTGAGTCAGGATCTGCGCGAGCTGGAGCCGGTCACCGGGCTGCGCGTCATCGACGCGATCACCGAGGTCCGCTCGTTCACGATCCTGGGCGGCAAGGAGGTCTCCGCCAGCCAGCTGGCCACCCGGCTGGGCTTCACCGGTGGGCGCCAGCAGTCGAGGGTGGGTGATCTATCCGGCGGTGAGCGGCGACGGCTGCAGTTCCTGCGGCTGCTGATGGACGAACCCAACGTGCTGATGCTGGACGAACCCACCAACGACCTGGACATCGACACCCTGACCTCCATGGAGGACGTCCTGGACGGGTGGGCGGGCACCCTCATCGTGGTCTCCCACGACCGCTACCTGCTGGAGCGTATGACGGACCGCCAGGTGGCCCTGCTGGGTGACGCCGCGCTGCGTGACCTGCCTGGCGGGGTGGAGCAGTACCTGGAGCTCCGTCGCGAGCTGCAGGCGGACCGTGCCGGTCAGGGACCGCAGCAGACCGCGGAGAGGCAGCGTGCCGGCACGCAGGGTGGGCGGGCGTCCGAAGGCCGAGGTCAGCACGGCGCGGACGCTCCGCAGCCGAGTGCGGCGGAGCTGCGGGAGGCCCGCAAGACCGTGGCACGGGTGGAGAAGTCCCTGGCGAGACTAGGGGAACGGGAGGCCCGGGTCCACGAGCAGATGGTGGCGCAGGCGACTGATCCGGAGGCGATGACCAGGCTCAGCACTGAGCTGGCGGAGCTCCACAGCGAGCGGGAGGCACTGGAGCTGGAGTGGCTCGAGGCCGCCGAGATCGTCGGATGATGGCCAGCACGACTTGTCTTGATGCCAAGAATCTTGACGCTGGCTACAGTGGTCACATGGCCGACCGGGAGCGGGTGACCCCAGACGAGGTGGACGGCGCCCCGGACCAGGTGGACAGCATCGTCGCCGCTTGGCGTCGCGTTCGACCCGACTTGGACGTGTCGCCTCTCGAGGTGCTCTCCCGGGTCAGCCGCCTGGCGCGACACCTGGATCTGGCTCGCAAGCACGCGTTCGAGCGGTCTGGGTTGGTGACGTGGGAGTTCGATGTGCTCTCGGCGTTGCGGCGCTCGGGCGAGCCCTATCAGCTCTCGGCCGGGGAACTCGTCCGTCAGACGCTCGTGACCAGCGGCACCATGACCAACCGGATCGACCGCCTGCTGGCGCGAGGCATGGTCGCGCGGTCCCCTTCGGAGCGTGACCGACGCGGCGTGCTCATCACCCTGACGCCGCGTGGGCGTGAGGTGGTGGACTCGGCGCTCGCCGACCTGGTGAGCCATGAGCAAGCGCTGCTCGCGGGTCTGCCGGAGCCCGAGCGGACCGCACTGGCCGATGCATTGCGTCGGCTGCTGGCGCCGTTCGAGCAGGACTAGCGAGGGGCACGGCGGAGCAGGGTGGCGGAGGACCGGGAGCACGTCGGCACCCATCAGCGGGCGCGTGGCGAAATGGACTTCTGCGCCCTCAGCACCCGACGTGTGGCAGGATCGGCCCGTGGCCTCGCGGGAGCCGGAGGAGGGCGCATGTCCGCTCGAGTGGTGATCCTTGCTCCTCACCCTGATGATGAGAGTCTGGGGGCTGGTGGGACCCTGAGACGGCACGTCGACGAGGGCGACGAGGTGCACGTCATCATTGCGACCGGTGGCAGTGGTCAACCGCACCCTCTCTTCACGGCAGAGCAGATCTCCACCGTCCAGCATGAGGCCCGGGGCGCCGTCGACGTCCTGGGCGCAACGAGCGTGGTCTTTCTGGAGCTCGAGCCCGTGTTGTATGCCGAGCAACCCAGGCACCTGACCCACGCGCTCATCCATCGCGCACTTGAAGAGCGGCGGCCGGACATCCTTTACGTCCCCTTCCCGTACGACCTCCACCACGACCACCGGGCACTCTTCCACGCCGCGAGCGTGGCGTGGCGCCCCACGAGCGACCTCGGGCGCTCCATCAGGACGGTGCTGGCTTATGAGGTCGTCTCCGAGACGCACTGGCAGGCCACCGCCTTCGAACCCGCCTTCTCGCCGACGCGTTGGGTCACCCTGTCCGAGGCGCAGTTGGAGGCCAAGCTCCGGGCGCTCCGCTGCTATGAGAGCCAGATGCACTCGTTCCCGCACGCACGCTCCGCCGAAGCCGTCCAGCACCTCGCCCGCTGGCGCGGCTCGCTGGTCGGTGCTCCCGCAGCCGAGGCGTTCGTCGTGGTCAGGGACCTCCGATGAGCCATGCCTCCTACCTGGCACTCAAACGCTGCATGGACCTTCTCGTCGCCGCCAGCGGTGTGGTAGGTCTGTGCCCCGCCGCCGTCGTGATCGCGGTGCTCATCAAGGCCGACTCGCCGGGGCCCGTCCTGTTCCGGCAGACCAGAGTCGGGCGGGACGGCGAGCTGTTCGAGATCTACAAGTTCCGCACGCTCGAGGTCGGTCACGACACGACGGAGCAGACCTACAACCACTCGCCGGGTGTGACGCGGATCGGCAGCCTCCTGCGCAGATCCAAGCTCGATGAGGTCCCTCAGTTATGGAATGTCCTCAAAGGTGACATGAGCCTGGTCGGACCACGTCCATGCCTGCCGGACCTGTGGGCACAGATGCCCCCCTGGGCGCAGGCCCGTTTCCAGGTCCGCCCAGGGCTGTCTGGCCTCGCACAGGTCAGCGGCAACACGCAACTGACGTGGGAACAGCGTTGGCACTTTGACGTCCGTTACGTCGAGCAGCTCTCCCTGGGGATGGATCTGACCGTGCTGGCCCGGACGGCCGGCGCCCTCCTTCGGGGCGAGGAACCTGCTCAGCGAGGCGTGCCCGGATGAGATTCGCCCTGGTCGGGGGAGTGCAGAGCGCGAAGGTCGCGCTCGACGTCCTGATCCGTGAGGGGGCAGACCTCGTCGGGGTTCTGGGCTACCGCCCCAGTGCACCAGAAGGTGTCAGTGGCTATGTGGATCTGGCACAGGAGGCGCGGCGTCGACGGGTCGAGAACGTCGCTGAGTTTACGTCGATCAGGGAGCCTGCCGTGCTCGACATCCTGCGGACGTGGGCACCGGACGTGCTGCTCGTGGTCGGGCTGTCGCAGCTGGTGCCCGAGGAGGTACGCCGGACCGCACGTCGAGCGGCTCTGGGTTTCCACCCGACGGCACTTCCCCGAGGGCGTGGACGTGCTCCGCTGGCCTGGCTGGTGCTGACCGGCGAGCCGGGCGCGGCGACCCTGTTCGAGCTGTCGGACGGTGCTGACGAGGGCGACATCCTGGTGCAGGTTCCCTACCCGGTCTACCCCACCGACCATGCAGCGGACGTGCTGCAACGGTGCCTGACCGCTCTGGACGAGGCCCTCACCCTATTGCTCGCACAGGCTCGCGGGGCGGGCTGGCAAGCCACGCCCCAGCGGCACTCGGAGGCAACGTACTGGGGACGCCGGCGACCGGAGGACGGGAGGATCGACTGGTCCGAATCTGCCGAGCGCGTGGATGCGCTCGTCCGGGCCGCGTCCGAGCCACACCCCGGTGCCTACACGGTCACGCCCTCCGGACACCGGCTGACCTTCCTGAGATCGCACGGCGCAACCTCCCGGTACCTCGGTGTTCCAGGACGGGTCCTCGAGCTCGGGGGAGGCACCGTGGTCGTGGCCTGCGGGACCTCGGCCGTGCGCCTGGGAGGCTTGCTGATCTCAGGGGACGGGCCCTACCAGCTCCGGGTCGGAGCGTCCTTGTGCCTTCAACGAGCCGACCTTGACGAGCGCCTCGGTCGCGTCTGGAATGGTTGATCGAGCCTTCCACGAGGCATCCTCTCTGTCGCAGGGAGACTATTCCCAGCGGCTTTGTCAACTGCTACTGTGCGTTGGGCGAGGTCGATCTGGAAGGTGCAGGGTTTCCAAGTCCGATCACCGACCGTGTCGGCCCTCCCGTGAGAGCAAGGGGCTCAGACATGCAGGGTGATGGGTCACCGAGGGCAGCAATCAGCCGTGATTTCGGCGTCAATCTTGTGTGGATATTGGGCGACGCGGTCGTTTGGGTGTCGGCAGTGCTCGTGACGATCTGGTCCAGACTCGAGTTCGCGCCGAGTTCGGCCGCGGTCCTCGATGCGCTGCTCCTCGCACTGATCGCGGCGAGCGTCCACGTCGGTGCGGGGCTGCTGCTGGGTCCATACCTCGTCCCTCACCTCCGTGGCAGCTTCGAGGAGGTCACCTCGCTGGCGCGCGCGGCGGCGATCGCTGGTGCGTTCCTCGTCCTCTTGGCGACTGCCACCAACGACGTTCTCTTTCTCCCCCGGTCCTCGCCATTCCTCAGCACCGCCATGGCGGTCACCCTGATGCTCGCGGGACGGGTGACGGTCCGCGCCTACCGCGCGCGCCATACCCCCTGCAATCCGGACGCGAACCGCGTGATTATTCTCGGCGCGGGGGAGTCAGGTCGCAGCGTGGTGCGCGCACTGCGGCAGGCGGACACACCGGATCTTGTGCCGGTCGGACTTCTCGACGACGATCGGCGTAAGCGTCGGCTTGTGATCGATGGGCTCCCGGTCGCGGGGGACCGCACCATGATGAGCCAGCTGGCTGTGCGGACGGGCGCCACCCATCTTGCCGTGGCCATCCCCAGTGCCACATCCGAGCTGCTCCGAGACATCCAGGACCAGGCAGACGCAGCAGGGTTGAAGGTCAAGGTTCGCAGGCGGGCCGACGAGTGGCTGCGCAGCGAGGACGCCTGCGCGGTCGACCTTCGGGACATTAACCTGGAGGATCTCCTCGGGCGCCGTGTCATCCAGCTCGACCAGCAGGGCATTGCGGAACACCTCGCCGGCAAGGTCGTGCTCGTCACTGGGGCGGGTGGCTCGATCGGCTCTGAGCTGTGCCGTCAGATCCAGCGGTTCCATCCGGCGCGGTTGGCGATGCTGGATCGTGACGAGTCGGCGCTGCACGCCACCCAGCTGAGTCTGACCGGCCAGGCACTATTGCACGACGAGGACCTCGTGCTCGCCGATATCCGGGATCCCTGGACGCTACGTCATGCGTTCCACGAGATTCGACCCGACGTGGTATTCCATGCTGCGGCACTGAAGCACCTTAGTCTTCTCGAGCGCTATCCACTCGAGGCATGGCAGACCAATGTGGCCGGCACCCACAACGTTCTACAAGCGGCTGCCGAGGTCCAGGCCGGCACGTTTGTCAATATCTCGACCGATAAGGCTGCCGATCCCACGTCCGTGCTGGGATACAGCAAGCGCCTCGCAGAGCGGCTCACCGCGGAGTTCGCGCAGGCCAAACGCGGCCGATACGTCTCGGTCCGTTTTGGGAACGTTCTTGGGTCCCGGGGATCAGTCCTCCCTACCTTTACCGAACAGATCAACCATGGCGGACCGATCACTATCACCGACCCCAAGGTCGAGCGCTACTTCATGCTCATCCCAGAGGCGGCGCAGCTGGTGCTCCAAGCGGGCGCGATTGGTTGCGACGGGGAGGCGATGATCCTCGATATGGGCGAACCCGTGCGAATCGTCGATCTTGCGTCGTCGCTCATGAAGTTGTCCGGACGGGAGGTGGAGATCATCTTCACGGGGTTACGTCCGGGCGAGAAGCTGACCGAGGTGCTTTCCGCGGGTGAGGCGCGCCGCCCGACGTCCCATCCTCTGATCACCGCGGTGGACGTGCCACCCATCAATGACGCGCTTCTCGACCGGCGCTGCGCGAGCCAGCTGGAAGCCAGCCGCCTGCTCGTCGAGGTGCTCGCTCATGAGGTGGGCGACAGGCAGTGGGCGGAGTGACCGTTCGCATCCACCTGTCGACGCCGGACATCAGCGCTGTCGAGGAGACGTATGTCCTCGCCGCACTGAGATCCGGATGGGTCTCCTCGGTGGGCCCGGACGTGGACGCCTTCGAGGCCGAGGTCGCGGAGCTCGTCGGAGTCAAGTATGCCTTGGCCTTGTCCTCAGGCACGGCGGCCCTGCACCTGGCGCTCGTAGAGGTTGGAGCGGGGCCGGACACGGTCGTCGTGTTGCCCACCATGACCTTTGCAGCGACCGCGAATGCGGTGACCTATACCGGCGCGGAGCCGGTCTTCGTCGACTGCCGCCCCGATGATGGCAACGTCGATCCAGAGCTGATGCTCGAGGCCGTTGACGAGCTTCGTCGACGCGGACGCACTGTGGCTGCGGCGATTACCGTGGACCTGATGGGCAGGGCGTGCGACTACGACATCCTCGAGCCGGCGCTCGCCGAACGCGGGGTGCCGCTGATCGAGGACGCCGCTGAGGCGCTCGGCGCGCGCCTGCAGCACCGTGCAGCCGGCTCCTTCGGTCGGTTGGCAGCACTGTCCTTCAACGGCAACAAGATCATGACGACCTCCGGGGGAGGCATGCTGCTCAGTGACGATCCGGAGCTCATAGCCCATGCCCGCAAGATCTCGTCGCAGGCCCGGGAGTCGGCACCGTGGTACGAGCACGCTGAAACCGGATACAACTACCGGATGTCGAACATCCTCGCGGCGCTCGGCCGTGGCCAGCTGACTCGCCTGAGTCAGCTGATCCAACGCCGTAGACAGATTCGTCAGGCTTACACCCAGGCGCTCGACGGCGCCGCCGTGCGATTCCTGCACGGTCGTGCCGGGCGCGACGACCAAGACGACAACTGCTGGCTCACCACCCTGGTGCTCGACGGAGACGTGCTGGATGCCTGGCGCATCATCGAGGGCCTCGGAGAAGTGGGCATCGAGGCACGCCACCTGTGGAAGCCGATGCACCTGCAGCCCCTCTTCGCAGGAGCCCAGATCTTCGGCGGGGCCCACGCCCGCCACATGTTCCAGCATGGGCTGGCGCTTCCGTCGGGCTCCACACTCACCGACGGTGAGGTTGCGACCGTGATCACGGAGTTCCACCAGCACACTGAAGGGCGGGTGTCATGCGTGTCGCCTTCGTGACGCAGTGGTTCCCCCCTGAACCGGCACACACTCCGCTCGCGTATGCCCTGGCCCTGGAAGCACGCGGGTATGACGTCGATGTGCTCACCGGCTTTCCCAACTACCCCTCGGGCCAGGTCGTGCCGCCCTACCGGATCCAGCCCTGTCTCAGGGAACAACTGAGTCCGGGAATCACGGTCTATCGGGCCGCCCTGTACCCCAACCACAGCACGTCCGTGGTGGGCCGGATGGTCAACTACGCGAGCTTCGCCGCAGGATCGCTTGCCGTCGCCATGACAGCGCTGCCGCGCCCTGACGTCTGGCTGGTCTACTCCTCGCCGGCCACCGCCAGCGTGCCCGCACTTCTGTCGTCTGCTCGGCACCGGGCCCCGGTTGCCACTGTGGTCCAGGATCTCTGGCCGGACAGCGTCCTCGACAGCGGCATGCTGCCCAACGGGACGCGCCGACTGACCGACCTGGTCCTCGGCCGATACTCCGCCTGGTCCTACCGTCGCTCTACGGCCATCGGCATCATCTCCCCCGGCATGCGCGAGGTGCTGACGTCCAGGGGGATCCCTCCCGACCGGATCCACGACACGCCTAACTGGACCTCCGGCGACCACCTGCGCCCAGGCCTCCCGACGGCAGATGCTCGAGCGGCGCTGAACCTTCCATCCGGATACCTGGTGGTCTACGCGGGCAACCACGGGCCTCTCCAGCACCTCGCACCCGTCATCGACGCGGTGCGTCGGGTAGATGGGGTGCAGCTGGTCCTGATCGGGTCTGGGGTGTCGAAAGCCGCTCTCCAGCAACAGGCGGACACTTCGGGGGCCCGCAACGTGCACTTCCTCGATGCCATGCCACCCGAACGGCTCGGGCGGGTCATCCAGGCGGCCGACGCTCAGCTGGTCTCCCTTCGGGACACACCGTTGCTGCGGGCCA
>DATGRS010000175.1:0-3735 GCA_035303365.1 Ornithinicoccus sp.
CTCGCCCTCGACGTGGCTGCCAGCGAGTTCTTCGAGGACGCCGAGGGTGGCAGCTATGCGTTCGAGGGCGGCACGAAGACCGCCGACGAGATGATCGACTACTACGAGGAGCTCGTCGACGCCTACCCGCTGGTCTCCATCGAGGACCCGCTCAACGAGGAGGACTGGGCCGGCTGGAAGGCGATCACCGACCGGCTCGGCTCCCGGGTCCAGCTGGTCGGCGACGACCTGTTCGTCACCAATCCCGAGCGGCTGCAGCGCGGCATCACCGAGGGTATCGGCAACGCCCTGCTGGTGAAGGTCAACCAGATCGGGACGCTCACCGAGACCCTGGACGCCGTCACGCTGGCCCAGACCAACGGCTACCGCTGCATGATGAGCCACCGCTCGGGCGAGACCGAGGACGTGACGATCGCCGACCTGGCTGTGGCCACCAACTGCGGCCAGATCAAGACCGGAGCCCCCGCCCGGTCCGAGCGCGTGGCCAAGTACAACCAGCTCCTGCGCATCGAGGAGGAGCTCGACGACGCGGCGGTCTACGCCGGCGCCGGGGCCTTCCCGCGGTTCACCGCCCAGGCCTGACGGCAGCAGCCACCAACCCAGACCACCGACCTGCGTCGCCGGCATACCGAGAGGAGAGGGATGGCAGCCACCCGAGGGCCCGGCCGCGGCTCGTCCCGACCCGGGGCCAAGCGGCCCGCGCCACGCGCGCGGACGGCCGCCACTGCCCCGCGGAGCGCCCCGCGCCCCGGCCGCACCGGTGGGGGCCGCCTCCAGACGCCCCCGCACCTGTGGCGGCTCGGCGGGCTGATCGTCCTGCTCGGCTTCCTCGCGCTGTTCCTGACCCCCACCCTGCGCGGCTACCTCGACCAGCGAGCGGCGATCTCCAAGGCGGAGCAGCAGATCGCCGCCGAGCAGGCCGACATCGAGCGGGTCAAGGAGGAGCTGGCCCTCTGGGAGGACGACGAGTATGTCGAGCAGCAGGCCCGCGAGCGGCTCCGGTTCGTGCGCCCCGGGGAGGTGGCGTTCACCGTGCTGGACGACACCGGGGAGCAGCTCACCGAGCCACTGTCGGGGATGGCGCCGGTCACCAACGACGTGCACGCCAACCGGCCCTGGTTCGGCCAGGTATGGGAGTCGGTGGTCACCGCCAACGAGGGCCTTCCGGAGAGCGATGCCCCAGAACGTCCCTGACCGCAGCTCGTGGGAGGCCCCGACCGAGGAGGACCTCGCCACGATCCACCGCCAGCTCGGCCGTGCGCCACGGGGTGTGGTGGCCATCGCACACCGCTGCCCCTGCGGCTGCCCGACCGTCGTCCGCACCGAGCCACGGCTCCCGGACGGCACGCCGTTCCCCACCACCTTCTACGCCACCTGCCCGCGACTGACCAGCGCCATCTCGACGCTGGAGAGCAGCGGCATGATGCGCGAGATGAGCGACCGGCTCGAGCAGGATGCCCTGCTGGCGGAGCAGTATGCCGCGGCGCACCGGGACTACCTGGCTCACCGGGAGGCGTTGGGCGAGGTGCCCGAGATCGCCGGCATCTCAGCGGGCGGGATGCCCACGCGGGTCAAGTGCCTGCACGTGCTCGTCGCCCACTCGCTGGCGGTCGGTCCCGGGGTCAACCCGCTGGGTGACGAGGCGCTGGCCGCCCTGCCGCAGTGGTGGCTCCAGGGGTGCTGCGCGGAGGACGAGGAGCAGATCCCCAGCGCGGTAGGGCACGGCGGCCGGGAGCAGCGCCAGTGACGCGGGTCGGGGCGATCGACTGTGGCACGAACTCGATCCGGCTGCTGATCGCCGACGTGCACGACGGCGCGCTCACCGAGCTCCATCGTGAGATGCGGATCGTCCGGCTGGGGCACGGGGTCGACGCGACCGGTCGGATCGGGGCCGAGCCGATGGCCCGAACGCTCGGTGCCGCCAGCGACTACGCCACCGTGTGCCGCGACAGTGGCTGCGAGTCGGTGCGTTTCGTGGCGACGTCCGCCTCGCGCGACGCGTCTAACGCCGAGGAGTTCATCTCCGGGGTCCGGGACGCCTTCAGCCATTTCGGCATCACCCCTGAGGTGGTGTCGGGCCACGAGGAGGCGGCGCTGTCCTTCGCCGGAGCCACGGTGGGCCTCACGGGCGGGGCTCCCTATCTGGTCGTCGACATCGGTGGCGGCTCGACCGAGTTCGTGAGGGGGACCAACTCGGTGGAGCAGGCGACCTCCGTGGACATCGGCTGCGTGCGGATGACCGAACGGCACCTGCGCAGCGACCCACCGGGAGAGGACGAGATCTGGCCCGCGCTCGGCGACATCACCATCGCGATCAACGATGCGGCCGAGCAGGTGGACCTCACCGGGATCGGGACCCTCATCGGGCTGGCTGGCTCGGTCACGACGGTCGCCGCCCACGCACTCCGCCTCGACTCCTACCGGCGGGAGATGATCCACGGCGCCGACCTACCCGTCGACCAGGTCATCGCGGCCTGCACCGACCTGGTGCAGATGAGTCGCTCGGAGCGCGCCGCCCTCCCTTACATGCACGAGGGTCGCGTCGACGTGATCGGCGCCGGCGCGCTGGTCTGGCGCAGTGTCGTCCAGCGTCTGCAGCACGACTCGGGGCTGACCACGGTCCGGACCTCGGAGAGCGACATCCTGGACGGGATCGCCCTGTCCCAGGTCGCTCCGCGGCCATGAGGCACCTGCTGCACCGATGACCGACCCGCACCCGGTCACCGGGCAGGAGTTCCCGTCACCGGTCCCACCTGGCACCGGGTGGCCCGGCGACCCGGCAGCCGCGACCACACCCGTGGCACGCACGCCCGCCCAGGTCGCTCGGCACGCCCGCCAGGCCGGTTCTGTCGCCGAGCTGGATGCCGCGATCACGGTATGCCGTGCGTGCCCCCGACTGGTCCGGTGGCGCGAGTCGGTGGCAACCACCGGACGCCGGGCGTCGTTCGCCGACCAGCCGTACTGGGGGCGGCCCGCTGCCGGCTTCGGACCCGCCGGTGCTCCGGTGCTCGTCGTAGGGCTGGCGCCTGCGGCGAACGGCGCCAACCGAACCGGCCGGATGTTCACCGGGGACCGCTCGGGTGACTGGATCTACGCCGCCCTGCACCGGGGTGGCTACGCGAGCCAGCCCACCAGCGACCATGCCGGTGACGGCCTGGAGCTGCACGGCATACGCATCGTGTCCGCCGTCCGGTGCGCCCCGCCGCAGAACAAGCCGACGACCCAGGAGAAGGCGACCTGCGCGCCGTGGCTCCACCGCGAGCTGGAGCTCGCTGCGCCGACCTTGCGCTCGATCCTGGCGCTGGGCTCGATCGGCTGGGATGCCGCACTGCGCACCGTGCGGGACCTGGGGTGGGCTGCGCCACGTCCCAAGCCGAGGTTCGGGCACGGAGCTGAGGCGGAGCTCGGCACGCCAGGGGGGCGGGTGGTGCGGCTGGTGGGCAGCTACCACGTGAGCCAGCAGAACACGTTCACCGGCAAGCTGACCGAGGCGATGCTGGACGAGGTCATCGCCAGGCTGTGAGGGTGCGGAGGCGCGTCGTCGCCGCGGTGCACGGTGTCGGGAGGTTTGCGGTCCGGCATACGGCGGCCGGGCGCCCGGTAATCTGGCCGGGCCCCCGTAGCCCAACCGGCAGAGGCAGCCCACTTAAAATGGGTCCAGTGCGGGTTCGAATCCCGTCGGGGGCACCGCTGAGATGCGGCCCGCCGACGCTCGCGCACGGGTGTCTCGCGAGT
>DATGRS010000176.1:0-4086 GCA_035303365.1 Ornithinicoccus sp.
GAGACCCTCCGGTCCCTCGAGCCCGAGGGTGTAGGCGGTGACGCGCTCGACCCGGTGGATGTCGATGCCGCAGTTGTGGACGATGTCGGTGGCCTTGCTCGCCCACGGGGAGATCGTGCCGAGCCGTGGGGTGACCACCACCAGCGCCGTGCCAGCCGCGTCGTGTCGCTCGGTCGGCGCCGGGTCTCCATAGGTCAGCAGCGCCTGAAGGGTCTCCGTCGCGCGGTCGTCGAGCGGGCTGTCAGAGGCCACCCAGTGCTCGTAGCGGGCGGTCACCGCGGTGACGCGCGGCACGACGGCCTGCAGGCGGCTGAGCAGCGCGCGCGCCCGGAAGCCGGAGAGGGCCGATCCACCCGAGATGGTGGTCAATGCGTAGTGATGCACAGCCGGCGGTCTCCTCGGACGACTACTGCTGGACGGTGGGGACGGTCGAGAAGCTCTGCCCGGTCAGGGTCTCGTAGGCCTCGACGTAACGCGCTCGCGTCAGCTGGACGACCTCAGCCGGCAGCGGGGGCGGTGCCTGCCCCGAGGTGCGGTCCCACCCACTCTCGCTGGAGAGCAACCAGTCGCGCAGCACCTGCTTGTCGTACGAGGTCTGGGCCCGGCCGGGCTCCCACTCCGAGGCCCGCCAGAAGCGGCTGCTGTCGGGCGTCAGCACCTCGTCGGCCAGGACGACCTCCACCTGGTCGGGATCGACCGTGGTCCAGTCGACCTCCTCACCCGGTGCGAGGCCCAGGGAGACCGGGTCCACGCCATACTCCACCTTCGTGTCGGCGATCAGGATGCCCCGGTCTGCGGCGACCTCGTTGCCCAGCGCGAGTATGTCGATCGTCAGGCCACGCACGCGACTGGCCAGGTCGGCGCCGAGCTCGTCCTCGACGTCCTCGAAACGCATCGGCTCGTCATGCTGCCCCAGCGGCGCCTTGGTCGTCGGCGTGAAGATCGGTTCGGGCAGCCGGGACCCGTCCACGAGACCGTCGGGCAGCTCGACACCGCACACCGCACCGGTCTGCCGGTAGTCCGTCAGACCGCTGCCGGTGAGGTAGGCGCGGGCGATGCACTCCACCGGCAGCATCTGCAGCCGGCGCACGTGGATGGCACGGCCGGCGACCGGCTCCGGGACGGGCAGGTCGATGACGTGGTTGGGGACCAGGTCAGCGAGGCGCTCGAACCACCAGAGCGAGAGCTGCGTGAGAACGGCGCCCTTGTCGGGGATGGGGCTGTCAATCACGTAGTCGAAGGCCGAGATGCGGTCCGACGCGACCAGGAGCAGGCGGGACTCGTCCACCAGGCCGGTCTCCGCCGAGATCGGGGCAAACAGCTCACGGACCTTGCCGGAGTAGACAGGCATGTAGCCGGCCAGCTCGCCGGGCAGCCCGGCCCTGTCGTGCTCGGTCATCCCATCACGCTCCCCGCGGCGGCGCGTTCACAGATGTCGGTGCGGTACTGGCCACCGTCGAGGTGCAGCGCGGCGACGCCGGCGTAGGCGCGCTCGCGGGCCGCGACGAGGTCGGAGCCGGTGCCGACGACCGACAGGACCCTGCCACCGGAGGCGACAAAGCCATCCGGCGTGGCGGCCGTGCCGGCGTGCAGCACCTGGACCTCCGCGAGCGCCTCGCACTCCTCCAGCCCGGAGATGGCGCCGCCGGTGACCGGAGCGGCCGGGTAACCCTCGGCGGCGATCACGACGGTGACGGCAGCGTGGTCGTGCCACGCCAGCTCCGGCATCTCGTCAAGCCGTCCGTGCGCCGCGGCGTCCAGCAGCTGACCGAGCGGGGTGCGCAGACGCGCGAGGACGACCTGGGTCTCCGGATCGCCGAAGCGGGCGTTGAACTCGATGACCCGCAGGCCGCGGGAGGTGAGCGCCAGCCCGACGTAGAGGACACCCGCGAACGGTGTGCCGCGATGACGCATCTCGTCGATGGTCGGCTGGGCGATCCGGGTCAGTACCTCCTCGGCGAGGCCCTGAGGCGCCCAGGGCAGCGGGCTGTAGGCGCCCATGCCCCCGGTGTTGGGGCCGGTGTCGCCGTCGCCGATCCGCTTGAAGTCCTGCGCCGGCGCGAGCGCGCGGACCTCCGTGCCGTCGCTGATGCAGAAGAGGGAGATCTCCGGGCCGTCGAGGAACTCCTCGATCACGACACGGCCGTCGGGCTTGGCGAGGCAGGCCAGGGCGTGCGCGACGGCCTCGGCGTAGTTCTCGGTGACGACGACGCCCTTGCCGGCGGCCAGCCCGTCGTCCTTGACGACGTAGGGAGCGCCGGTGGCTGCGAGCGCGGCGACAACGTCGTCCTCGCTGCTGCACACGTGCGCCAGGGCGGTCGGCACGCCAGCGGTGGCCATGATCTCCTTGGCGAAGGCCTTGCTGCCCTCGAGCGCGGCGGCTGCTGCGCTCGGCCCGAAGCACCCGATGCCGCGAGCTCGGATCGCGTCCGCGACCCCGGCTACCAGTGGTGCCTCTGGGCCGATGATGACCAGGTCGGCGGCGACGTCCTCGGCAAGCTTCGACATCGCGGCGGGGTCGGTGACCGAACCGCAGTCCGGGAGGCAACGGGCCACCAGGTCGATCCCGGGGTTGCCGGGAGCCGCCAGGATCGTGTCGACGGTCGGGTCGGTGGCGAGGGCGCGCACGATGGCGTGCTCGCGTGCGCCGGAACCTATGACGAGAACCCTCACGTCTTGACCCTAAGGCCATGGAGCCACTGGGTCGGAATGACGCCAAGATGGGGCGTGGCCCACCTGGGAGGCAGGGGGGTCATCTCCCAGGTGGGCCACGCTGTGGGGCAGGGTCAGACTGCCTCGGGGGGAAAACAGTCGACTCACACATCCCCACCCGGCTAGGCCGGTTTGATCACTCTGACACGGTGGTCGGCCGAATGTCACGCTGGGACATGACGGTTTATAGTCATTGTCGGGGATCCGACACACCGCCTGACGAAAGCATGGACGATGGAGCGGCTCGACGCGCACGACGAACGGGACTTCGAGGACTACCTCTCGGCGCTGTACCTGACGATGCTGCGGCTGGGGGAGCCGACCCGGGACGAGCTCCTCGCGACCGGCGTCCACCCGGACGACGTCGACTACGGCGCGGCGGTGCTGGCCAGCCGTCAGCTCATCCGACCGGTCGGTGAGGGCACCTGGGCGATCGTTCCGCCCGAGACGGCGTTGCCACGCCTGGCGACCTCGCTGGAGGCCCGCGCCCGCTCGGCCCGCAACACGGCAGGGGAGCTGGGTGCGATCTGGCGCCAGTCGGTCGCCGACCCGGGTGAGGCCTCCCTCATCGGCGTCGAGATGCTGCGGTCCGTCGAGCAGGTGGCGCACGCGGCATACGCGCTCGCCGCAACGGCCGAGCACCGGATCCGGATGTTCCTGGACGACTCGCCGGTCTCCCGCCGGCTGATCCGGGAGCAGCCCACCGCGGTGACCCGGCCGACCGTGCCGCCGTCGGCGATCTGGCTGGTGGTGGACGTGGCCCTGTTTGCCCACGAGGGGGTGCTGGAGACGCTGGAGGCGGCGGCCGCGACCGGGCAGCGGATCGTGGTCGCCGACGGGCTGCCCTTCAGCGGTCTCGTGGTGGACGACGCGGCGGCGCTGGTCGACCTGTCCCGCCATGATGAGCGGGCGGACGGCTCCTTCGTCGTGCGGCGCCGCCCGGCAACAGCCGCGCTGGGCGCGCTGTTCGACATCGCCTATGAGCTCTCCACCCCCATGGGCCCGACGCTGGCGCTGCGATCCGGGGAGACCGCCGGTGCACCGCTGGAGGAGCGCGACCGCAGGATTCTGGGGCTGCTCGCAACCGGTGCGACCGACCAGCAGATCTCCCGCAGCCTGGGAGTCTCGACCCGGACGGTCGAGCGGCGGGTTGCTCTGGTCATGCAGGTCCTGGGTGCGGCCACCCGATTCCAGGCCGGGGCACAAGCGGTGAGGCGCGGCTGGATCTGAGCAGTCTCCGCGGGCGGGTAGGCTAGTCCGACCCGTGACGGCCCCACAGCAATGGTCTATGCCGTCAGGTGAAGGGGATGGAGCCCAGTTTGACCGCACCCAGCGAAGACGTCGTCGCACAGGAGATCGCCGTCGAGCAGTCGC
>DATGRS010000177.1:0-9447 GCA_035303365.1 Ornithinicoccus sp.
CCGGAGTTCCCCGGCCTCCGCCACAGCCCGGTGCCGTGGCACGACCGCGACGAG
Organism: Ornithinicoccus sp.; assembly: GCA_035303365.1. Lineage (GTDB taxonomy): Bacteria > Actinomycetota > Actinomycetes > Actinomycetales > Dermatophilaceae > Ornithinicoccus. The sequence goes on from DATGRS010000177.1 coordinate 55, forward strand.
GACCCGGCCGACCCGACGGTCTGGGCGATCACCTGCGTCCTCGCGCGCGCAGGCTTCCGCAGGCGTGGCGTCAGCAAGGCACTCATCCGGGCAGCGGTAGAGCACGCACGCGCTCGCGGTGCGGCCAGGCTCGAGGCCTACCCGATGACGACGACACGGGTGATCTCCGAGGAGCTGCACCTGGGCACCCTGCAGAGCTACCTGGAGGCGGGTTTCACCCTCGTCGGTCGCCCTACCCTCCGGCGCGCGGTGGTCGAGATCATCTTCGACCCCTCACGAGGATGACGCGCGCTCGCGGACCTCGTCGAGGGCAGCTGCGACGCGTCGTTCGCGGGTCTCCTCCCGCTTGGCCTCGCTGACCGCGCGGGCCAGCTCCTTGCGGCGCGAGTACGGCATCCCGTCGAAGACGTCACGCAGCCCTGCTCCGGCGAGCGCGTCGGCGAGCATCTCCGGCACGTCGACGGTCCGCTCAGCGGCGTCGAGGGCGATGACGGCCTCGACGGCCTCGCCGATCTCCACACCGAGGTCGGCACGGACGGCCTTGCTGAAGCCGATGACGTTCTGGTTGTCCATCCGCGCCACGCGCAGCCGCGCCGTGCGGCCACCGATCGTCACGGTGACCGGAGGGTTCTTCACAGAGGCGCCCAGTGCGGCGACCTGTTCGTCCGTCAGGACGATGGCGGCAGCCGGTCCGAAGGGGGCAAGTGGCGTGGTCAGGGTCAGGGAGCTCACGGCATACACACCTCGTTGCTGTGTCCGGATAATGCGCCAGACTAGCCGCCCCGCCGGCGGGCCTGCCTATCCTCGAGCCATGGCTGAGACCTTTGAGGCATACCTCGTCGAGACCCTGGATGCGGTGCGGGGCGACACCGGCGGCGAGGTGTTCCGCGTCCCGGAGGCACTGGCGACCGCCGACCCGGACAGTCTGGCGGTGGCCATCTGCTCGACGGACGGGGTCCTCTCCGTCGCCGGCGACGCCGATCGGAAGTTCACCATCCAGTCGGTCTCCAAGGCGTTCGTCTATGCGCTCGCGCTGCAGGAACACGGCATCGACGGCGTCCTGGAGCGCGTCGACGTCGAGCCCTCGGGTGAGGCGTACAACGTCATCTCGGTCGAGCCGGAGTCCAACCGGCCCCGCAACCCGATGATCAACGCCGGGGCACTCACGATCCACGCCATGGTGCGGGGAGCGCGTGCAGACTCCGAGGAGCGCGTGGAGTTCATCCTCGAGCGTCTGTCCGCGATGGCTGGCCGTCAGCTGTCCATCGACGAGGGAGCCGCGAGCGACGAGCTGGCCCAGGCGGACCGCAACCGTGCCATCGCCTACATGCTCCGCGCGGAGGGTGTCATGCCGGACGACGCGGAGGTCGTGGTGCGGGGCTACACCCGGCAGTGCTCCATCCTCGTCTCCGTGCGCGACCTGGCGATGATGGCTGCAACGCTGGCCAACGGCGGCCGGCAGCCGGCGACAGGTGAGGAGATCCTGCCTCTCCCAGTGACCCGCCAGGCACTCAGCGTCATGACGACCTGCGGGATGTATGACTCGGCCGGTGACTGGATGTCGGACGTGGGCATCCCTGCCAAGAGCGGCGTGGCGGGGTCCATCATGGGTGCCATGCCCGGGAGGGGCGGCATGGCGGCCTACTCTCCGCGGTTGGACCGCCACGGCACGAGCGTGCGTGGCGAACAGGTCTTCGAGCGGCTCAGCCAGGAGCTCGGCATGCACCTGCTGGACGACCCGCGCCGGGGTGACGACCGGTGGAACGCGCTGCAGGACTGACGGCCCGAACTCTGCACTGGGCGCTTGGCGATCCTCGCGACAAGACCCTGACGTCATGAGCCGCTCTGGTGGCGACGCTCGCCTCCCCCGCCGCTTCGCCCCGCGCATGTCCCGGGCACCGCTCGCCCGCCTGCGCTCCACTAGTCTTTCGACATGGCTGAGATCACTGACTTCGAGTCTGCCGTCGCCGCTGTCCCGGGGTTGACCCAGGATCCTGGCAACGCGACCAAGCTAGAGCTGTATGCGTGGTACAAGCAGGCTACGGAGGGTGACGTCACCGGCCCGCGACCCGGCTTCACCGACTTCGTCGGGCGGGCGAAGTATGACGCGTGGGCCAAGTTGGCGGGCACCAGCTCGGACGAGGCGAGAGACACGTACGTCGCGAGGGTCAGCGGGCTCGTCGAAGCCGAGTCCTGACAGCGGGGGTCGGCCTGACCGGTCACCCCCTTCGCCCCGGGATGCACGTCGTCACAGTTCACGCGTGCTCTTGGCCACTGCCTCAACAACTCTGCCGGATCTACGACTGAGAAGATCTAGCGCCTCCCTGGACCTGTAGCAACACCTGGGCCTAGACGTTGAAGCGGAACTCCACGACGTCACCGTCCTGCATGACGTAGTCCTTGCCCTCCATGCGCACCCGGCCGGCAGCGCGGGCGTCAGCCATCGAGCCCGCCTCATCGAGATCCTCGAACGAGACCACCTCGGCCTTGATGAACCCGCGCTGGAAGTCCGTGTGGATGACACCGGCGGCCTGGGGTGCGGTCCACCCCTGGTGGATCGTCCAGGCGCGGGCCTCCTTCGGGCCCGCGGTCAGGTAGGTCTGGAGCCCGAGGTTCTGGAATCCGACGCGTGCCAGCTGGTCCAGGCCAGGCTCGGTCACCCCGACCGACTCAAGGAGCTCAGCGGCCTCCTCTGCCTCCAGCTCGGCCAGGTCGGCCTCGAGCTTGGCATTCAGATAGATCGCCTCGGCGGGTGCGACCAGAGAGGCCAGCTCGTCGTGCTGAGCCGAATCGGTCAGTCCGTCCTCGTCGAGGTTGAAGACATAGAGGAAGGGCTTGGTGGTCAGCAGCCCCAGCCCGCGTGCCAGATCCATGTTCACCCCGGACGAGGAGCCGTGGGCGAAGAGGGTGTCTCCCTCTTCCAAGACCTTCTGGGCGGCCAGCGCAGTGTCAAGAACAGCGCGATCGGTCTTCTTGCCCTTGACTTCCTTCTCCAGCCGAGGGATGGCTGACTCAAGGGTCTGCAGGTCGGCCAGGATCAGCTCGGTGTTGATGGTCTCGATGTCGTCCTTCGGGCTCACTCTGCCCTCGACATGGACCACGTCATCGTCCTCGAATACGCGCACCACCTGGCAGATCGCATCCGCCTCACGGATGTTAGCCAGGAACTTGTTGCCCAGACCCTCACCCTCCGAGGCGCCGCGGACGATGCCGGCAATGTCGACGAAGCTGACCGGAGCGGGCAGGATCCGCGCGCTGCCGTAGATCTCGGCCAGCCGGTCCAGCCGCTTGTCGGCCAGCGGGACCACACCGACGTTCGGCTCGATCGTCGCGAACGGGTAGTTCGCCGCGAGCACGGTGTTCTTGGTCAGCGCGTTGAAGAGGGTTGACTTGCCGACGTTGGGCAGGCCGACGATTCCGATAGTGAGTGCCACGAGGTCAGGAGTCTACCGACCGTTCTGCGCAGTCCCCGCCATCGGCCGTGACCCGCTACCCTCGGCGAGCTGTCCGCCATCCTGGAGTCGCACTTCCCGTTCGACGAGCGAGAGCTGCTGGGCATCCTCGACGCGCTGGAACGGCACGCCCGGGTGTCCGACGCCCCTGCCCCCTCTGATGAAGGGGTGTCAGTGCTCTCTGGCACGGTGTCCGCCATGGAGCTCTGGATCATCCCCACCGCCCTGACAGCTGCTGCGCTCGGCCTGTTCATCGGGTGGTGGTTGGCGCGGTCTGCCGGATCGGCAGAGCTAGCACGCACCCGGGCCGAGCGGGATCTGCTCGGGCAGCGGGCGTCCGCACTCGAGGCGGCACAGCAGGACGATCGCCACACGGCCGCCGAGTTGGCGCCCTTGCGGATGACCCTGTCCCGCGTCGAAGCGCAGGTGCGGGAGCTGGAGCGGGACCGGCAGGAGCAGTTCGGCTCCGTCGGTGAGCGTCTAGGCGAAGTGGCGAGGCAGACGGCCGAGCTGCGCGAGCAGACGGCCGGCCTCTCCGGTGCCCTGAACTCGTCGGGAGTTCGCGGCACCTGGGGAGAGTCGCAGCTGCGACGCATCCTGGAGGTCTCCGGCATGCTGGCGCGCTGCGACTTCGACGAACAGGTCACAGCCGTCAGCTCCCACGGTGCGGGGGTCCGTCCCGATGTCGTCGTCCGCCTGCCGGAGGACAAGCTGCTGGTGCTCGACAGTAAGGCTCCCCTGGGTGCGTTCCTCCAGGCACAGTCCGACGGGATCACGCCGGGCGAACGCACCGGCCTGCTGCGCCAGCACGCGCGGTCCATGCGCGGTCATGTCGACGCGTTGGCCGCCAAGTCCTACTGGAGCGCCTTCACCACAACGCCGGAGATGGTGATCTGCTTCGTGCCCAGCGACGCCGTCCTGGCCGCCGCGCTCCAGGCGGCCCCGGAGCTCTACGACCACGCGCAGAGCCGGAAGGTCGTGCTCGCCTCACCCGCGACCCTGCTGGCCCTGCTGCGGGCCCTGGCCTTCGCCTGGCAGCAGGACACCCTCGCAGGCAACGCCCGTGAACTGGTCCGGCTGGGCACCGAGCTGCACCAGCGCATCGGCACGTTGGGACGTCACGTCACCACCATGGGGTCGGCCCTGCGACGCTCGGTCGAGACCTACAACAGCATGATCGGCACACTCGAGTCACGCGTGATGGTGACCAGCCGCTCGCTCCAGGAGATAGGGATTGCCGAGTCGGCGCACCCCGGCCTGGAGCCTGTCACGACGGCGGTGCGACCGCTCACCTCCGCCGAGCTCCTCCCCGACCCCGGCGAGGCAGCGGTGGCCGCCAGCACCGCGGGAGGCGACGCAGAGCACGCAGGGCCGCGCCTCGACGCAGAGCTACGGGAGGTGGCCGGGGCCCGGGACGAGATCGACCCGTCGCTCGCGGTTCCCGCAGACCCCGACGCGGAGGACTACTCCTCGGTGAGCTGGCGCAGGAACGCCTGACCGCGCTCGCTCTGCGGGGTGTCGAGGACCTGCTCAGGTGGTCCCTCCTCAACGATCTTCCTGTCGGCCATCAGGACGACCCGGTCAGCCGCCCGGCGGGCGAACCTCATCTCGTGGGTCACCACGACCATCGTCATGCCGGCATCCGCGAGCTCGCGCATCACGTGGAGCACCTCACCGACCAGCTCCGGGTCCAGTGCGGAGGTGGGTTCGTCGAACAGCATGACCGCTGGGTCCATGGCCAGTGCGCGCGCGATCGCCACGCGCTGCTGCTGGCCGCCGGACAGGCTGTCCGGGTAGGCGTCAGCCTTCTCGGCCAGGCCCACACGGTCGAGCAGCTCCTCGGCCCTGGCGCGGGACTCCTTCGCGGAGCGGCCGAGCACGTCACGCTGGGCCATCATGATGTTCTGGGCCACGGTCATGTGCGGGAACAGGTTGAACGACTGGAAGACCATGCCGATCCGCGACCGGATCCGATTGAGGTTGCTCTCCTCGTAGCTCAGGTGCTGCCCGTCCACCTCGATCGTGCCGGAGGTGATCTTCTCCAGCCCGTTGATGCAGCGCAGCAGCGTGCTCTTGCCAGCACCGGAGGGGCCGATGAGGACCACGACCTCGCCGGGGAAGACGTCGAGGTCCACCCCGTCGAGGACGACATTGTCACCGAACGTCTTCACGATGTCGCGCATGCTGACCAGCGGCTCGGCCTGCGAGGTAGTGCTCATGCCTGGGCCTCCGTCGTCCTGTTCCTCAACCACCTGGGCCTGAGGCCGCCTCCGTCGCCGTCACCGGAAGAGCCCTCCACCGGCCTGCGGTGCTTGCTGAGGGAGTGCTCCAGGCGGTTCACCACGAACGTGAGCACGAGCACGATAATCAGGTAGTAGATGGAGACCATCAGATACATCTGCAGCGGCTCGTAGTTCTGCGCCTGCAGGTTCCGCGAAGTCTGGAACAGCTCGGTCATGCCGATGAAGGAGACCAGCGAGGAGTCCTTCACCGCGATGATGTACTGGTTGCCGAGCACCGGCAGCGTGGTGCGCAGGGCCAGCGGCGCCTGCACCCTGCGCAGCGTCTTGCGCCGGCTCATGCCGAGCGACCGGGTCGCCTCGACCAGACCCTTGGGCACCGCCTGAAAGCCGGACCGGAAGATCTCGGCGATATAGGCGGAGTTGTGCGCCGCCAGCGCGAGCGCTCCCGCCCAGAACGCCGGCATCTTCACGATCTCGGAGATGCCGAAGTAGAGCACGAAGATCTGGGCAATAAGCGGCGTGCCCCGGATCACCCCGATGTATGCCGTGGCGAGCCACCGCAGCGGCCCGAAGCGACTCATCGCCATCCATGCGATCACTGCGCCGAGCACCATCGCGATCGCCAGGGCGACCGCGGTGAGCCGCAGCGTGACCCAGCTGGCCTCGATGAACAGTGGGGCGTACTCGACCAGCCTGTCGAAGAAGCTCATCGCCGAGGCTCAGTCACCGCTGGTCTGCTCGGCATCGTCGGCCGGCTGACCGGAGTCGGACTGCAGGATGTTCTGCCCGAACCACTTCTCCGAGATGTCGGCGTAGGTGCCGTCATCGATGATCGCCGCCAGCGCCTCGTTGAGGTCGTCCACCAGTTCGGTGTTCCCCTCGCGCACCGCGAAGGCAGGCTCCTCCGTGTAGAGCGGCTCACCGCAGACGCGCAGGTCGCGCTGCGCCTGGTCGATCTGGAAGAGCCCCACGAGACGGTCGGTCATCGCAGCGTCCAGCCGGCCCACCTCGGTGTCCTCCAGGGCCGTGATGTCGGAGGTGAAGGTGCGGATCTCGCCGACCCAGTCCTGGTCGTTGAGGAAGTCCTCGTAGGTCGTTCCCGACGCAACACCGATCGCCGGGCTGTCCAGCTGCGTCGGGTCCTGGCAGTCGCTGTCGTTGGTCACGAAGACGGTCGCGCCGGACAGGTAGTAGGGGTCGGTGAAGTCGACCTGCTCGTCGCGCTCCGGGGTCGGTGTCATGGAGGCGATGAGGACGTCGTAACGGTCGCTCTTGACGCCCTGGATGAGGCTGTCGAACGCACCGGTCTTGGCGTCCAGCTCGAGGTCCATCTCCTCGGCGATGGCCGCGGCGATGTCGTAGTCGAAGCCGGTGAGCTGGTCACCCTCAAAGTGGCTGAACGGCTGGAACTCACCGCTCATCGCCGCCACGAGGGTGCCTTCGTTGAGCAGCTTCTCGTCGCCGCCGCCGCAGGCGGTCAGGGCGAGAGAGGCAGCGGCGACGGCCACCAGGGCGCCGGCACGTCGGGTGGTCGTGGGCTTGTTCATGAGGTTTGTCCCTTTCGCAGATTCGCACGTCCTGCGTCGAACCTAGAAAGGTCGGGGGAGTTCGGTCAAACGCTCATGCGTGGGTTGGCCACCGGGTGGACGAATCCGGCGTGATGCGCTATCGCGCGCGCGTTGGGGCGGTTGACCTGCGGTCCCGTGGCGGTAGGGCGAAAGACCTCCCCGTTATCGAGATGTGACCTCTGCGCGTGCGCCGAGGATGCACAACCCCCGACCGACCGCCCGCGGGGGCGGTGGTCGCCACGTGACTTCCGGCAGCCTGTCGCTCAGTGGAGCGAGCCGGCGTCGTGCCGAATCTTGGCCGCCTCGACGCCGTCCCGAGCCTTGAGGTCGCGCCGGATCTCGCGAGGAAGCGCGAACAACAGTGACTCCTCTGCCGCGGTGACGGGCTTGACGTCGGCGTACCCCCGGTCGGCCAGCCACTGGAGGACGTCCCGCACCAGCAGCTCCGGCACGCTGGCGCCGCTGGTCACGCCCACGGTCTCCACGCCCTCTAGCCAGGCCTCGTCGATCTCGTCGGCGTAGTCGACCAGGTGCCCGGCCCGCGAGCCGTGCTCCACCGCGACCTCCACGAGACGCACGGAGTTGGAGGAGTTCTGTGAGCCGACGACGATCATCAGGTCGCACTCGGCCGCCATCTGCTTGACCGCCACCTGCCGGTTCTGCGTGGCGTAGCAGATGTCATCGCTGGGCGGGTCCTGCAGCTTGGGGAACCGCTCCCGCAGCCGGCGCACCGTCTCCATGGTCTCGTCGACGGAGAGCGTGGTCTGGGACAACCAGACGACCTTGTCGGGGTCGCGGACCTCGACACCGTCAACCTCGTCCGGGCTCTGCACGAGCACGATGTGGTCGGGCGCCTCACCGGCGGTCCCCTCCACCTCCTCGTGCCCCTCGTGCCCGATCAGCAGGATGTCGTAGTCGTCGTTGGCGAAGCGCACGGCCTCGCGGTGCACCTTGGTCACCAGCGGGCAGGTCGCGTCGATCGTCTTGAGCTGGAGCGCCGCGGCCTCGCGGTGGACCTGCGGCGAGACGCCGTGGGCGGAGAAGATGACCGTGGCGCCCTCGGGCACCTCGTCGGTCTCGTCCACGAAGATCGCGCCCCGCTTCTCCAGCGTGTGCACCACGTGCTTGTTGTGGACGATCTGCTTGCGGACATAGATCGGCGGTCCGTAGAGGTCCAGCGCCTTCTCGACCGTCACGACGGCCCGGTCGACACCGGCGCAGTAGCCGCGCGGCGCGGCCAGCAGGACGCGCTTGGACACCTGGTCAGTGGGGAGGGCAGTCACTCGTCCATGGTAGGCGACCGACGCTGGGAGTCAGCTGACGGCTCGGTGCCGCCCCGCGGGAGGCCGGGCTCCCGCAGCGACCCACCACTCGCCCGGCTCCTCCTCGGTGCGGTGGCTTGCGGCCCGGTCCGCGGCCTCCTGCTCGAGCAGGAAGTTGACGTGGAGGTACTCGTCGAGAATGTGACTGATCGGCTCCCCACGAGCGGCGGCCTCCAGGCAGGCGCGACGCACCGCCTCCTCGGTCACCAGCTGACTTGCCATGGCGCCCACCATTACGTCTCCCGGCAGGACGATGGGGCAGACCCGCCGCGAACTGTCACATTCGTCACGTTGGGCCCTTTCATCCCAATGCTCACTCTAGATCCAGTCGCGTCGGGCGGCCTGCCAGCCGAGTTGGATGCGGCTCTGCGCGCCCGCGAGCCGGAGCAGCCGCTGCACGCGCCGCTGGACGGTGCGCGCGCTGATGTCGAGCGTCTTGGCGACAGACTCGTCCGTGTGACCAGCGAGGAGAAGTGCCAGTAACCGTTGGTCATCCGCCGAGAGCTCGCCGGTTGTCATCGCCGACAACGCCTCCGACACCGGGAGTCCCCAGTCCCACACCGTCTCGAAGACCCACTGGCAGATGTCTGCGAGCAGCGGGTTGTGCACCACCAGGAAGTAGGGGTGGGGCGGCTCGGCATGGATGAGCAGGACGGTGCGCCGGTCGATCACGACCATCTTGAACGGGACGTCACACGCGACACGCATCTCCTCGCCCAACGTCGCGAGCTCCTTGAGCAGCAGCGGGAACTCGACGGCCCCGGACTCCAGGGTCGCCTGGTCGTAGACGACGCGGAAACGCACCACC
>DATGRS010000178.1:0-2177 GCA_035303365.1 Ornithinicoccus sp.
CCGAGCCTGTCGCGGGACGGGCCCGCGAGCAAGCCCGATTCGCCGCACCAGCCCTAGCTGGGTACCGGGGTCTACTCCCAGCTCGACGAACCGGAACCACGGCAGCCGACGCCTGACGGCTCAGTCGTGCACCGCCGCCAGCATCCGCTCGCCGAGCTCACGGACCGCATCCCGGAGCTGCGGACCACCGACGACGCGGTACGGGACCGGGAGGCGGACCAGCGACTCGGCATACCCGTAGGCGTTGCTGGTCGTGCCGGCCAGCCGGGTCGTGCCCTCGTCCACCTCACTCAGCCGACCGAGGGTTCGCGGGAGATATCCCTGGCACAGCTCGAGCGGCCCGTCGATGAGCACCTCGGTGGGATAGTCCCAACCCGCGCCGAGATGGGTCTCGAGGGCCTCCACCGGATCCAGGGGAGCCGGCGGGGTGAAGGTGTCGGTGCCGACAGTGGCCGAGTGGACGCGGTCCACCCGGTAGGTCCGGACCGCGTCGCGGTCCGTGGCGCGACAGAGCAGGTACCAGCGGCCGTGTCGGACGACGACCGCCCAGGGCTCGACCACGGCATCCCACTCACGACCCGCCTCGGAGCGGTAGCCGACGGTGACCACGCGGCGGTCGGCGCACGCCGCGACGAGGGTTGCCGTGATGGCAGGATCGGGTCGTGCCGCGCCCCGGTCGGGGGCGGATGCGGCGGTCTGGCGCACCGACTCCGCCTGTGCCGCAACGGCTTCCGGCAGGGCGCGCAGGATCTTCCCCAGCGCCGAGCCCACCGTGTCGGCAGGGTCGGCCGCCTGGTGATGACCGTCCAGCACCGCCATGACGAGCGCGAGTGCCTCGCCCTGGCTGAAGGTCAGCGGCGGCAACCGCAGCCCCCGGCCCGGACGGTATCCCCCGGCGGGGCCACTCAGCGACAGGATCGGGATCTCTGCCTCGCGCAGGATGGCGACGTAGCGGCGCGCGGCGCGCGGCGTCACGCCGAGGCGTTCACCGAGCCGATCGGCCGTGATCCCGGGTTGGGTCTGGATGAGCTCGAGCGCGCGGAGGGCCCGAGCCGTGGGGCTCACCTCGGATCGCATCATCTTCTCCGACCATGAAGCGGAACGTCCGCAACCGAGTTTACGGTCGTCTGCAAAAGTCCACCAGACCTTCGATGGAGAGCAACGATGGTGCAGCAGCCATGGCGTCCGCCGGCCGACACCCCCTGGGAGCCACCCCTGGCCGGCACCGAGCTGGAGCATCTGCTGGGCATGCTCGAGCGGTTGCGCACCACCTTCCGCTGGAAGACCGACGGACTGGATGCCGACGGTCTGCAAGTCACGGTCGGCGCGTCGTCCCTGACCCTCGGGGGCCTGCTCAAGCACCTGGCGTTTGTGGAGGACGAGGCGTTCTTCATGAAGATGAGCAATGCCTCGCCCGGCGCTCCCTGGGACCCCGACAACTGGTCGGATGACCCGGACTGGGAGTTCCACTCGGCCGCGCATGACGAACCGGCCGTCCTCTATGGGCTGTACGACAGCAAGGTCGGTCGCGCCCGGCAACGCCTCCGCGACGCCATCGCGGACGGTGGCATCGACCAACCGGTCCATGCGGCCGACAGCGAGGGCAACCACGCCAGCCTGCGCCGGTTGGTCTGTGACCTGGTCGAGGAGTATGGGCGCCACACCGGTCATGCAGACCTGCTCCGTGAGGCGGTGGACGGGTTGGTCGGCGAGGACCCACCGCCCGGCTGGCGGCCCTGCTCCTGATGACCACCCCACAGCGGGGCGCGGTCGCCGTCCTCGAGATCCGACCGGCCAACGAGGCCACGTGGCACGACCTGGCGACGGTCTTCGGCACGCGTGGGCCTTCTTCGCGCTGTTGGTGCCAGCGCTACAAGCTGAAGCGGCTCGAGAACTTCGCCGACCAGCCGGTCGAGGAGCGGCAGGCCCGGCTGCGCGACCAGACCGGATGTGGTGATCCCTGCGCTCCCGCGACCAGTGGGCTGGTGGCCTACCTCGACGGTGAACCGGCGGGATGGTGCGCCGTCGAGCCCCGCCCGGAGTTCCCCGGCCTCCGCCACAGCCCGGTGCCGTGGCACGACCGCGACGAGGACCCGGCCGACCCGACGGTCTGGGCGATCACCTGCGTCCTCGCGCGCGCAGGCTTCCGCAGGCGTGGCGTCAGCAAGGCACTCATC
>DATGRS010000179.1:0-11389 GCA_035303365.1 Ornithinicoccus sp.
GTCGTCCTCGGCGGAGGCACCGGGCGGAGCAGCCAACCCGGCCTCGATCTCAGAGAGCGGCCGCAGGGGCAGCACCGACAGCTCGGACCCGGTCACCACCTCTGTCTCGTCGGCGGGAACGATGGCCAGCCCGTCGGCCGCCGCCAGGCCGGCGACCAGGTGAGAGCCGGCGCCACCGACCGGCTCCGCGGCATACGCACCGGAGATGTCGCGCCGCAGCGTGACCCGGTGGTACTGCTGGCGTCCCTCGGGCGAGCTCCATCCGTGGAGCACCACAGCGGGCACGGTGACCGGCTCGTAGCGCTGCCCGGCCAGACGGGCCAGCGCCGGGCGCACAAACACCTCGAAGCTGACCAGCACGCTCACCGGGTTGCCCGGGAGAGTGAAGACCGGCACCTTGCGCTTGCCGAGCAGACCGAAACCCTGCGGCTTGCCCGGCTGCATGTCGACCTCGGTGAACTCCATCGAGCCGGAGCCCGTCAGGACGGCCTTCACCGCGTCATACTCGCCCTTGCTGACCCCACCGCTGGTGATGATCAGGTCGGCGTGCCCCAGATGGTGGTCCAGCTCCTTCTTGATGACCTTCTCGTCGTCGGGCAGGTGCCCGACGTGGACGGTGTAGTGGCCGGCCGCCCGCACCAGCGAGGCAAGCATGGGCCCGTTGGAGTCATGGATCTGGCCGGGGCCGACCGGCTCACCCACCGGCACCAGCTCGTCGCCGGTGGACAGCACGACGACACGGACCGCCGAGGTGACCGCCACCTCGCTGACTCCCGCTGAAGCGAGCACCGCCACCTGCGCCGGACCGACCCGGGTGCCGGCCGTCAGGATCACCTCGCCGGCCCGCACGTCGTCACCAGCCGGCCGGACGTTGGTCCCCGCCTCGACGCCCTGCTTGATCAGCACCTCGTGCGCGTGCCCGTCGGTGTCCTCCACCCGCACCACCGCGTCGGCGCCCTCGGGCATCGGCGCCCCGGTCATGATGCGCCAGACCGTGCCGTCACCCTGCATGCGCCGCTCGCCGTCGCCAGCCTTGATGTCCCCGGCGACCGGCAGCAGCTTGGCCTCCTCGGGCGAGGCGTCAGCGACGTCCGCAGCTCGCACCGCATAGCCGTCCATGGCCGAGTTGGCGAAGCGGGGCAGGTCGACCGGGCTGGTGACATCACGCGTCAGCACGAGGCCGTGAGCGGCCGACAACGGGACCGTCACCTCCCCGAGCCGCCGGATCTGGTCGAGGACCGTGTCCAGGTGCTCGTCGACCGTAGTCATCGCGCCTCCTCGCTCTCGGTGCTCTCCCCGGTCACGAACTCGTCCAACCACGCGCTGAAGTCCGCCCCGAGCTCGGGGTGCTCCCGGCCCAGTCTCACGACCGCCTTGAGGTAGTCCAGGCGGTCCCCGGTGTCATAGCGCCGCCCCCGGAAGACGACACCGGTCATGCCCGAGCCCTCCCCGTCGGCTCCGGCCAGCTCGAGCAGTGCATCGGTCAGCTGGATCTCCCCGCCCCGGCCCGGCGCCGTGTGCTCCAGCACGTCGAACACCCGCGGATGCAGCACGTAGCGCCCGATCACGGCGAGGTTCGAGGGCGCATCGTCCACCGCCGGCTTCTCCACGAGCCCGGTGATGCGCACCACGTCGCTGCCCTCGTCGGCCGGGTCGATGGCGGCGCACCCGTACTTGTCCACCTGGTCGCGCGGCACCTCCATCAGCGCGACCACCGAGCCGCCGCGCTCGGTCTGCACGTCGATCATCTGCTCCAGCAGATGGTCGCGTGCGTCGATCATGTCGTCACCGAGCAGCACGGCGAACGGCTCGTTCCCCACGTGGGACCGCCCGCAGAGCACGGCGTGACCCAGCCCCCTGGGCACCCCCTGCCGCACGAAGTGCACCTCGACGTCGCTACTGGCGCCGACCCGGTCGAGGCGCTCCTGGTCACCCTTGGCCTCCAGCGCCCGCTCGATCTCCGGGTGGCCGTCGAAGTGGTCCTCGATGGCCCCCTTGCCGCGCCCGGTGACCATCAGCACGTCGGACAGCCCGGCGCGGACCGCCTCCTCCACGATGTACTCGATGGCGGGGCGGTCGACGACCGGTAGGAGTTCCTTGGGCACGGCCTTGGTCGCCGGCAGGAACCTGGTGCCGAGACCGGCGACCGGGATCACTGCCTTGCGCGGGCGCGGGGAGGGCTCGCTCATGGCGCCACCCTAGTCGGCGTCACGGCGGGGCTCAGGTCGGGGAGAATGCCCCTATGGAGGACGTGCGTGCTGCCAAGAAGCAGGCCCGGGCGGAGGTGCGGGCACGACGCCGGGAGGTGGTCTCCCGACAGGGAGCGGATGGTCGGGGCGCGCAGGGCGCCGCGATGGCGGACGCGTTCCTCAGCTGGCTGCGCTCGTATGCCGAGGGGCTGGGTCGCCCGAGCCTCACCGGTCTGACGGTGACCGCCTTCGAGCCGATGCCGACCGAGCCCCCGGTCGATGAGCTGGTGCGCGCGGCGGTGGGGGCCGGGATGCACGTGCTGCTGCCCGTGACGATCCGCGAGAACCGCACGCTGCGGTGGGTCCGTGCCGACGGTGGCGGTGAGGAACGCGAGAGCCCTGATGCCGTCCCCGAGGTTGACGTCGCACTGATCCCCGGCCTGGCCGTGGACCCCGAGGGCTACCGGCTCGGACAGGGCGGCGGCTACTACGACCGGACGCTGCCGATGCTGCGGCCGGAGGTGCCGGTGATCGTCGCCCTCCACGACCACGAGCTGCCCGGGGCGGACGACGCACCGGTGGCCCGGGTGCCTCGGGTGAGTCACGACATACCGGTCGATGCGGTGCTGACCACCGCGGGAGTCCGCCTGGTCGGGGAGGGTCGGGACGGCATCGCACGCAGCCGGAGCCGGCCGTGACGCGCGCCCCCGCAGCGCAGATGGCGGACTACGGCGTGAGGGTGAGCGTGTGGTCTGTCGACTCCTCGACCGCCGACCGGGCGTGAGGCCACGGGAAGGTCTCGTTGGCCAGCCACGGTGCGGTCTGGTCGTGGTAGTTGGGGTGGAAGGCGTGGCCTGAGTTGCCCGTCTGGTTGACCCAGGTCGAGGCGTCCAGGTCAGCCAGGTCGACCACCATGCGCATGGATGGTGCCGCCGTGACGCGGTAGCCGGACCCGGCCTCCCAGCTGAACGCGTTCACCAGGGCGGAGCCGCCGGGCGCAGGGAACGGCCCGTCGTTGAACGCCCAGCGGACCAGACCGGGAATCTCGTCGCCGCCGAGGACCTCGTGGCGCATCGGCACCCGGTGCAGGTCACCCCAGGACCACTGGCTCGCTTCCCTGCCGTTGCGGCGGGTGAGATCCAGGCGGGCGTTGATCATGGCCTGCCGCAGGATCTCGTCCCGGGTCTCGACGACACCAGCGGTGCGCCGGTCGTCCCACCAGCCGTCCTCGGGACGGTCCAGCAAGTTGGTGACGATGAGCATCCACCGCCCGTTGCCGTCGGGTGCCATCTCGGAGGGCAGCTCGTCCTCGAAGGTGAGCTCCAGGATGTTGGCCCACACGGCATAGAAGTACATCGCGGCGGCGGACTGCTCGCCGTCCACCGGCGCCGTGCGGTCCCAGTCCTCGAGCATCTGCTGCGGCTCACGGTAGAAGTCGGACGACGACACCTCGACGTCGAGCAGGGCGGGGATCAGCACGTCCGCGAAGGCGCTGTAGCTGTCGCCCTGGATCTCCCGCATGTGCTCGACCGTCAGCGGGCCGGCCGCCGCCTTCTCCTCGATAAGGTCTGCGATTCGCTGCGAGCGGTAGCCCCGTGCGGACTCGGTCGTGAGGAAGGGTCGGTCGCCCTGAGTCACCGCCTGGTTGGCGGTGACGATCACGCCGTCCTCGGGGTTGAGCACCGACGGCATCTGGCTGAACGGCACCCAGCCCTTCCAGTCATAGGCGGGAAGCCACCCCTGTGCCGGGTAGAACCCGGGAGGTGCCCCGTTGGTGGCCGACTCGCGGATCGGCACCAGCCCGGGGGCCTGGTAGCCGATGTTGCCCTGCGTGTCGGCGTAGACCAGGTTCTGACTGGGCACCGCGAACTGGCGGGCGGCGTCGCGGAAGGTGTCCCAGTCCGTCGCCTTGTTGAGCAGGAACACCGCGTCCGCGGTGCGGGTGGGCTCCAGCCCGGTCCAGGCCATCGACACGTCGTAGGAGGACAGCGTCTCAACCCCGTTGATCGGCGCGGTCTGACCTGCCGCGCGGACGTTGTCCAGCACGTCCGACAGGATCGGACCGTGCCGTGTCTCGCGGACGTCGATGGCGACGTCCGGCGCACCGGCGACCTTGATGACCTCGGTGCGCTGGTCGACCGGCTCCCAGGCCGTGCCCCGACGCACCCTGCCGTCCTCGTTGATCTCCTCGAGGTAGAAGTCGGTCACGTCCGGGTCCAGGTTGGTGAAGCCCCAGGCGATGTCGCTGTTGTGCCCGATGATCACGCCCGGGAAGCCCGCAAACGTGAAGCCCGTGACGTCGAACGGGCACTCCGGCGACACCTGCCTGCAGTGCAGACCGGCCTGCAGCCAGATCCCCGGCTGGGTGACGCCGAGGTGGGGGTCGTTGGCGAGCAACGGCATACCGCTGGCGGTGTGCTCCCCCGAGACGACCCACGAGTTCGAGCCGATGCCCTCTCCCTCGCCGAGCAGGTGGGGCACCGCGGCGAGCGACTCCAGGGTGCCCTCATAGGCGGTGGCGACCTCTCCGGAGGCCGGTCCCCCCTCGCCACCGGTGGAGGTGGCGCGGTCCTCGGCGGGATCGCTGCTCACCAGTGTGTGGCCTCCCCGGCTGCCCTCTGCCTCCGCCGCCGGGGCGGGCTCCCACTCGTCGGCCGACAGGATCGGCGCGTGGGCGTCATACGGGTAGTCCGGATAGAGGGAGGCGAGCTGCTGGCGGGAGAGGCCTCCCGCGAGACGGGCCCGAGACAGCTCGTCGGTGTAGTTGCCGCGCAGGTCCCACGCCATCGCCTTCAGCCAAGCCAGCGAGTCCAGGTCGTCCCAGGGCTCGATGCGGTAGTCGGGAACGCTCTGCCCCAGCACGACGTACTCCAGCGAGACCTGGGAGGCCGACGGGTTCTGATCGAGGTAGGCGTTGACGCCCGCGGTGTACGCGGAGAGGTAGCGGCGGGTGGTCGGGTCCAGCATCGGGAGCTCTTCCTCGGCGACGCGGCGCCAGCCCATCGTGCGGATCACCTTGTCCGTGTCCACCCCGGCCTCGCCGACCAGCTCGCTGAGCCGCCCCGCCGTGACGTGTCGGCGCAGGTCCATCTGGAAGAACCGGTCCTGGGCCGCGGTAAAGCCCTGGCCCATGAACAGGTCCTCGGGAGAGTCGGCGTAGATGTGTGCCACGCCCCGCTCGTCGCGCAGCACCTCGACCTCGGCGCTGAGGCCCGACAGCGTGATCTCACCGTCGAGCTGAGGGAAGCTGCGGCGCGCGAGACCGACGCCGAGCACCCCCGCAGCGACGGTCACCAGCACCAGAGCCGCTATCACCGGGACGATGACGCGGCGCAGGACACTTCGGGGCACGCACCGAGCGTATGTCACCGAATCGGTGTCCGGCCGCAGGCCACGTACAATCGTGCATCGTGCCGACCTACTCCTACGCCTGCAAGGACTGCGACAACGCGTTCGACATCCAGCAGGCCTTCAGCGACGACGCCCTGACCCTGTGTCCGGAGTGCGGTGGGACCCTCCGCAAGCGGTACGGCTCGGTCGGCGTCGTCTTCAAGGGGTCCGGCTTCTATCGCACCGACTCCCGCAAGGGCGCCGTGGCGTCGTCCAAGTCGCCGGCCAGCGCCGGCGCGACCACGTCCGCCGAGTCGTCCACCTCTGGTTCGTCGTCGGAGAGCTCGAGCACTGGCACCTCCTCGACGTCCACAGGCACCTCCTCCACCACCGCGGCCTCCACAGGCCCGGCGACGGCCGCCGCCAGCGCCTGACCCCTCCCTAACCTGCCCGTGTGACCAGGTCCACACGAGTGTCGCTGCGCGGCCACGACCGCCGTTCCGTATGGCGGCGAGGCGTGCTGCGCAGGATCATCGCCGCCCTCCTGGCGGCCACAGCGGTGTATGCCGTCACCACCGTCCTCGCCCCCGCCCCGCCCGATCCGGGTCCGTTGGTTGTGGTGACGTCCTTCGACGTCGCGGCCGGCGAGGCGCTCACCCCCGGGGCGGTGCGGACGGTCCGGATGCCGGCAGACCTGGTCCCGGCCGGGGCACTGTCTGAGCCGGCACTGGTCCATGGCGCGGTCACCACTGCACCGATGCGGGCGGGCGAGGTGGTGACTGACGTGCGGGTCTCGCCCGAGGGTCCGCTCGAAGGGCTCGACCCTGAGCTGGTGCTGGCCCACCTTCCCCTGGCCGATCAACACCTGGCCGCCGTGGTGCGGCCTGGCGCCAGGGTGGACGTGCTGAGCACAATCGATGGTGCCGTCGTCGCGCGCGATGTCCTGGTGGTGGAGGAGGCGGCGTCCCCAGACCCCACCGGCGGACCTGCATCCGTGAGCTTCCTCGTCGCCGTCACCGGTTCCCAGGCTGAGCGTCTGGCTGCGGCTGGAGGTCCCGATCTGCCTGGTCAGGGGCTCACCGTCGTCATCCGCCGGACCGGGGACACCGCCGACTAGCTGCACCCGGCTGCCCGCGCCACGATGACGGGACGTCTTGCCACAGACACCGACACCCGTACACCGCCCGAGGGCACATGCCCCTGAGGCGCTGGCACATGCACCTGCGCCCGGCGTGCGCTAGTCTCCCGACAGTTCCCTGCCCGACTGGTTGGGGGCTGCTAACGCCAACAACGCGTCCACCGGGACGCGGAGCGGAGGATCCATGCTTCAGGGCTTCAAGGACTTCATCATGCGGGGGAACATCGTCGACCTCGCGGTCGCGGTGGTCATCGGCACGGCGTTCGCCAAGGTGGTCGAGGTCGTCGTCGGCGCAATCATCACCCCCCTGCTGAACGCCATGGGGGGCGCCGAGGCACGTGGGCTGGGCTTCGAGATCATCAGCGGCAACCCGGGCACCTACGTCGACTTCGCAGCGGTCATCAACGCCCTCATCGTCTTCGTGCTGACCGCTCTTGTCGTCTACTTCGTGATCGTGGTCCCGATGAACCGGGTCAACGAGCGCATGGGCTTCGGCGCCGAAGAGGTCGCTGAAGCCGAGGAGGTCGTGCTCCTGGCGGAGATCCGCGACCTGCTCGCACGTGGCAACCGCTGAGGTCATCACCGCCCTCTGAGCGATTCGAAGAGCCCGGTCCCTCACGGGGCCGGGCTCTTCGCGTCTCAGGACCAGCCCCACCATGGGGCACGAGCCCGCCCACCGGGCAGCATCGGGAGTCTTGGGCTCATCCCCAGTGTGGTGGACGCTGCGCGCGCCACCACTCGTCGGTCCCGATCTGCTGAGCCAAGTCTCCGCGCACCTCGTCGACCTCGTCCAGAGCCGTGCGGGGTTCGGTGAAGTCGGGCGCGTCCTCCGGGGCGGCGTTGGTCGCGGGCGCCACGACCCGCCGGTGCCGGCGGCGAGGCGTTGGCCGGTGCGGAGCCTCATCCTCGGTCACGGACGGTCCTCGGGGCCGGACCGCGACCGCTGCGCGCGCTCGTGGGATGCCCGTCTGGCGACATCGACGATTCGTGCCACCTCTCGCGCTGGGTCCCGAAACACGTCGGTCGTCCAGACCCGGAGGGGTGTCCACCCGAGACGTTGCAGGTGCAGGCTCCTGGTGCGCAACTGGTGAGCATCAAGCTCCTCGCGTGCCGGCTGGGCGTCGGTGTCGATGGCCAGCAGCGGTCGGCCCGGCTCGTCCGGGTCGTCGACGACCAGCTCGATGCGGTGCGGTCCGTGACCGAACCCCCTCCGCACCGTGAGCCCCTCGGCGCGCAGGCGGGCAGTCAGGTCGGCTATCAGCGCAGGCTCAGCGGAGGTTGCGGTGGTCGGCGTGGACAGCTCAGCGCTCCCCGCAGCTGCATGTGACGCGGCCAGACGGACGTCTTCGTCGCTCTGCCCGACGGGGTCCGCTGCGGCAGCCGCAACGGTGTGGCGGATCAGCTCGATCCCGGGCGAGGCCGGGAGATGCGCCAGCGGGCGGTCGGTGACCACGACGACGGACCGGCGTGCTGCACCGAGGACGGCGCTGCCCCAGTCCGGCCCGAGCTCGGGCCGCCCGGTGAGCACCACCAGCACGCGGTCGCGCACGTCCCCGGCCGCGCGCTCCGCGGTGCTCAGGAGGAACGGCTCGCTCACGTCCTCACGGAACGAGCCCGCCAGGTCACCGGTCGCTGCCACTCGTGCCCAGAGGGCGCGCTCGATGTCTGTCACGACGGCCGCGTCGTCGACCAGCACGCCCAACGACTGCTGAGGGGCACGCCGGGCGTGATCCAGAACCAGCTCGGTGACTGTGCTGATGAGGGTCTCGAGGTCGTCCGTCTCGAGCAGTGTCACGCGGGAGGCGCGCAGCACGCCGGGGAATCCGGCCACCGTGGAGCCCGCACGCCGGGGACGCATGCGCTGGTCGAGCGATCGGTAGTGCGTGTCAAGGCGGCAGGTCGGTAAGACGTCCGAGACGGCCGTGAGCAGCGAGCGGGAGCTGACGCCTTCAGTCGCGCCGGGCTCGTCGACCACCGTGGTCAGTGGCACCGCCGGCAGCCCTCCCGAGTCACCCACGACCAGCACCTGTCTGGCGCGGGCGAGCGCCGCGACGGCGTGCGAGACCGGGACCCGTTGGGCCTCGTCCACGACCAAGAGGTCCACCTCGGTCGTGGCAGGCGTGGTGGCTGGGATCGTCAGCGGGCTCGCGAGCCAGCACGGGCGAAGGGCCTGGGTGAGGTCCGGAGCCGCCTCGATCAGATCCAGCATCCGCATCGGGGTCCCCGCATCGACTACCGCACGGAGCGCCTCCCCCTGCTCGGGGTGCCGGGCGAGGACATCGGTGACCCGGCTCCTGCCGGCGCGGAGCACAGCTCGCCGAGTGTCTGCCATGGCCGCCTGCGCCTCGTCATCGAGCTGGCGCAGAGCCTGTCGAAGGTCCGAGCTCGTGGCATGCTCGCCCAGCTGCGCCATCTGGTCGTGGACCGACGCCCAGAACACCAGGTCCGCCTCCGCCTCGACGTCCTCGGCCGCCACTCCCCTGCGCGCGAGGTCGTCGACCAGTGGTCCCAGACCCTGGTCGCGCAGCGGCTGCAGGTCACCGTGCACGGCGGCTGTCACCGCAAGTCGGTCGGCTCGAGCGTCGAGGCGGATGAGCCGCTCGAGCAGTAGGTCAAGGTGAGTGGTCTCCAGGTCCCGGCCGTGCGCAGTGTCTCCCAGCACCTCACTCAGCCACGAGAGCTGGCGGCGGATCTCGGCATACTCCAGTGCGGCGTCCTCCCAGCCGCGAGGAGTGCTGGGCCGGGCGGCACGACCGGCGAGGGACTCCCACTCCTGCCGCTCCTCGCGGGCGTCGGCCAGCTGGTCCGTCAGGTCGGGCGGCGGTGTGCCCGGACGCAGCAGAGAGCGGGCCTGCCGACGCAGCCTCCTTCGTGTCATGCCGGAGGGCTGGTCCGCGCTTCCACCCGGGCGCTTGGTGGTGGCCTGCACCAGATCGTCGAGCGGGGCCTCATACACCTGAGGGGTGAATACGTCGAGGGTGTCGCGGACGCGGCCCAGGAGTTCGAAGGTCCGGTCCCACTGCACGAGGTTCACCGGCGCCGGCAGCCCCGCCTTGCGGCACAGCCTCGCGACCTCTTCCCGAGCAGCGGTGAACCGGGCGGAGGCGAGTTCTCCCACGATGTCTGCGGCCCGGTCGGCCTCCTCGGTGGAGGTGATCCGAGCACCGAACCACGGGTCGTCGGAGCGTCGCTGCCACGCGCCCGCGGCCACGGCCCTGGTGAGGGCTCGGCGCACCTCATCGAGCCGGTCCGGGTTGAGGGCTGCCAGAACCTCCGCGTCGAGTCTGACGTGGGAAGCGGGGGGCTGCGGCAACCCGGCGAGCCGAGTCAGCACATCCTGGGCCTGGGCGAGGGACACGCCCCACGGTTCGCGCCGCTCGTGGAGGTGCTGCTCGTGCTGGCGCAGCACGGTGAGGGGATCGGCGCCTGACTGGGGCTGAAGGTCGGCGGTCGGGGTCGGCTCAGTCCCGGCCCCTGTGAGCGGGTCTCCTGCGGTATGCCGGTCCAGCGCCTCGAGCAGCTGCGCTCCGGCACGGCGGGCGGCCGCTGGGGACTCCCGCACGTCGAGCGTGAGCTCGGTCAGGCCGATTGTCCGCAGTCGCTCCTGGACATCCTCCAGAGCCCTGCGGTGCTCCGCCACCACGAGCGTCGAGCCGCCCGCGCGGATCACCTCCGTCACG
Source organism: Ornithinicoccus sp. (assembly GCA_035303365.1). Taxonomy (GTDB): domain Bacteria; phylum Actinomycetota; class Actinomycetes; order Actinomycetales; family Dermatophilaceae; genus Ornithinicoccus. The sequence continues at coordinate 10,338 of DATGRS010000179.1, forward strand.
GCGTTGACGATGGTCTGCGTCCGACCTGTGCCGGGTTCGGCGTCCAGGACTACCGACTCGCCCGCCGCAAGCCGCGTGAGGATCTCCCTCTGGGAGCGGTCGGCCTCGAGCACCGGCTCCACCGCACCACGGCGGTCGGGGACGGAGGTGTTCCCCGGCGAAGCCGGTGTGGGCCCCTCAGCGACCGATGCGTCCGCCTCCGGGGCCGCCGCACCGGTCTCGGTGGCGAGCGTCACCACTAATGGTCGGCGGGCCAGCCGCTCGGGCGGGCCGGTGAGCTCCGCGACGAGCGGCAGCTTGGCCAACGGGTACGTGCTCAGGATGAGCTGCGGGCCGATGCCGAAGCTGGGGACCTGCGCGCAGATCTCCTCGAGAGCGTCATACGTAGGTCGCGGGTCGAACCCGTTGCGCCCAGCGCTCAGTCGCGCCAGTTCGGGCCCGTCGAGGGTGAGGCCACGCTCTGCGCGGAGGTAGTGCTCCAGCGCCGGGTTGAAGATGACGTCAGAGTCGAGCCAGAGGACGAAGTCACGTCGGGTGGCGTCGGTCGGGCGAATTCGCGCACCACGCAGCAGCACCGGGGCGCGAGGTGGGATCGGTGCCCGGGGAAGCTGCCAGGACGCCATGCCGACGGCCAGATACAGCGTGCTGAGGCCATACTCCCGCTGGAGCTCCACGGCCTTGCCGCGGATGGCTGCGACGCGTCGCCTCGCCTCGGCCAGCGCAACCGACTCTCGCACCAGCTCGGAGAGGAGAGTGTTTCGGCCGGCCAACACCTTGGCGACACCCCCCGGGTGAGCCACCGTGAGATCGAGTGTTCCGGTGGGTAGGTCACGGTGCCACATCAGGCTGTTGCGGCCGCCGAGATCGGCCAGCTCGCCGCGCCAGCGAGCCTGGGCGGCCTCGACCTGGGCCAGCGTCTCTGGGTCGACGCCAGGCCCCTGAGCGTCGACTGGTGGATTCACCGTGCCAGGTTAACCAGAGACCCTGGTCGATCGGCGCAGGCGACGACCCCCGGTCGGGTCCGGTAACCTCTCCCAGTGGCCCGTCTGCGG
>DATGRS010000180.1:0-28060 GCA_035303365.1 Ornithinicoccus sp.
GCGTCTAGGCCTCCTCAGGTGCGGACGCGTGCCGTCAAACCGGAGACGTCAGAGCGCCGTGGGCGTCGCCGCAGGTGGAGAGCCTGCAGCGTGCCTGCTGACCTGACGTCTCCGGTTTGACTGCACGACCAACTGCGGTCAGCGGGAGAGCGCGTCGGCGATCGGTTCGTCGCCGCCGACGAACTCGAGCGTGCGACCCACCGTGGTCTCATCCGCGAGCACCGCAGCGATCACGCTGGCCACGTCCTCCCGAGACACCGTCGTGCGGTCGAGCGAGCGGTCACCGTCCCGGTCCAGGGCGATGGAGCCGCGGCCGGGATCCAGGCTGAGCGCACCCGGCGCGACGATCGTCCACCTGAGCTCGGTGGAGCGCAGGTGGGCGTCAGCAGCGGCCTTGGCCTGGGCATACGTGTGGAACGGGTTGTCCGCCGGGACATGGTCCTTCCCGGCGCCGCGGTAGGACACCATTACGTAGCGGGGCACCTCGGCCTCCACCGCCGCGTCCATCGAGCGGATCGCGGCGTCCCGGTCGACCGCGTTGGTCCGCGCCGGGTCTCCCCCGCCGGCGCCGGCGGACCAGACGACCGCGTCATGACCGGCCAGTGCGGCCGCCAGTGCCTCGGTGTCGGAGCGCTCCACATCCAGCACGAGCGGGTGCGCCCCGGTGGCTGCCACCTCCCGCTCGTGGTCCGGGTTGCGGACGATCGAGGTGACCTCGTCGCCGCGCTGACTGAGCCGGCGCGCCAGGTGTAGCGCCACCTTCCCGTGGCCTCCGATGATCGCGACCTTGGGCATGGTTGACCTCCTGTGTCGGTGGGAGCGGTTGCCTCCGCTCCCCGGGCAACCCGCGCGGTCGCGGGGCTGTTCCCGCCGTCGAGCCGCTGCAGGTCAGCGACGGTGGCTGGTCTCCAGGTATCCCAGCAACAGACCGGCGCCGGTGGCGGCGTCGTCGACCGTCGCCACGAACCGTCGCTTGCCGTGAGTCACCTGCAGGGCGGTGCCGCGTCGGGTGATCAGGCCGAGCGCACCGGGGGTCATCCGCAGGCCGACGCCGCCGAAGTCTGCCACTGACACCTCGACCACCGCGGCGCCCGTGACCTTCGTCAGCGGGATGTGCCCGCGCGGCAGACCGATCGCCGAGCGCCAGCTGACCCCAGAGGCGTCGATCGTCACCACGAAGCTGGTCACCCCCACGACCAGCAGTGCCACGAGCGCCGCGATCAGCCACAGCCACCAGAGCCCGCTGGCCACCGTGGCGACGACGATCACCAGGACGCTGCCGGCCAGCACCAGCAGCGGCAGGCGACCCATCTGGGCCCGGCCGAACCACGAGGCGCGCTCCGTCGGCGCGAGCGCGACCGGGGTCACCACCTCGGGACTCGGCCGGCCCGTGCCACGGGGCACCAGCGCCGCCACTGCCCCGCCGACGAGCACGGCCAGGACCAGTGCGAGAAGCATCAGCCACGGGCTCAGCCGCACCTCGTCGGGTGCCTGCGCGCCGCGGTTGACCAGGACCAGTCCTCCGAAGATGGTGGTCAGACCGACCGGCAGTCCGGCCAGCAGCCCGGCGAACGCCCGCGCGTACTCTCCGCGCCACCACTGGGTGGCCGCGAAGATCGCGATGAGCACCGCGGGCAGCCCGATCCCCACGAGGCCGAACATGACCAGCGCTGGAGCGCGCGCCATGTCGTCGTTGGGCCCGCCCGACAGGTCAAAGTGCGTGGCGAGCCGCGCGGGCAGATCATCGAGGGACAGCAGCATGATCGCCAGCAGGGCGAGCCCGCAGACGGTCGCCACAAGGATCGTCGCCGCGAGGTGGGCGCGTCGGATGCGCCGCTCGTCGGTGGTCGCGTTGGTCATCGCTGGGCTCCTTCGTCGAGGGCTTGGTGCAGCTCGGACAGGGGTATGCCGTGTCGCCGGGCAACGTCGAGCAGCTGCCCCACCGCCTGGTCCATCTCGGGAGCGGTGGGCTGCCGGGGCAGGACGACCGCGCCGCGCCCCCGCCGCAGGTCGATCACGCCGGCATCCCGCAGCTCGGTGTAGGCCCGCAGCACGGTGTGCATGTTGACGTCCAGCGACGCTGCCAGGTCACGTGCGGCAGGAAGCCGGTCCCCCGCGGTGACCTCACCTGAGGCGATCGCCCGCCGAACTTCGCGCTCGATCTGGACATAGATCGGCTCGCTCGCTCTGGCGTCGATGCGGATCAGCACAACCCAATCATATAGTTCTAGTTTCTCTATAACAACACATTGGGTGCCCGACCCCTCGACGGTTGACCAAGTCTTTACCCCGCACCCTCTGTTGATCCTTCACATTCCGTGACACAGTGCAGTGATTCACTTCCCCCAATCAGTGAGGTTCACATGTCCCAACCCCGCATCTCGAGCACGCGCAGCAAGGTCGTCGCCCTCACCGGGGCGGCCGCGCTGGTCGGCACCGCGCTGCTCACCACCACGCCCGCCTCGGCCATCCCCGGCAACGCGCACTGCGGCAGCGAGGCCGGCAACAACACCAACGCCTTCGTCAACCATGCTCAGCTCACCAAGAAGCTGCAGCAGATCGAGCAGACCACCGGCGGCACCGTCGATGTGGAGGCCGCCGGCTACAGCAACCAGGGCCGGGAGATCTACCAGGCCCGGGTCGGTCACGGCGACACCGTGATCCTGGTCGAGTCCCAGATCCACGGCAACGAGAACCACGGCACCGAGGCCCTGCTCAACCTGCTCCCCGAGTGGGGCGGCAACACCCCCGCGGCTCAGGCGCTGCGCGAGGAGGTCACGATCGTGGCGATCCCGCGTCTCAACGTGGACGGCGGCGAGCACGACACCCGTCAGAACCACATGTCCTGGGACGAGGTCGTCGAGGACTTCCCGCAGCTGGCGGGCGCGGAGCCGGCCTGGAACTACCGGTCGTCCGTCCCCGGCTTCGACACCAACCGCGACTTCAACCCCGACCTGGACTACGTGCCCACCCCCGAAGACTTCCCCGGCTCGAGCGCCGGCATCGGGTGGTACCTGACGCCGGAGTCCCAGACCGTGCGCGAGGTCTACCGCGACCTGGAGCAGGAGTTCGACACCGTCGACTACTTCGTCGACCTGCACAACCAGTGGAACTGCTATGTCGTCGAGGGCACCGGTGACTACACGCCGCTGTCGATCTCGGCCCGCTTCATCGCCGACCCGACCGAGTTCGGTGACTGGCCGAAGTTCGACTACGACGCCTCGCGCCGCGCGAATGTCGCCGTCTACGACGCACTGCAGGGCCAGGGCAACTCCGGCTTCGGAGACGTGACGCTCTACCCGCAGGACACCAACCTGCCGGGCACGGCTCTCGGCTCGTTCGCCCTGCGCGGCAGCGCCACGGTGCTGTTCGAGAGCTCGAGCCAGACGCAGTACGACGGCTCCAAGGGCAACGGCAAGCTGACCAAGCAGATCGAGACCGGCCTCGACGGCCTCGTTGACGCGGTCGCTGACGGCAGCATCAACACCCTGGACCCGGATGACTACGAGGACATCCCGAACCGGACCTTCCCCTCCGGCGACTGACACCGAACCCAAGCAGACCCACGACTGACGCCCGATCGATCACCTGCCTGACGGCATACACCGTCTGGTCGTGCGTCACGCTGCCCCGTGCCAGGCCGGAGAGATCCGGCCCGGCACGGGGCCCATCTGTTGGTCCTGCCCCGCCTGCACCCTCTGACCGAGCGTGGTGCCGACCATGCCCAGCCGCGGGTGCGCGGTTAGGCTGGCGGGGACCGCACCAGCTGCAAGGAAGTGGAATGTGACTGTCGCACCCGAGGGTCGTCGCCTGCTGCGGGTCGAGGCCCGCAACGCCGAGACACCGATCGAGCGCAAGCCAGAGTGGATCCGGACGACCGCCAAGATGGGTCCGGAGTACACCGAGCTGCACAGCATGGTGAAGACCGGGGGGCTGCACACGGTCTGCCAGGAAGCCGGCTGCCCCAACATCTTCGAGTGCTGGGAGGACCGGGAGGCCACGTTCCTCATCGGTGGCGACATCTGCACCCGGCGCTGCGACTTCTGCGACATCGCCACCGGTCGCCCGCGTGAGCTGGACCTGGACGAGCCTCGTCGCGTCGCCGAGTCCGTCCGCCAGATGGGTCTGCGCTACTCCACCGTCACCGGGGTGGCCCGGGACGACCAGCCGGACGGCGCCGCCAGCCTGTATGCCGAGACCATCCGGCAGATCCATGCCGTCAACCCCAACACCGGGGTGGAGATCCTTCCGCCCGACTTCGGCGCGGTCCCCGAGCTGGTCGGCCAGGTCTTCGACGCCCGGCCGGAGGTCTTTGCGCACAACCTGGAGACGGTCCCCCGCATCTTCAAGCGCATCCGTCCTGCCTTCACCTATGACAAGTCGCTGCGGGTACTCACCATGGCGCGCGAGGCCGACCTGGTCACCAAGTCCAACCTGATCCTCGGCATGGGCGAGGAGGACCACGAGATCGAGGCAGCGCTGCACGACCTGCACGACGCCGGCTGCGACATCCTGACGATCACGCAGTACCTCCGTCCCTCGAAGCTGCACCACCCGATCGACCGGTGGGTCAAGCCGGAGGAGTTCGTGCACTGGTCGGACCTCGCGGAGGAGATCGGGTTCCTCGGCGTCATGGCCGGTCCCCTGGTGCGTTCTTCCTACCGCGCCGGGCGACTCTGGGCCCAGGCGATGCGCAGGTCCGGACGTCAGATCCCCGAGCACCTCTCGCACCTGGGGCAGGCCGCAGACGACCCCGCGCGCCAGGAGGCGTCCTCGATCCTGGCCAGGGCCACGGCCAACGTATCCTGATAGGTATGGCCACCACGAACGACTCGACCGAACCGAAGCGCAAGCGCCGGTTCGGCCGCAAGAACAAGCCGCCCAGGGACCCGAACAACCCCGGGAGGTGGCAGCAGTTCAAGCAGGTCTGGACGATGACCCGCAAGTACGACCCCGCCTCCACGTGGTGGATGCTGCTCGCCGCGCTGGCCGTCCTCCTCGTCGCCCTGGTCATCGGGCTCTGGCTCAACATGGTCATCTATGTGCTGGTCCTCGGCATCCCGCTGGCGATCCTCGCGGCGATGGTCGTGCTGGCGCGTCGCGCCGAGCATGCGGCGTTCGCCCAGATCGAGGGCCAGCCCGGAGCGAGCGCGGCCGTGCTGGGCACGCTGCGCCGGGGCTGGTTCTATGACCAGGAGCCGGTGGCGGCCGAGGCCGGTGGCAAGGTCCGCGGCATGCGTGACCTGCACAACGCCGCGATGGTCTTCCGAGCCGTGGGTCGTCCCGGTGTGGTGCTGCTCTCCGAGGGACCCCAGGCCGCGGCCAAGCGTCTCAGCGAGAACGAGCGGCGCAAGGTCGCCCGGATCGTGGGTGACGAGGTTCCCGTGCACCTGGTGCGCATCGGTCACGGCGAGGGCGAGGTGCCGCTGTCCAAGCTGGCCAGGCGGATGAAGAAGCTGGACAAGAAGATCACCAAGCAGGAGGCGATCGTCGTCCACAAGCGGCTCAAGGCCATCACCACGAGCAAGCCCCCGCTGCCGGCCGGCGTCGACCCGCGAAAGGCGCGGATGGACCGTCGCGCCCTGCGCGGCCGCTGAGTCCCGCTGCCGGAGATAGCGATTCCCCAGACTCTGGCGGCCCGTCCTGCTCAGAGATGCCAGACTTCTCGCGTGTCCGTTGATGTTGCGCCGAGCGAGGAGCCGCTGCGTGTCCTGCTGCTCGCCCAACGCCTGGACGCCCTGCGCCCCGAGGTGCCGCTGCCCCCGCGACCCGGGGCGAAGGTCTTTGCCGCGTCCGGGGAGGACGCGACCGGTCAGAAACTTCCCTGGCAGGTGCGCCGCGTGCACGCCGGAGAGGTGCGCACGCGGGAGGCCGCGCGCGTCCCCGCCGCATGGGCGCAGACCCAGTGGGTCGCGCGCCGAGCAGGGCTGCCGCCAAGCTGGCTCTGGGCCGTCAAGCGGGACCGCTGGTTGCGTCGGCAGCTGGGCGCCGCCGACGTCGTGGTCAGCATGGACGAGGCCACCGACGGTGTCCTGCGGCTCGTCCCGGACCTGCTCGATGGGGCCACCGTCCTGGAGTATGCCGATCGCCCGGGTCACCAGGAGGCGCTCGCACTCCTGGCTGACCTTCTGGGTCGACTCCGTGCCCTGACCACGGGCCGCACCGAACAGGCGTGGCTCGATCGAGCGGAGCGAACCGCCCTCGTCCGGCTCATGGAGCGAGTGGTCGCTGCTGAGCTTCCCGGCATTCTCGTGCCGGTCGACCAGGTAGCCGACGTGGGTCGACGGCTCGCGCCCGCGCTGGGACAGCGCGAGTCGGCCGATGTCATCCTCAACGTCCTGGGAGTTCTGGACTGGGCGACGATCCCGGACGCGGGGACCAGTGGCGTGCTGGCCCAGCAGGCGATCGCCGGACTGTGGCTCCGCGATGGCTCGGAGCTGCCGCGGGACGACGAGCTCGCGCGGGCGGCGCAGGCGGCTCTGACCGGTTCGGACCAGGCGCTGGACGCGGGAGCGGGCGGCCTCGCGCGGGCCCGGCTGGCCGATGCCATGGGGGTGCTGTTCCACCGGGAACGGCACGCCGAGTCAGTGAGCACGCCCCTGGTGCCTGAACCTGCCGAGCTGCTCGCGCCGTTGTGGGCCAACCGCACCCTGCAGAAGCTGGTCAGCGGTGGCGATCGGCCCCGGCTCTCCCCAGAGCCATCCGGCGGGGAGCCTCTCCCAGGGCCATCCGGCGCCGAGCGGCCGAGGGTGCTGGCGATCCCTGGCGTCTACGGTGACTTCCACCAGCCCGTGATCGACGCGCTGCAGCAGGTAGCCGACGTGGAGACCAGCGATGTGCGCATGCGCTTCCTGAGCCGCCGCCTCCTCGACCCCGCGGTGCTGGACGCCCTCGCCGTGCTGCGCGGCTGGGGCCCCGGGCACGGCGAGCGGGACCCGCACCGGGTGCTCGCCGTCCACCGGTTGGTGACGGAGGCACTCGGTCCCCCGCTGCAACGGGCCCAGGTCGTCTTCACCGACTGGGCCGACCGGGTCACCGTGTGGGCCTCCCATATGGTGCCTGCGGAGACCCGACTCGTGGTCCGCATCCACTCTCTCGATGCCTTCGACCCGTGGCTCCACCTGGTCGACTGGTCGGCGGTGGACCACGTCATCGTGGTCAGCGACCCCCTGCGAGTGCTCGTGGAGCGCCTCCTCGCGCTGGTCGGAGCACGAGTCCCGGTCACCGTGCTCCCCAACCTGGCCGCGCTCCAGGCGGTTGACCTGCCCAAGGAGCCGGGCGCCCGCACGACCCTGGGGCTGGTTGGCTGGGGGCGCCGGGTGAAGGACCCGCTGTGCGCGCTGGAGCTGCTGGCGCGGGAGCCGTCCTGGCGGTTGCGGCTCATCGGTCCGGACCTGGCCCCCGCTGTGTCCGAGGCGGGGCAGAGCTACAACCGGCAGGTGCGCGCGCTCCTGGACGATCCCGCCATCGCCGACCGTGTCGACATCACGGGCTGGACCGACGACGTGGCGTCCGAGCTGCGGCACGTGGGCGTCATCCTCAGCACCAGCCGCCGTGAGTCCTGGCACCTGGGACTGGTCGAGGGCGCTGCGTCAGGCGCCGTCCCCGTCGTCCGGGACTGGCCGGCCATCGTCCCACTCGGAGGTGCCAGAGCGCTCTTCCCCGACGAGTGGGTCGTCTCCGACCTCGACGAGGCGGAGGCTCGTGTCCGCGAGGTGACGCAGCCGGACGCCTGGGACGACGCCCGGCACCGGGCTCAGCGCGAGGCCCGCGAGCGGTTTGATCCCGAGACCACGGCGCAGCACTACCGCGAGGTCATCCTCGGACCGCACCTGCCCGGCGTCTGACGCCTCACACCTCCCCGGGTGCAGCGGCGCGGCGCCTCCGATCTGGGCCTGCCGCGGTGCGCGAGCTCGACGCGGCCGCGCCCGCCACAGCGCCCGCCACTTTTGGTCCTGCAGATCTTGTCGCATGTCGTCGCGCATGCAGGACCATTTCCTCGGGTCTGTCACGCGATCTCGCCGGGAACTGCCCCGATCTAGCGTTCCCTTAGCTTTTCCGTTGCGCCATAGGGCATTTGCCCGATGCGGAGCACTGGGCTGCGCTCCTAGGGTCGTCACGACCCGAGCTCGCGCCGGGGCGTGCACCACCAGATCCCATGGAAGGGGAACCCCATGCAACACACCCACACCCAACACCGGTCCAGGCGACGTCGAACCCGTCTGACCGGACTCATCGCGCTCCTCGCGGCGGTCGGCCTCGCCACACCCGCCCTTGCGGTGACCGGAACGATCGGCAATGCGCCGATCGATCGCACGTTTTACGACACCTGGCGTGACTTCACCCTCGTCGACTTCAACAACCCTGCACCGTTCGATGGCTACTTCACCAGCATCGACTACTACGCTGAGAGGGCGGGAGAGGTTCGTTTCGTGATCGTCGACTCGAACGACACGGTGGCTTGGATCTCCGATGAGGTGTCCGCCAGTATCGGCCCCGCATCGCTTGACCTGGCGCAACCGGTCGGCGTCACAGCAGGGTCGAACCTCGGCGTCTATTCCCCCGGCCTTGGTGTCATCAGCTATGACACCATCGGCGACCCCCAGCCCGTGCAGTACGAGTGGTACGACTCCGGAATGCCTCTACTCGGAGAGGCCCTGGCGTACGTCCCGGGGACAACCCAGCCCCGGTTCTACTCGATGTCGGCCTCGATCACCGCCTCGTCCCCAGACATCTGCAAGAACGGCGGCTGGGAAGGCTACGGCTACAGGAACCAGGGCCAGTGCATCGCCAGCGTGGTGGCCAACGAGAACAGCGGTCACTGACGAACGCGCTAGAACGGTCATCGCCAGCACACGTACAGGTCGGTCAGCGGGCGCGGAGGATCACCGTGCCCGCTGCCCGGTCGTGCAGGCCCCGGCCGTGCTCGTCCCAGATCACGGTCGGCAGGACCAGACACAGCAGTCCGGTGCGGATCAGGGCCGACCTGAGCCCCGGCATACTCGGCTGTTGTGCCTGGAGGGCATCGACGCGGTGCACCTGCAGCCCGACGATCCGGTGACCCAGCGTGCTTCCCAGGGTGCCCACGAGCAGCACGTTCTCGAGCGCGAACAAGCCCAGCGGCAGGAACGAGGCCGGGCCGGTGAGCCCTCCCCACGGCACGCCCAGGGCCGCGTGCACGATGAACGAGCACGCCATCCAGTCGATGAAGATGGCGACCAGGCGCCGGGGGAAGGTCGCCATCGACCCGCGCCCGTGCTCCGGAAGCCCGAGACGGACGCCCGGATAGGCTGAGGCGGTGGTCACCCCAGCAGGGTAACCCGCGAAACACGCACGAAACACACGGGTCACGGCGCCGTAACGGAGCGGACGTAACGTCGTCTCGTGCATCAGCGGGAAGAAACCCGCCGCGGCTTATGAGGAGGATGGATGTTCAAGAGTTCCGACGAGGTCTTCGCCTTCATCAAGGACGAGGACGTCAAGTTCATCGACATCAGGTTCTGCGACCTGCCCGGCGTGATGCAGCACTTCAACGTGCCGGCCGCCACGTTCGACGAGGACGCCTTCCGGACCGGGCAGATGTTCGACGGCTCCTCGATCCGCGGGTTCAAGTCCATCCACGAGTCGGACATGAAGCTCATCCCGGACCCCAAGACCGCCTACCTCGACCCGTTCCGGACCGAGAAGACGCTGATCATGAACTTCTCGATCGTGGACCCGTTCACCGACGAGCCCTACGAGCGCGACCCTCGGCAGATCGCGGCCAAGGCCGAGGAGTACCTCGCCTCGACGGGGATCGCCGACACGGCATACTTCGGCGCCGAGGCCGAGTTCTACGTCTTCGACGACGTGCGCTTCTCCACCGGCCCGAGCGGCGGTTACTACCACATCGACTCCATCGAGGCCGCGTGGAACACCGGCCGGGCGGAGGAGGGCGGCAACCGCGGCTACAAGACCCGCTACAAGGGTGGCTACTTCCCCGTCCCGCCCGTCGACCACTTCGCCGACATGCGCGACCGGATGTGCCTCGAGCTCGACCAGGTGGGTATTGACGTGGAGCGCTCGCACCACGAGGTCGGCACCGCCGGGCAGCAGGAGATCAACTACCGCTTCAACACGCTGCTGCACTCGGGCGACGACCTGATGAAGTTCAAGTACGTCATCAAGAACAGCGCCTGGGCCGCAGGCAAGACCGCGACCTTTATGCCCAAGCCGCTCTTCGGTGACAACGGCTCCGGCATGCACACGCACCAGTCGCTCTGGAAGAACGGCGAGCCGCTGTTCTACGACGAGAACGGCTACGGCGGACTGTCGGACCTGGCGCGCTGGTACATCGGTGGGCTGCTCACCCACGGCCCGTCGCTGCTGGCGTTCACCAACCCGTCGATGAACTCCTACCACCGCCTGGTGCCGGGCTTCGAGGCTCCGATCAACCTGGTCTACTCGGCGCGCAACCGCTCGGCCTGCGTGCGCATCCCGATCACCGGCAGCTCACCGAAGGCCAAGCGCATCGAGTACCGCGTGCCGGACCCCTCGGCGAACCCCTACCTGTGCTTCGCGGCGCAGCTGATGGCCGGGCTCGACGGCATCCGCAACCGCATCGAGCCGCCGGAGCCGGTGGACAAGGACCTCTACGAGCTGCCCCCGGAGGAGCTCGAGGACATCGCCCAGCTCCCGACCTCGCTGCCGGATGTGCTGGAGGCGCTGGAGGCGGACCATGCCTATCTCACCGAGGGCGACGTCTTCACCGAGGACCTGATCGGGGCGTGGATCGACTACAAGCGCAAGCACGAGATCGACCCGATCCGCCTGCGCCCGCACCCTCACGAGTTCGAGATGTACTTCGACCTGTAGGTCGACCCGCGGCACGCACGACGGCCGGCGGGGGTGGCGTATGCCGTCACCTCCGCCGGCCGTTGTCGTCCCGGGCCGCGCCCGGCACCGGGCACGGGTGCGCGACTCGCACCTGCGGAACGGCCACGCACGGGCTAGCGTCGAGATCTCAGATCCCGACCCACCGGAGGCTGACGTGGCCCAGAACATCGCCGAGAACATGGTGGCCCAGCTCGTCGCAAACGGTGTCCGCCGTGTCTACGGGATCTCCGGCGACTCGCTGAACGGCTTCACCGACGCCATGCGGGCCGACGGCACCCTGCAGTGGATCCACGTGCGGCACGAGGAGGGCGCGGCCTTCGCAGCCGCGGCGGACGCCGAGCTCACCGGGGAGCTCGCCGTCTGTGTCGGCAGTTGCGGCCCGGGCAACCTGCACCTCATCAACGGGCTCTTCGACGCCAACCGCAACCGGGTGCCGGTGCTCGCGATCGCCGCGCAGATCCCCAGCAACGAGATCGGCAGCGGCTACTTCCAGGAGACCCACCCGCAGCACCTCTTCGCCGAGTGCAGCGTCTACTCCGAGCTCGTCGCGCACCCCTCGCAGATGCCCCGGGTGATGGAGATCGCGATGCGCAACGCGATCGAGAAGCAAGGGGTCGCCGTGGTGGTCATCCCCGGCGACGTGGCACTCCAGCCGATCGAGGACGAGCGGGTGACCGTCATCACGCGGTCCCGACCGACGGTCACCCCGTCCGACGATGAGCTCACAGCGGCGGCCGACCTGCTCAACGAGGGCGACCGGGTCACGATCCTGGCTGGCGTCGGCGTCCAGGACGCGCACGACGAGGTGGTCGCCCTGGCCGACACCCTCGCCGCGCCGATCGTGCACGCGCTGCGCGGCAAGCAGTTCATCGAGCACGACAACCCGTTCGACGTCGGCATGACCGGCCTGCTCGGTTTCGCCTCCGGCTACCGGGCGATGATGGACAGCGACGTGCTGCTGATGCTCGGCACTGACTTCCCCTACCAGCAGTTCTACCCCCGCCAAGCCAAGATCATCCAGGTCGACCTGCGTGGCGAGCACCTCGGTCGTCGGGTCCCCCTTGACCTCGGGATGGTGGGCGACGTGGGCGACACCGTGCGAGCCCTCCAGCCGCTGCTGCAGCGCAAGAAGAAGCGCCGCCACCTGCAGGACTCCCTCAAGCACTATCGCAGGACGCGGGAGAAGCTGGACGACCTGGCCACCCCCAGTCGTCGGGGTCGGCCCATCCACCCGCAGTATGTCGCCCGACTGGTCGATGAGCACGCGGACCAGGATGCGGTTCTTATCCCGGACGTCGGGTCACCGGTGGTGTATGCCGCGCGCTACCTGACCAGCAGCGGCGGCCGGCGGATCATCGGGTCCTTCATCCACGGGAGCATGGCCAACGCGCTGCCGCAGGCGGTAGGTGCCCAAGCGGCATACCCCGACCGGCAGGTCGTCACCCTCTCAGGTGACGGCGGCCTGACCATGCTGCTCGGCGAGCTGCTGACGCTCACCCAGAACAAGCTGCCGGTCAAGGTGGTCGTGCTGAACAACTCCTCGCTCAACTTCGTCGAGCTGGAGATGAAGGCCACGGGCTACGTGAACTTTGCGACCGACCTGGAGAACCCCGACCTGGCCGCCGTGGCAGAAGCCATGGGGCTCAAGGGGATCCGGGTGGAGCGGTCCAAGGAGCTGCCCGGCGCCATACGCGAGATCCTGGCCCATGACGGGCCGGCGCTGCTCGACGTGGTGACCGAACGTGAGGAGCTCACGATCCCACCGTCGATCCAGGCCGAGCAGGTCAAGGGGTTCACCCTCTACGCGATCCGGACCGTCTTCTCGGGCCGTGGCGACGAGCTCCTCGACCTGGCCCGGGCGAACTTCCGTCAGCTCCTCTGAGCCGGCGGTCAGCGGCTGAACATGCGGCTGAAGAAGCCCTGACCACCCGGGGCGGCAGCGAGCTCCTCCGCAGAGTGCTGGCCGTCGCACCACTGGCCGGCCGGGACGCTCTTCTTGACACTGGCGATGTGCTGGCCACAGCCAGACCACGTCGTCTTCTGGCAGGTACGGCACTTCACGGGACTGCACATAATGGATCTCCTTGTGTGGGAACTGTTGGTGTGGTCAGTGGGTTCAGGTGCCCGCGGGCTCAGGGACGCGAAGCGGGGTGACCGCCTCCCGACCGAGCACCGCGCGGAGGGTGAGTATGCCGCCGGACAGGGTTGCTGAGTCAAGGCCGGCTGCGGCGAGCACACGGTGGGCGATATAGGAGCGCATGCCCGAGGCACAGTATGCGCGGACCGGTCGGCCGGCCGCGGCGTCGCGCACCTCGTCGATCCGGTCCCGCAGCTCCGTGTGCGGGATGTTGAGCGCACCGGGCACGTGGCCGCGGTCGAACTCCGAAGCGCTGCGGACGTCCAGCACCAGAGCCGTGTCCTGAAGGTCCTCCAGCTCGTCGGCATACCAGAGGCGGGTCGTGCCGTTCAGCACGTTCTCCGCCATCATGCCGACCAGGTTGACCGGGTCCTTGGCCGAGCCGTACGGCGGGGCGTAGGCCAGGTCGAGGTCGATCAGGTCCGCCGCGTGGAGACCGCCGCGCATGGCGGTCGCCAGCACGTCGATGCGCTTGTCCACGCCGTCCGGGCCAACGCCCTGGGCACCCAGCAGCGACCCGTCCTCGCCTACCTGCACCACCAGGTGCAGCCGGGACGCGCCCGGGAAGTAGCCGGCGTGCTGGTTCGGGTGCAGGTGCAGCGTGTGGAAGGCCCGGCCGTCGCGGCGCAGGGCCTGCCGGGTAGCGCCGGTCGTGGCGACGGTCAGCTCGCCGACTCGCACGATGGAGGTGGCCAGCGGGCGTGGGATGGGTCGGGCGCTCTCCGGACGGAGGATGTGCTCGGCGACGAGCCGGCCGGCCCGGTTGGCCGGTCCAGCCAGCGCGACCGGGCGGCGCTCTCCCGAGATCGCGTCACGGCTGATCGTGGCGTCCCCCACGGCATACACGCCGTCGAGGTTCGTGCGGCCACGCTCGTCGGTGATGATCGCCCCTCGCTCGCAGGCGACCCCGGCCTGCTCGAAGACGGCCGTGTCCGGTCGGACCCCGACCGAGAGCAGCACCAGGTCAGCCTCCACGGTGGTCCCGTCGCTGAGGTGCACCACGTCGTGTTCGGCGCGGTGCTCGATCGCGGTCGCGGCGACTCCGGTGCGCACGTCGATCCCGAGCCGTCCGAGCTCGTCGGTGGCGAGGGCGGCGAGCTCCGGCTCGACCACGGGCAGCACGTGGTGTGCGAGCTCGACCAGCGTGACATCGAGGCCCCGCAGACTTAGCGCCTCGGCGGCCTCCACCCCGATGAAGCCGGCGCCGAGTACGACGGCCCGCGACGCGCCGGCCTCGACGTTGTCACGCATCCGGATCGCGTCATCGACGGTGCGTAGCGTGGAGACGCGCGGAGAGTCGATGCCTGGCAGGTTGGGACGGACGGCCGCCGCGCCGGGCGACAGCACGAGGGCGTCGTAGTCGATGCTCCGGCGGCCGGCGGGTGTGTCGACGAGGAGCGTCTTGGCCTGGGCGTCCAGACCGACGACGTCGTGCCGCGTGCGGACATCGAGGTCGAGCGCCGCGCGCAGTGAGTCCGGGGTCTGCACGAGCAGGTCGTCGCGGTCGGTGATCTCGCCACCGACGTAGTAGGGCAGGCCGCAGTTGGCGAACGAGACGTGCTCTCCGCGCTCGAGCACCACGATCTCGGCGGTCTCGTCGAGACGGCGGGCGCGGGCGGCGGCGCTCATCCCACCGGCGACGCCACCCACAACGACTAGCTTCATGAACGCACCCTTCGGCTCTCTCCCGTGCACTGATACCCCCTGGGGTATGACGGAACGGTACCCCGGCGGGTATTCGTGACGCAAATCGACACACCGGAAGCCCGCTCTGGTGTCGCAGGGCGACACGGGCGAGTCGGCGCGAGGGAACCTGACCGCACGTTGTCGGTGCGGTCTGGCACAGTGCTCCCGTGCCCTCCCGCTCCGACGACGCCCACCCCGACGCCGCCCCAGCCGACGCTGGCGCCGGTGACCTAAGCGGCGACGCGGACAGCGACCGGGTCGGCGAGCTCGGCCGTTTCGATGCCGGGTGGGTCGATGCGGCGCAGGCCGCCATCGCCCGCGCGACCGCCCGCGAGGTGGCCGTCCACCAGGCTTACGACCGCGCGCGCAACGTCCTGCGGGCGGGTGCGCGCCGGCGCGCTCTGGTGGGACCGGCGCGGGAGCGCTTCCGCAGTCCCGGTCGGGCGGATGCCTTTGCCGGAGCCTCAACACCTGCCCTGGCGTGGGGACTGCCACTCAGCCGACGGGGCGACCTCCTCGCCGTCATCAGCCCCACGGCGAGCGCCATCACGCCACTCATCCGACAGACGCTGGCGCCGCACCCGATCGTGGTCGCCTCCTATGACGAGGAGGAGCGGATCCGCAGGGTGTGTGACCCCCGTCAGCGGTTCGTGGTCCTGAGCGTCCACGTGCCTGAGCCGCAGCACGAGGCGATCGTGGACTACGCCCGCCGCAACCCGACCCTCGGCATCGCCCGGGTCGTCCCCTGACTCACGCATCGGTAGTGCCGCTGATTCACACAGCGGGCTCGACAGATGCGTGCGGAACGTCCTGCCGCCCGTACGAGACCCCTACGAAAATCCGGGCTCCCCGTACGAGACCCCTACGAAAATGCGGGGGCCGGGGCGCAGTAGCGTGACCTCCTGAAGGAGGCACGGTCATGGGAGCAGGACAGTCGAGCGGGCTCGCGGCACGCCTCGCCGACCGCCGGCGACCGCTGCGCCTCTACAGCATCACTCCCCCGCGCGAGTCGACGTCCGCGGAGGACCTCGAGCGGATCGGGCAGGTCACCATCGAGCGCCTCCGCCCGCTGGATCTCGACGCCCTGATCCTCTACGACATCGAGGACGAGGGCGACCGCAACCACGACGACCGGCCCTTCCCCTATCTGGCGACCGTCGACCCGGGCACTTTCCGTGCCGATCACCTCACCGGCTGGGACCGCCCGGTCATCGTCTACCGCTCCGTCGGCAAGTACGAACCTGCCACGCTCAAGCAGTGGATGACCGAGCAGGATCCCGCGGAGGTCGCCACCGTGCTGGTGGGCGCGTCATCACGCGACAAGCCGGTGCGCACCCGCCTCGACGAGGCGCTGTCGCTGTGGCGCGACGCCGGGAGCGTGCTGCCCATGGGCGGCGTGACGATCCCCGAGCGACACGCCACCCGCCTGGACGAGCACGACCGGATGCTTCGCAAGCAGGAGTCCGGCTGCTCCTTCTTCGTGACCCAGGTGATCTATGACCTCACCGCCGCGAAGGACCTGGTCTCGGACTACGCCTACACGTGCCGCGACCGCGGCATCGAGCCGGCGCCGTTGGTCTTCACCCTGTCGGTGTGCGGCTCGCTGAAGACCCTGGAGTTCCTCCAGTGGCTCGGCGTGCACGTCCCCCGGTGGCTGCAGAACCAGCTGGTCTACTCCGAGGACCCCCTGGCCGAGTCCTACGAGCAGTGCACGGAGATGGCGCGCGAGCTGGCCGCCTTCTGCCGGTGCCTGGACGTGCCGTTCGGCTTCAACGTCGAGAGCGTCTCGATCCGACGCGTGGAGATCGAGGCGTCGGTGCGCCTCGCGGCGTACATCGGGGAGCTGCTGGCCGAGTGAGGTCCGCCGGTGTCAGGCGAGCGGCGGTTCCGGGCGGCGCAGCTGCATGGCCCCGATGACGAGGTTCACCAGACCCAGGCCGAGCAGCAACCAGTCCAGGAAGCTCCGGTCCTCCGCCACGAGCCCGATGATGCCGAGCACCGTCAGGACAACCCCGACACCGATGTAGATCCACGCCTGCCGCTTGTTGGTCCGCAGCGCCCTCGCCCGCCGGTCGGCGTCAGTCGTGGGCTCGCTCGGCTGCGGCTCCAGGTTGTCCGTCATGCGTTGTGTCCTGCCCTCGGGAACGGCCCGCTGCCCGAGCCTTCTCCCAGTATGCCGTCAGGCGCCGACGAACTGGCGGACCGCCCCAGTCCGCGCGAGGGCGTCGGATCCGCCTCCAGCAGGTCTGCGGTCACGTGGTTGGCTGTGCTCATGGCCTGGCAGCGGACGTCCCACCACTACTTCGCGCTTCCCGCCGACGAGCTGTGGCAGGTCGTCGGCGACCCCACCTGCTGGCCGCGCTGGTGCACCGCCGTCCGCTCGTTCACCCTGGACTCCGACCCGCAGACCGCCGCGTATGCCGGCCCGCACCCCTCCGTCGCACCGGGACAGCTCGGGCACTACCTCCCCAACCGCGGGTGGGCGGCGGCCCTGCACGGACGGACCGCCCCGGCACTGCGGATCACCACGGTCGACCCACCCCGTGGCCTCACCCTCGAGCAGCCCATCCCCGGAGGCGTCATGCGGGTCAGCTGGCGTCTCTTCGAGGCGGCGGGCGGCAGCACGCTCCAGCAGCAGGTCACCGTGACCGGACCGCTGGCCCAGTCGGTGGTCTTGGCCGCTGCCGGACCGATCGTCAAGGACTGGCCGCTCGCGGTGACGCGGCTCTACCGGATGCTGCGGCCGGAGCCGACGCCCGGCCTGCTCAAGGTCGTCATCGCCGGCGGGTCCGGCACGCTGGGCCGTGCCGTCGCCGCCGACCTGGCCACCCGGGGGCACGAGGTGGTCCTGCTGACCCGCGAGGTGAACCTGGAGCTGCCCTACCGCCAGTCCCGGTGGGACGGCGTCAGCGTGGGACCGTGGTCGGCCGAGCTCGACGGAGACCCCCTCAACACCGCCGTGGTGAATCTCGCCGGACGCCTCGTGGACGTGCGCCCGACCCCCGCCAACATCCAGGAGCTGCGCGAGTCCCGGGTGCGGCCGACCCGCGCTCTCGTCGAGGCCAGCAGGGGGCTGAGCGCACCACTCGCGCGCTGGGTCCAGGGGTCGACCACCGCGATCTGGTCCGACGCGGGCGAGACCACCGTGTCCGAGTCCAGCCCGCTCCCGACGGGCGACGCAGCGCTCCCGCAGATGACCGGCGTGGCGGCGCCGTGGGAGGCAGCTGCTGAGGGTGCGAATGCCCGCCATCTCACGATCCTGCGCACCTCGATCGTCCTGCAGCACGGCTCCCCCGCCTTCGACCGGCTGGCGGGTCTGACGCGGGCGGGTCTCGGCGGCCGCGTGGGGTCCGGGCGCCAG
Organism: Ornithinicoccus sp.; assembly: GCA_035303365.1. GTDB lineage: Bacteria > Actinomycetota > Actinomycetes > Actinomycetales > Dermatophilaceae > Ornithinicoccus. The sequence continues at coordinate 18,060 of DATGRS010000180.1, forward strand.
TGGTTCAGCTGGATCCACCTCGACGACTGGCTCGCCATGGTCAGAGCCGCTCTGGGCCTGGAGTCGCACGTCGACCTGCCTGACGGCATACTCGTCGCCGCCGCCCCCCATCCGGTGCGCAACGCCGAGCTGATGGCGCAGCTCCGTGAGTACCTGCGCCGACCCCTGGCCCTCCCCACGCCCGAGGCGCTGGTGCACGTGGGCGGTGTGGTCCTGGGCACCGACCCGGCGCTCGGCCTGACCGGGCGCCACGCGACGTCGGAGATCCTGACGGAGGCCGGGTTCGAGTTCGAGCACCCGACCCTTGACAGCGCTCTGCGCGATCTCACGACATAGGCTTCCGTCGTGCGCACCGCCACTGAACTCACCGTCGCCCGTGCCTGGACCCAGCTGCTCCAGCTGGAGGACGGCGCGCTGGCCGACATGACATCCGGTCGGATCACCCGGGTGGACCCGAAGGCGAAGACGGTGACGTTCGTCCGGCTCCTCGGTCACGGCGTCCTCGTCGGTCCGGAGTGGGCGATCGAGCGTGGTGAGGGACTCTCCGACGACGAGCTGGCGGACCTGCAGGTGCTGCTGGAGCTGACCGCCGACCACAACAGCCGTCCGGTCGGCTCCGCCGTGCTGTCCTACGCCGACGTCCCGATCGAGGGGTTGCCCGACGTCCGGACCGTCGACGACCAGGCGGCGGTCGCCGCGCTCGAGGGCCTGTGCACCCCGGAGGACATCGAGGAGGTCGGACTCGGCGGTATGCCGTCCCGCTGGGTCCTGCTCGATGACTCGCCGGAGGTGCGGGCCGGCTCGAACGGGCACTTGGCCGGCGCGGGTTACGTCGTCTGGGCGGACGTGCTGGCGCACCTCGGGGTGCTGACGTGTCCCGACAAGCGGCGCCACGGGCACGGCACCGTGGCGGCGGCGCTCGCGACGAACGCTGCGCTCGCCGCCGGGCTGCTCCCCCAGTGGCGGGCGCGGGCGGACAACGAGGCCTCGCAGCGTGTCGCCGCGCGGCTCGGCTTCCAGCCACTGGGTAGCCAGACGACGGTCACGATCGACCGCCGCGCGAAGCACTGACGGCGGGGCTCACACCCCGCGGCGTGCCGTCAAACAGGAGTTGTCACGCCAGTTCCACGCATCGATGCTGGTCAGCGCGGTGCTCCGGCACGGCGCGCACGACGTTGCCTGTTTGGGTGCACGCCTAGTCGGGCGCGCCAGGCGCTCAGACCTGGTGCGTCCCGTGGATGATCGCGCGGCCCAGGGTCTTGAACGCCAGCTTGAACGACACGACTGCCGGCGAGGCATCCGCGTCGACGCCGAGCGACTCCTCGCCCACGGCGTGGACCACGAAGTAGTAGCGGTGCGGGTGGTCACCGTCCGGCGGCGCCGCGCCCTCAAAGCCGATGACGCCACCATCGGTCCGGACGTGGAAGGCCTTGCCCGGCAGGTCGCCCGCGGCGGCTCCCGCTTCGAGGGACGTGACGTCGGCGGGCAGGTCCACCAGCACCCAGTGCCAGTAGCCGCACGGCGTCGGGGCATCAGGGTCGAAGCAGGTGACGACGAACGACTTGGTGCCCTCCGGCGCGCCCGACCAGCTCAGCTGCGGAGAGGTGTCGCCCTCGGCGGCCACCTGGTCCGGTTTCAGCGGTTGGCCGTCGGTGACGTCGGTGCTGGTAACGGTGAAGGTGGGCACCGCCGGCATCAGCTCGTAGGGGTCGGGGGCGACTGGTCGTTCGAGGCTCATGTTCCGAGGCTATCCAGATCCTCGCGCGCCTTCCTGGTGTGTCGTTGCCCAGGAGCTCGGGATGACGGGTTCAGGGAGTGACGCGGAACTCCAGCCACAGCGGGTAGTGGTCGCTGATGCGCCAGGACAGCTGCTGCTTGTCCAGCCCGGAGTCGGTCAGCGTGTGCGGCACGAAGTCGACGTTGCCGCCGGTGTGGGTGAAGTCCAGCCCCTCGAGGCGGGACACGGTCGTGCCGTCGGCCAGGGTCGGCGTGAACCACGAGATCTGGTCGTAGTAGTGCCTATCCCGGTCGTTGTCGAAGATCGTCCGGCTCACGTCGTGCAGCACCGCGGGCGGGTACAGCCCGGTGGCGAAGAACGCCATCCACAGCGGGTCGTCCCTGCGGTCGATGTTGAAGTCCCCGAGGACGAACAGGTTGCGGTTCCAGTCCTTGGGCCGGTCCGCCCAGCCGCGCATCCACTCCGCAAAGGCGGTCAGCTCCGGCAGCCGGTCCTGCCACCGCTTGCCCCACAGCACATGCACCGTCGTGAGGACGAACTCGACGTCGTTGCGCACGAATCCCGCGGCATACGGCGTCCGGGCGAACTGCCTGACCGGGTTCTCCGCCTTGGGCGGCAGCACGATCTCGCCCACCAGCCCCGAGGGCTGCACGCGTCGACTGTCATAGATGTAGGCGAGGCGCTCGTCGTTGCCCTCGTCGCCCTCGGTGACGTCGGAGGCGATCACCCGATAGTCCTCGCCGAGCAGGGACAGCAGGGCGAAGAGGGCCCTGGTGTCGCGCTTGGTCTCCTGGATCGCGGTCACGTCGAAGCGCTCGACGACGGCCGCGATGGCCGCCAGCGAGTGCCAGTCACGCTTCGGACTGTCCTTGCCGGATGCGGTCCACTTGTCGGTGTAGTTGCCCAGCGCCCGGATGTTCCAGGTGCCGATCAGAAGGTTGTCCTCGGTCCTCGGCGCCACCTGCGCATCGAGGGCGCGGTGCAGCCCGGCGAGGTCGGCCGCGACCCGGTCCGGCACGGGAGAGGGCGGCACGTGAGGGTTCATCGCGGCTCCTGACCGACGGCGGAGGTGGGGTCGAGCGCGGCCCGGAGGCGGTCGGCATACTCCGCCATCTCCCCGTCCGCATACTTGGTGCGGGGCCAGAAGAACCCGCGCAGGCCGTCGCCCTTGGTGCGCGGCACGACGTGGACATGCAGGTGCGGCACGGACTGGCTCACCGTGTTGTTCATCGCCACGAACGAACCGGTGGAGCCCAGCGCCGTCCGGACCGTGGCGGCCATCAGGCGGGCGGCGGCGAACACCGGCTCGAGCAGCGCGTCCGGCAGGTCGGTGAGCGTCTCGACGTGCTCGCGCGGCACGACCAGGACGTGGCCCTTGAAGACCGGCCGCCGGTCCAGGAACGCGATGACCGTGTCAGTGTCGAGGACGACCTCCGCGGGCTCCTTGCCGCGCACCACGGCACAGAACTCACAGCCGTCGCCGGCCACGGTTCAGTACCGCACGACCGCTGCCGCCGGGACGGCATCCGGCAGCGCCTCGACCACCCGGATGGCGCCACCGGCCCGCAGCGTGGCCCGGGCTGCGGAGGCGACCAGCCCGTAGCCGGACTCGTCGTCCAGCAGGACCACCGGGCTGTTGCCGTTGGGTGCGGCCGCGGAGGTCTCCGGCGGCAGGAGCATGGTGTCGACGCGGCCCTCCCGCGCCGCACGCCGGGTCTCCTCGAGGCCGAACACTCCTGTGCCGCGGGCGAACTGCTCGTGGAGCCGGTCCAGCAGCGCCTCGTTCTCCTTGTTCAGGCGCTCCTCCAGCAGCGGCCACGCGGCCCGGCGTAGGTCGTCAGCCGCCAGGTCGTCGGGGTTCCGCTCGACCGCGGCGTCGACCAGGTAGGGGTAGGAGCTGATCTCCCGGTAGACCGCCACCCACTCCGGCAGCCCTGCCAGGATCAGCGGGATCGACCGCCCCGCGAGGTAGTCCTCGACACCACGCGCCACCTCGCGGAGGTACTCGACGACGTCCTCCTTGTGCACGTTGTCCAGCGAGCTGTTGCCGTAGTAGACCGCTCGTCCCGAGGCCGACGTCCGACCGGCAGCGGTCGGGCGCGGCACCGTGTCGGACTGCACGTCGTCCTCACGTGTCATCACGTCCTCGAACGCCCTGGGCACCGCCGGCAGCTCCAGCTCGCTGATCCGGTCGCGGCTCCCGCGCAGGACCCGCACGTTCTTCTGGCTGATGGCCAGGACCACATAGTTGCGGTCACTGAGCAGCGGCAACACCGGAGTCAGCACGAAGCCCGACCCGATCGTGGCCAGCTTGGGCACGTCCAGCGGCACCCGATAGGTGGCGTGCCAGCCGGGCCGCAGGAACATGGCGAGCCCGTCCCCCATGTAACTCCACGCCATCGCGTCGTCGTGCAGCTCCCACGCGGGCGCGAGCAGCTCGTCGATCTCCCGCCGACCGTGCCCCTCGTCCAGCAGCGCCGCCTCCACCGTCGACAGCAGGTTCTTCCAGCTCAGCCGATCGGCTTCGCTCTCCTTGGCTCTGCTCACCCGGTGCGTCGGCACAAACACGGACACCCGCGGTCCCCCACCATCACCCATCAGCTCCTCAAACTCAGCCCGGGTCATCAAGTCCATCGAATCCTCCTGTGAGTCGGCATCGGCGCGCTCTTCGAGGCTACGCTGACTGGCCCCTGTCCCGCACCCCCTCGATCGTCGGCCCGGTCGCCCACGCTTCGTTGCGCGGACGACGGCGACATCAGGACGTACGATTGCCGACGGTCCCGGCCGGGACTCCGACGAGAGACGAGGGGTCGGCGTGCTCATGGTGCTGCTGCAGAGCGCGGCCTTCGGGCTCGCCCAGCTCGGCTACATCGCCTGGACCCGGCGCCGCACCGGTCTGGACGTCGCCTTCGTGCCCGCCCTCGTCTTCACCGCCCAGGGTCTCGCCGTCTTCGCCGGCGGCATGCTCGGACTTCTCCCGCAGTCGGCATGGGCGGTCGTCGTCGTGGGCGTGGCGCTGCTGGCCGTCGAGGCGTGGCGGGCACCCGACGGGCTGCGTGAGCTGGTGCGCGAGCCGGCGCTGTGGCTGCTCGCCGGCGCCGCGGTGGCGTTGGCCTGGTACCTGCGCGGCCAGGTCCTGGTCAGCTACGACAACTTCAGCCACTGGGCGCTGGTGGTCAGAGTCATGCTCGCCGAGGGCCGTTTCCCGACCGCTGAGGACACCGTCGTGGTGTTCCAGTCCTACCCGCTCGGCAGCGCGAGCTTCGTCTACCTCTTCAACCGGACACTCACCGCCGCCGAGTCCGTGGCGATGCTGGCACAGCAGCTGCTGACGTTCAGCTATGTCCTCGCTCTGCTCTCCGCCACCCCACGGCGCAAGGGCGTCGGCGTGGTCGCCGTGGTCGGCACGTACTGGGTGGTCGCCGAGTTCGAGATCTTCGTCAACAGCCTGCTCGTGGACACGCTGCTCGGCGTGATGAGCGGCTACCTGGTGGTCCTGGTGTGGGCCAACCGGGACCGGTTGCGGAGTCTGCTGCTGCCGATCGCGATCGTCATGGCCTTCCTGGCGATGACGAAGAACTCGGGCCTGTTCACCGTCGTCCTCGCCTCGGTCGCGGTGCTGGTCCTGACCCGGGTGCGTATGACGGACCGCCGGCAGCCAGCGGACGTCACCGGGGATGGTCGGTCACCCAGGGGCTTCACCTGGTGGCTGCTTCCCGCTCTCCTCGCACCGTGGGCGTTCCTGCTGTGGTGGACCTACCACGTGTCCGCCACCTTCCCCGAGGGCATGGAGTCCAAGCACTCGATGTCTGCCGGACGCTTCGAGGACGTCTTCGGGGAGAAGACCCGGTCGGACGTCGAAGCGATCGTGCGGTCGTTCGCCAACGAGGTGCTCGGTGACGTCGCCACGGTGGTGCTGCTGTTCGTGCTGGTGGTGGCCGTCGTGCTGCTGCGTCGGAGCCAGCTGGTCCGGCGCTCCGAGGCGGTGTGGCTTCTTGTCGGCGGTGTGCTCAGCTTCGCGCTCTATGTGGCCGGGATCCTTGCGATGTTCCTGCTGTCCATGCCGCTGGAGGAAGCGCTCAGGCTGGCCGGTCTGCACCGCTACCTGTCGACTGCGCACCTTGCCTGGTTCCTGGTCGTGATGTGGCTGCTGCTCGCCGTCGTGGACGCGGCGAGCCGCCTGGCACTGCAGGTGCTCGCCGCCGTCACCGCTGCCGCCACGCTGTTCGCGATGTCCGCCCTCGCCAACTACAGGTTGCTCCCCGTCCCCGACTCGTCCGACTCAGCCCGCGCCCAGGTCGACCAGGCGCTCGCCGGTGAGGAGGTGCCGCCGGGCGACACGGTGTGCGTGGTGCTCAACACGCCAGACTCCGGCTTCCGGCGCTATATCGTGCGCTATGTCCTGGTGTCCCCTGATGTCGAGGAGATCGTGTTCGCCGGCGACGAAGAGCCCCACGAGCCGGAGCGCTGCGACCACTTCGTGGTGCTCACCGAGAACGCCGCGGCCGAGCGGTGGTTCGCCGAGCAGGGCATCATCCCGCCCGGACCTGCCCCCTACCTGGTGGAGTGGGTGCGGTGAGCACCGTCCTGGTCATCCCCAGCCTGCACCCGTCGGACGACTTCCCCGGCCTGGTGGCCGAGATGCAGGCCGCGGGGCTCACCGACGTGCTGGTGGTCGACGACGGTTCGGGTCCGTCATACGCCCACGTCTTCGAGGCCATCGCCGCCCGCGAGGGGTGCACCGTGCTGACCCAGCCGGAGAACCTCGGCAAGGGTGCTGCTCTCAAGACCGCCATGCGGCACTGCCTGGAGCGGCCGCAGGTGACCGGGATCGTGACGGCCGACTCAGACGGGCAGCACTCGGCCCCCGACATCCTGGCCGTCTCCGAGCAGCTGGCCGAGGCCATGCGCGAGGACGAGCGGGTCTGTGTGCTGGGGGTGCGCGACTTCGACCTGCCCGACCTGCCGACCAAGAGCCGCATCGGCAACCACCTGACCACCGGCATCGTCAAGGTCTTGCTCGGCCGCAGCATCCCGGACACCCAGACGGGGCTGCGCGGCTTCTCCCGCGAGCTGCTCCCCGAGCTCCTGAAGGTGCGCGGCACGCGGTTCGAGTACGAGATGAACTCACTCATGTGGATGCTCGGCCACCAGGTCCGCGTCGACGAGGTGCCGATCGAGACGATCTACCACGACGAGGACAACAGCCAGACGCACTTCCGCCCGGTCCAGGACTCGGTGCGCATCTACGGGCACCTGTTCGCCCAGGCGGCGGGCTTCGTCCTCACCTCGCTGCTCGGCTTCGTGGTCGACGTGGCGCTCTTCGCGGTCATCATCGACGCGGCGTTCGACGGGGCCTCGCACTTCGAGGCAGTGGCCAGCGCGACCGTGGCGGCCCGGGTCGTGTCGGCGCTGTTCAACTTCGCGCTGAACCGCCAGCTGGTCTTCCAGTCCAAGGAGAAGGCCTCCAAGGCGCTGGGCCGCTACTTCACGCTCGCGGCCGGGCTTCTGGTCAGTTCGGCGCTGCTCACCACGGTGGTCGCCTGGCTCCTGCAGGGCCACGTCGTATGGGCGAAGATCATCGTCGACGGGTGCCTCTTCGTGGCCAGCTATCTGCTGCAGCGGCGGTGGGTCTTCGCCCATCCCCGGAGCCAGACCGTCCACCCCGAGCCACCCAGCGCCTGAGCGACCACGTCGCACGGCCACTGCCAGCGACGATGTCGGTTTTCGCGGACCCACCGGGTGTGGCAGGCTAACCCTCATGGGTCGGCATACTGATGTGGCTTCAAGGGCGAGCAACGGACGGCTACCTGCCCTGATCATCGCCGGGGTGCTGGTGCTGGCACTGCTGGCGTATGTCGTGTGGGGCCTCGTGAACCGCGACGACGACACTCCTGGCGCGTCCGACGAGCCGACGAGCGCGGTCACCGAGGAGCCGACAACCGATGACGCCGCCGCCACGAGCGACGCGGTCAGCGCCACGGAGACAGCGGATGCCGCACCGACCACCGCGGAGTCGACCGAGGCGGCCACCCCCTCCGAGGAGCTGACGGCGTGTGCGGCCGAGGTCGCCGCCGGCGAGGAGCTGGCCGAGGTCGCCAAGGTCGGCGCGACCAACTGGAAGTTGCACTACACGGCCTCGGTGGACTACAACGCCGGCCGGATCTCGCTCGACAAGGCCAACGAGATCTTCGGCGAGACCAAGGTCAACGTCAGCGAGGAGGTCGCGGACTACGAGTCCGCCCGCACGGCCTACGAGCAGGCCAGCGGCGCGTGCACCGAGCTGGCCGAGGCTCCGGACGACGGCGAGTTCGCCGACGAGGCCGCCGACTGCGCCGACCGTGGACAAGCCCTGAACGACCTCACGACGGCCGCCGACAAGGTGATGGGCGACTGGTCCAAGCACGGCGACATGATGGCGAGCAAGGCGGAGCAGGACATCAACGCCTACATGGCCGAGTGGCACCACGATGTCGCCACCGCCCCGGAGAACATGAAGCCCTACGAAGAGGCCGTGGCCGCCCTCGAGGAGGCGCCCGCCTGCACGCTCTGAGTCGCCTGCGCGAGAGTGGCTGAGGCACTGCCTTTCGCGTTGCCGAGAGGCCAGCCGCGCACCCCACGCGTTCGACGGCGCCGCCCTATCCTCGAACCATGGGCTGGCTGCACGCGGTGATCGACGTACCCGCTGACCTGCACGGACGCACCGCCACCTTCTGGTCGAGCGTGCTCGGCTGGCCGCTCGGTAAAGCCTGGGAGGGGCATCCCGAGCTGCGCAGCTTCGAACCGCCAGACGGCGACCCCTACGTGCACGTGCAACAGATCGACGGCCTACCGCGGGTGCACCTCGACGTGGAGTCGGAGCACCCAGAGCGCACGATCGCCCACGCCGTGGACGGCGGAGCCGAGGTCGTGGGCAGGTTCGAGCGCTGGGTGGCACTCCGCTCCCCTGGCGGGTTGCCGTTCTGCGTCATCCCGCGGCGCGACCGCATCGCGCCGCTCCCGGTCACCTGGGCCGACGGTCACCGCTCGCGGCTGGTGCAGGTCTGCATCGACTCGCCCGTCAGCCGGCATGACCGCGAGGTTCCCTTCTGGCGGGCCCTGCTTGGGGGCCGGTGGGTGGGCTCCGACTCCCCGGAGTTCGCCGGGAAGTGGCACGACGATGACGGCTCGCCCATCCAGCTGCTCTTCCAGCGGCTCGACGAGCCGACGGGCCAGGTGCGCGCACACCTTGACCTCGGAACCGACGACCAGGCGGCCGAGGTTCAACGACTCCTGGACGCGGGCGCCCTGGACCGCGGGCTCGAGACTCCGGGATGGCGCGTCTTCGCCGACCCTGCTGGTCTGGCGTTCTGCTCGACCGTGAACGCGCCGGACCAGACGACTCACCGCGAGCTGAGCTGACAGCACCCGAGCGGCGAGCCCCGTCGAGGGCCCGTCGACCACCCGAGCCACACCCGACTCACTGCGCCCCGCACTCATGGTCCTTCACCGAGCTCGGCATGCGACAACTTCTGCAGGACCAAAACAGGGGACAGGGCCCTCAGCCGGCGCCCAGCTCGTCCAGCACGAAGGCGATCTCGAACGCGGTCTCGCGCCATGCGTCATACCGCCCGGTCTTGCCGCCGTGGCCGGCCACCATCTCGGTCTTCAGCAGGATCGGCCGCTCCGTCAGGTCCGAGGTCACCGTCTCGCGCAGCCGGGACACCCACTTGGCGGGCTCCACGTAGAAGACGCGGGTGTCGTTGAGCCCGGTGGTCGCCAGGATCGCCGGGTAGTCGACCGAGCGGATGTTCTCATAGGGGCTGTAGGTGCGCATCATCGCGTAGACCTCGGGCGACTCCACCGGGTTGCCCCACTCCTCCCACTCCCCGACCGTCAGCGGCAGTGAGGGGTCCAGGATCGTGGTGAGCGCGTCGACGAACGGCACGCCGGCGTGGACGACGCGGAACTTCTCCGGCGCCATGTTGAGCACGGCACCCATGAGCAGCCCGCCGGCGGAGCGTCCCTCGGCGGCGAGGCGACCAGTGGCCACCCAGCCGGAGGACACGACCTCGTCGGCGCAGGCCACGAAGTCGGTGAACGTGTTGTGCTTGTGCTCCATCCGACCGTTCTCATACCAGCTGCGACCCATCTCGCCGCCGCCGCGGATGTGCGCGATGGCGTAGACCACACCGCGGTCCAGGTAGGAGAGCCGCGACACCGAGAAGTACGGGTCGATCGAGATCTCGTAGGAGCCGTAGCCATAGAGCAGCCCCGGGGCGGT
>DATGRS010000181.1:0-12949 GCA_035303365.1 Ornithinicoccus sp.
GTCGAGGCGTTGAAGACGAGCATGACGATCGGGAAGACGAGCGCCATCAGCTTGCCGACCGCCAGGGCGGTTCCGGTGTACTGCGTGTTGGCGTCGGCGAAGCGGGCGCGCTCGTGGTCCTCGCGGACGAAGGCCCGCACCACCCGGATGCCGGTGATCTGCTCGCGCAGCACCCGGTTGACCCAGTCGACGGACTTCTGCATGAGCGTGAACTGGGGCACCATCCGCCGGATGATCAGTCCGACGACCAGCGCCAGCAGCGGGACCGCGACCGCCATCAGCCAGGACAGGCCGACGTCCTCGCGCAGCGCCATCACGACGCCCCCGACCATCATGATCGGCACGCCGACCATCAGGGTCAGCCCCATGAAGGTCACCGTCTGCACCTGGGTGACGTCGTTGGTGGAGCGGGAGATGAGCGTGGGCGCACCGAACCGCCCGACCTCCTGCGCGCTGAACGACGCGACGCGGTCGAAGACCGAGCCCCGCACGTCCCGGCCGACGGAGGCGGACGTCCGGGAGGCCAGGTAGGTCGCCGCGATGGTGACGGAGATCTGCAGGAGGGAGACGCCGAGCATGATCGCGCCCAGCCGCAGAATCGGGCCGGTCAGTCCCAGTGCGACGCCCTCGTCGATGATCCGACCGTTCAAGGTCGGCAGGAAGAGAGAGGCGATCGTGCTGACCAGCTGCAGCACGAGGAGGACCAGGATCGGCCAGCGGTACGCCCTCAGGTGGGTGCGCAGCAGACGGATGAGCATCAGGAGACCTTCCGGGTGCCGTCCAGCAGCACGTCGACGATGGTGTCGGGGGCCAGGATCCGGCCCTGGGTGAGGGTGTGGTGGCTGCCGGCGAAGCTCAGCAGGACGATCAGGTCGACGAGCTCGTCAGCGGGCACCCTGAGCTGCTCTGAGTCTGGCTCGACCAGGGCGAACAGGCGCTCCAGCATCTGCTGCCGCCAGGGCCCAGCGGTGGCGTGGGCACCGGGACCTGCGTGACGGTGCCCGGCCGTGCTGTCCGGAGGGTGCACGATACCCATGGCGTGCATGAGCTCGAACACCTCGAGGTAGCGCGCCTGGATGACACCGACGGCGACGACCAGCCGCTCGCGGAGGGGAAGCGCCGCGTCGATGGCGGCCAGCTGGGCGATGACCGGCGTCGGCTCGAAGGCCTGCTCCATGGCGGCGCAGACGAGGTCCTCCTTGGTGCCGAAGGCCCGGAAGAGGGTCCCCTCGGCCACCCCGGCAGCCTCGGCGATCTCGCGCGTGGTTGCGGCGTTGCCCTTGCGCCGCAGGACGCCCAGGGCGGCGGTGACGATCGCGGCACGACGCTGGTCTGGAGGAAGCGCCGGAGCGCGTGGGGTCATGGAGGGACAATAGGTGAGTGAGCGCTCACTCACAACTCCTTTTCCCGCATACCCCCTCGCTGGTTACTCTCTTCGGGTTGCCCTGTCCCCGCCAGGAGGCTCTCGTGCCGTTCCCTCGTCGCCCACGCCTTGTGTTCCCGATGCTGCTGCTCGCCCTGTCCCTGGGCGCCTGCTCGGGCGCTCCGGACAGCGAGCAGCCGCAGGTGATCGAGGCCGCCGAGTCGGGATCAACAAACGGGACCGAACCCTCTGAGGACTCCCCGCAGGCCGGGTCCGATGACGGGTCCGGCACCGACGGCGGCGTGGAGGACCCGTCCGCGCCCGGCGACCTCACCGCGGAGCTGCAGCCCGACGGAACGATCCTGCTCGAGGGTGGCCAGGCGGCCTTCCTCATGCCGTCGCACAACGTCGCGTGCGTGATGAAGCCGGACAACGTGGTCTGCCAGATCGACGGGAAGCAGTATGCCGCCAAGCAGCAGCACATCAACCCCGAAGCCTTCGAGGGATGCACCCCGGAGGCGGCGGACGCCATGTCGGTCGGTGGCGGCGCGGATCCGGCCTGGGCGTGCCTGCCCTACGACATCCGGCCGGGCACCAGCGTCGACGCCGGAGGCAGCTGGGCGGGACCCGGGCTAGGCGCCACGGATCAACTCGGTGACACGACGGTCGCCGTGCTGCCCTACGGAAGCACCCTGCGCCTGGGAAACATCTCGTGCCTGAGCGACGCAGCCGGGGTGAAGTGCACGGACCTGACGACCGGCCACGGCTTCCAGCTCGCCCGAGAGACCTACCGCACACACTGACCCAGCCTCACTCCGTGATGCCGACGCTCAGCTCTCAGCGAGGGCAAGTACGAATGAGGTTGCGCCGCACGAACGACCGTGCTTTTCTAGTCTGGTGAGCAAGGGCCGGGACACGCGCGAGGCAGTGCTGCGGGAGGCGCTGGCTCAGGCGAGCCATGTCGGCCTGCAGCGCATCTCGATCGGCAGCCTCGCGGAGGCCCTGGACATGTCCAAGAGCGGGCTGTTCGCGCACTTCCGGTCCAAGGAGCAGCTGCAGCTCGACGTGCTCGACTTCGCCGGCGAGCACTTCCGCAGGCTCGTCCTGCTCCCCGCCCTGGCCGAGGACCGGGGTGAACCCCGGTTGCGGCTCCTGTTCGAGCGGTGGCTGGGCTGGGGTGGATACGCCGACTACGCCCTGCCTGGCGGCTGCATCTTCATCACGGCTGCGTGTGAGTATGACGACGAGCCGGACAGTCCGGTCCGAGACAAGCTGGTGCGCCAGCAGCAGGACTGGCTGGACGCGGTGGAGACCGTGGTGCGCAGCGGCATCCGGCACGGACACTTCCGCGCGGACACCGACGCGACGAGCGTTGCGCACGAGCTCTACGGCGTGCTGCTCGAGTATCACTTCGCGGCCCGGCTGATGCGGGACGCAGCGGCTGAGGACCGAGCCCGTCACCGGTTCGACGGACTCATCGAGCGCATCGCCACCTGACGACGACCGCTCCCAGACAAGACCGATCTGCACGAAAGGCACCTTCCCATGGCACCCACGAATAGCACGATCGTTCGGCCTATTCAGGTCTCGGACGCACCCCCTGCGATACCGACAGTCACGCCCGCGGCCGGACCGAGGCCCGTCCGCCTCGCCATGGCAGGGCTCGACAGCGCTGCTCCGGCAGTGGCGGCCCGCATTGCGGACTACCTGTGGTTCCGTCTCCCGCCGAGGCCGTCGGCAGCCAGGCGGGAACGCTTCACACCACCAGGCGGTCGTCCTTTTGTCGTCAGGCGGCGAGACCTGGAGGTCACTGGCATGGTCTTTGGGCCGGAGGGCGCACCGACGGCCCACCTCGTGCACGGCTGGGCGGGTTGGTGGCAGCAGCTCGCGGCGCACGTCCCTGCCCTGTTGGACGCCGGCTACCGCGTGGTGGCCCACGACGCTCCGAGCCACGGCTCCTCCCGCCCCGGCCGGCACGGGCCGCGCTCGACGACACTCCTCGAGATCGCCGACGCCTTCACGGCAGTCGTCCACCAGCAGGGCCCGGCAGACCTCGTCGTCGCGCACTCGCTCGGAGCCACCGCGACGATGTGGGCCAGCCGGCACGGGACTGTCGCCGGGGCCTACGCCTTCCTGGCACCCATGGCCTCGCTGGTCCCGATGCTCGACTGGTTCGAGCACGTCATTGGTCTGGGCCCGGCGACCAGGCCCCGCCTGGTGGACCGGGTCGAGCGCCGGGTCGGCGTGCCACTGACCGAGTTCGACATCACGACGCTGGCCCACATCGCGCACGACCGTGGCGCCACGCCACGCCACCTAGCTCCGGACAGTGGCAGCGCCCCACTGCGGCTCCTCACCATCCACGACCGCGACGACGTCGAGACGTCGGCGCAGGGCTCGGTGGACATCGCGCGCGCCTGGCCGGGCGGTGAGCTGGTGCTGACCCAGGGCCTGGGCCACCGCCGCATCATCTGGCATCCGGACGTGGTGGAGCGAGTCGCGGCGTTCGCCAGGTCCTACCGCACCGAGCTGCAGCCGTCATCCGGCTAGCGGAGGAACCCCTCGGCGACCAGGGTCCGCAACATTGGCATCGCGTGCGCGGACAGCGCCTCGACGGGCTGCTCCGTGAGGATGGCGATGCCGGCGAGGATCTGCCCGGCGCTCAGCTCACCGTCGCTGGCACCCACCAGCCCCGCAGCCACCGTGTCCAGCCGCAGCGTCCGACGCAGCCCGGCACCCTGCCGCAGGTGGATCACCATCGGGTCCGGCTCCCCTGGCCTGCCGACCCGCTCCTCGGTCACGTCGTCGGCGACGGACCACGGCGTCGCCAGCAGGTCGTCGTCCCCGTGCTCCGCCAGCCAGGTCCGCGCGCGCACACCGGCCAGGATCGCGGGACCGGCCGGTTGCTCCACCGCGTGGGTGAGCTCCTCCAGGCATCGGAAGGGTGGGCGGTGCTGGGCTGGCCTCGCCAGCGTGATGATGCCGAACCCCACCCGGTCGACACCCCGGTCGGCGAAGTCGTCCAGCCACGCGGCATACAGGTCGTCGAACTCGCTCGTGCCTTGCCGGTGGCCTCCGTCGCGCACCCAGGTCTCGGCATACTCCGCGACGTCCTGGGTCTCCCGCTGGATGACCCAGGCGTCCAGCTCCGTGCCGTCGAGCCAGCCGGCGACCCGGTCGCTCCATCGCTCACCGGCCCGGAGCTCCCAGTTGCCGAGGAGCTGAGCCATCCCGCCAGGCGCCAGGACGCTGCCGACGTTGGCGACCAGACCGGCGACGATGCTGTCACCGGCAGCACCGCCGTCCCGGTACTCGAAGCGCGGGACGCCGGGGCGCCGTGGTGTGATCACGAACGGAGGGTTCGACACGACCAGGTCGAACTCCTCACCGGCCACCGGCTCGAGCAGTGAGCCACGACGCACGTCCAGGGTGACTCCGTTGAGCGCGGCGTTGAAGCGGGCGTACGCCAGCGCTCGTGCCGACAGGTCGGTGACGACGACCCGGTCGGTGTGGCCGGTCAGGTGCAACGCCTGCACGCCGCATCCCGTGCCGAGATCCAGGGCGCGAGTCACGCGCGGGCGCGGAGTCCAGGACGCCAGAGTGGTCGAGGCGCCCCCCACGCCGAGGACATGGTCGGTCGGGAGCACACCACCGAGCACGCTCTCCGACAGGTCGCTGGCCACCCACCAGTCGTGCCGCTCATCGCCGTAGGGACGCAGGTCGCAGGTCGACCGCAGCGATGGCCGAGCCCCGACGTCCCGGTCGGGAAGGGGATCAACGGGCACCGCTATCCCGAGATCGACCAGTCCGGAGGCGCCCGTGCGGGGCAGCACGGCATCCAGGTGCGCGACCGGCTCAGCCAGGCCCAGCACCAGCAGCCGCACGAGCGGCGCCGCGGGGTCAGAACAGCCCTCGAGGACCCGCAGGGCAGGGAGCATCTGGTCCCTGTGGAGGGCAGAGGACGCAGTGACACCGAGCAGCTCCGCAAGGTGGTCGGTGGTGTAGGCCGCCGCCCGCAGGTCCTCGCGCAGCGCAGCCAGCTGCTCCGTACCGCCCGAGGGCACGGCATACGAGCTCTGGTGTGTCATCCGTTGCGCCCCGGTGTGGCCGCACAGTCCACGGTCATGCGTCCGGCCCGGCGGATAACTTCCACCGGGCCGGACGACTGCGAGCTGATGCCGCGCATCGACCTCAGACCGTGCGCGACTCGACCATGTCGTCGTCGCCGATCACGGTGCTGCGGCGCTTGGTCACCCACACCGCACCCACGATGATCGCCACTGCCACGATGGCGATCAGCCAGCGCACCAGGTCGTTGGCGGAGTCACCGTAGGAGATGGCCACGATCGCCGGGGCGATCAGCAGGGCGACCAGGTTCATCACCTTGATCAGCGGGTTGATGGCCGGGCCGGCGGTGTCCTTGAACGGGTCGCCGACCGTGTCACCGATGACGGTCGCGGCGTGCGCGTCGCTGCCCTTGCCGCCGTAGTTGCCGTCCTCGACGATCTTCTTGGCGTTGTCCCAGGCGCCACCGGAGTTGGCCAGGAACACCGCCATCAGGACACCGGTGCCGATCGCGCCGGCCAGGTAGCCGGCCAGTGCACCCACGCCCAGGCCGAAGCCGACGGCGATGGGCGCCAGGATCGCCAGCAGGCCGGGGGTGGCCAGCTCGCGCAGCGAGTCCTTGGTGCAGATGTCGACGACGCGTGCGTAGTCCGGCTTCTCGGTGTAGTTCATGATGCCGGGCTTCTCGCGGAACTGGCGGCGCACCTCGAAGACGATGGCACCGGCGGCCCGCGTCACGGCGTCGATCGCCAGGCCGGAGAACATGAAGACCACGGAGCCACCGATGATGATGCCGACCAGGGCGCGCGGGTCGAAGACCAGCAGCGACTGAGCGATGTCCGCACCGTCGTCCACCGTGCCTCCGGTCAGCTCGCCGATGGCGGTCTGGATGGCGTCGTAGTAGGAGCCGAAGAGCGCCGTGGCCGCGAGCACGGCCGTGGCGATCGCGATGCCCTTGGTGACGGCCTTGGTGGTGTTGCCGACGGCGTCCAGCTCGGTCAGGATCTGGGCGCCCTCACCGTCCACGTCACCAGACATCTCGGCGATGCCCTGGGCGTTGTCGGAGACGGGGCCGAAGGTGTCCATCGCCACGATCATCCCGACCGTGGTGAGCAGGCCACAGCCCGCCAGCGCCACGAGGAACAGCGAGAAGATCAGCGATCCGCCGCCCAGGGTGAACAGGATGTAGACCGCGCCGGCAATCGTCGCCGCGGTGTAGACGGCCGACTCGAAGCCGACACCGATGCCGGACAGCACGACGGTTGCCGGGCCGGTCAGCGATGTCCTCGCGACGTTGTTGGTCGGGTGCGACTCGGTGCCGGTGAAGTAGCCGGTCAGCCACAGGATGAAGGCCGCCAGGATGATGCCGATGATGACCGCCGCCGCAGCGCGCAGCGCCGGGTCGACGTCCAGGCCCGCGTAGTCGCCCGGGAGGAAGACGAACGCGGCGATCGCCGAGACGCCGGCCGCGATGAGCGCGGAGATGTAGAAGCCGCGGTTGATCGTCACCAGGGCGCTCTCGCCGGCGCGGCCCTTGGTGAGGTAGACGCCGGCGATCGCCGTCAGGGCACCGATGGCCGGGATGATCAGCGGGAAGGTGAGTCCGTCCACGCCGAGTGCCGCCGAACCGAGGATCAGCGCCGCGACGAGCGTGACGGCATACGACTCGAAGAGGTCGGCCGCCATCCCTGCGCAGTCGCCGACGTTGTCACCGACGTTGTCCGCGATCGTGGCCGCGTTGCGCGGGTCGTCCTCGGGGATGCCCGCCTCGACCTTGCCGACGAGGTCGGCGCCGACGTCGGCCGCCTTGGTGAAGATGCCACCACCGACTCGCATGAACATCGCGAGAAGGGCGGCGCCGAAGCCGAAGCCCTCCAGCACCTGAGGTGCGTTGCCCTGGTAGAAGAGCACGACCAGGCTGGCGCCCAGCAGACCGAGGCCGACCGTCGCCATACCGACGGTGCCGCCGGTGCGGAACGCGATCTGCATCCCCTTGTCGCGGTCACCGTTGCGGGCCGCCTCGGCAACACGCATGTTGGCGGCGGTCGCCAGGTTCATGCCGAGGTAGCCGATACCGGCCGAGAACGTGGCACCCAGGACGAAGAACACCGACCGGCCGATGCGGACGGCGGTGTCGTCGGCGGGAAGGGCGAAGAGCAGCACGAACGCGATGACCACGAAGATGCTGAGGGTCTTGAACTGGCGCTGCAGGTAGGCCTGCGCGCCCTCCTGGACGGCCTGGCCGATCGCCTGCATGTTGGGCGTGCCGGGCGGGGTGGCCAGCACCTCCTTGCGGAACAGCAGTCCCATCGCCAGGGCCGCGACCGCGATCAGCGCGACGACGATGACGATGGAGATCTCACCGCCCCCGAGGGTGATGTCGCCCGAGTTCATGACCGCGGCTCTGGGCTGTGCGAGGGGTTCAGCATGTGTCCTCCTGGAAGACGCCGGTCGTCATCGACCGGGAACGCCGGTTAGCAATTGGTGGGGCTGTGCGCCACTGTAACGGGGGCCACGGTACGTGACGCCTGTGAAATCCCACACACGACCCCTCACCTCCTCCTCAGCTTCCGGCGTGGTCCAGGGCTCCACACGGCATACGGTGGCGCTGATGCCCGCCCCGTCCTTCGACCCGCGCGCCGCCCTGGACCACCTGGCCCGGGGGGCTCGCGAGGACCGCCTGGTGCACGTCCGGCACCTGCCCCGACGCGAGGCCAGGCTGGTCCCGTGGCCCGACTGGGTTGACCCTGGGGTGTATGCCGCGTGGTCCGGCGCCGGCGTGACCCGGCTGTGGTCGCACCAGCTCGAGATGGCCGAGCTGGCGCGGGCGGGGCGGCACGCGGTCTGCGCCACGGGGACCGCGTCCGGCAAGTCGCTCGGCTTCCTGGCCCCGGTCCTGACCAGGCTCGCGGAGGGCACGCACGCGCCGACCGGCCGCGGCGCCACCGCCCTCTACCTCGCGCCGACCAAGGCGCTGGCCGCTGACCAATTGGCCCGGCTCGAGGCCATGGCGGTGCCCGGGGTGCGCAGCGCGGCGTATGACGGCGACACCCCCCTGGATGAGCGGCGGTGGATCCGCGACCACGCGCACTACGTGCTCTCCAACCCGGACCTGCTGCACCACTCACTGCTGCCCGGCCACCAGCAGTGGGCACCGTTCCTGCGAGCGCTGAAGTATGTCGTCGTGGACGAGTGCCACGTCTATCGAGGGGTCTTCGGCGCCCACACCTCGGCGGTGCTGCGGCGGCTGCTGCGGGTGGCCGCGCGCTACGGCTCGCGGCCCACCGTGCTCTTCGCGTCGGCGACCGTCGCGGAGCCGGCGAGGCTGGCGGAGGCCCTCATCGGACAGCCGGTCGTCGCGGTGACGCGCGATGGGTCTCCCCGCGAGGCCACGACCTTCGCCCTGTGGGAGCCGCCGATGGCGAGCGAGGACACCCGCCGTAGCGCCGTCTCGGAGTCGGCCTCCCTGTTGGCCGATCTGGTCCTCCAGGACGTCCAGACCGTCGCCTTCGCCCGCTCCCGCGTGGGGGTGGAGGCGGTGGCCTCGGCGGTGCGCCGCGACCTGTTCGGGGTGGACCCGACGCTGGTGCCGCGGGTAGCTGCCTACCGCGGCGGCTACCTGCCGGAGGAGCGGCGGGAGCTCGAACGCGACCTGCGCGAGAGGCGGCTGCTGGGCCTGGCCGCCACCAACGCCCTCGAGCTCGGCATCGACATCGCCGGGCTGGACGCCGTGCTGATCGCGGGGTGGCCCGGCACGCGTGCGTCCTTGTGGCAGCAGGCGGGCAGGGCGGGACGGGCTCGCGGTGAGTCACTGGCGGTGCTGGTCGCAGCCGACGACCCGCTCGACACCTACCTGGTGCACCACCCGGAGGCCGTCTTCGAGGCGCCGGTGGAGGCCAGCGTCTTCGACCCCGAGAACCCGCACGTACTGACCCCACACCTTGCGGTGGCGGCGGCCGAGCTCCCGCTGACGGAGGCGGACACCGAGTGGTTCGGGCCATCCGTGCCTCGGTTGGCCGAGGCGCTGGTGGCGGGTGGGGTGCTGCGGCGTCGTCCAGCCGGGTGGTACTGGGCCAGGACCGACCGTCCCAGCGACCACGTCGAGCTCCGTGGCATCGGGCAGACCGTGCGGATCGTCGAGAGCCGGACCGGGCGGGTGCTCGGCACCGTGGACGAGGCGAGGGCGCACTCGGCCGTCCACACCGGCGCGGTCTACCTGCATCAGGGCCAGGCGTATGTCGTCAGTCAGCTCGACCTCACCGACGGTTGCGCGCAGGTCGCCGCCGGCGACCCGGGTTGGAGCACGCAGGCCCGCTCGGTGAGCGAGTTCCGCATCCTGCGCACCGCCCACCAACAGCGATGGGGCGCGGCTCAGGTCTGCTTCGGTGCGGTCGAGGTGACGAGTCAGGTCACCTCCTTCCTACGGCGGCTGCCGACCGGCGAGATTATCGGCGAGCATCCGCTCGACCTACCGGCGCGCACGCTGTCCACGATGGCGGTCTGGTGGACGCTCCCCGAGGACGAGCTGGCCCTGGCCGGGGTCGGCGAGGCTGACATCCCCGGGGCGCTGCACGCGGCGGAACACGCGTCGATCGGCCTGCTCCCGCTGATCGCGACCTGCGACCGGTGGGACATCGGCGGAGTCTCCACCGCGCTGCACCCGGACACCGGGCTGCCGACCGTGCTCATCTATGACGGCCACCCGGGTGGTGCCGGCTTCGCCGAGCAGGGGTTCCGGAGGGCGGAGCAGTGGCTCACGGCGACGCTGCAGACCGTCCGATCCTGCGAGTGCGCCGCCGGATGCCCGTCCTGCGTCCAGTCCCCGAAGTGCGGCAACGGCAACTCGCCGCTGAGCAAGGTCGGTGCGGCGCAGGCACTCACGCACCTGCTCACTGAGCGGGCAGCAGCCGGATCTCGCCAGGGGAGGGAGACCACCGCTGAGCAGGCAGAGGACGGGGTGAGCGATTAGGGTCAGGGCGTCCGCCAGGAAGACTCCATCGACATGTGAGGCGATCCCATGCTCATCCTCGGCCTTCTGCTGATCATCGCGGCCCTCGTCGTCTTCGGCTACATGTTCCTCGGCACCAATGACCTCGACGCCATGGACATCGACCTCGGGATCTTCACGGTCCAGCTCACGCCGCTTCACCTCTACCTCCTGGGCGCCGCGACCCTGATCGTGCTGGTCCTCGGTCTTCTGGCGCTGGCAGCCGGCATGCGCGCCGCGCGCCGGCGGCGGCGCGAGGTCAAGGAGCTGCGCAAGGCCGTGCGCGACGGCGGCCCCGAGCACGACCGCCGCGACGAGCGGGCCGCTGACCGGCGTGACGACGCGGAACTCGACGACGACCGCCGTCGGGCCGACCGCAACTACGACGACGACCGTGGTCGGGCCGACCGCACCTACGACGACGGTCCTGCCGACCGGCCCGCGGAGCGTCACGACCCTGCCGCCCCGCCGGTGGACGACCCGCACCGGACCGACAGCACCCCCTATGAGCGGGAGGTGGCGGGTGACAGCCCCTCAGCCGGTGGGACGCGGACGGATGACCGTGGCATCGCCATCCCGAGCGACTACACCCCGACCGGCTCCCGGGACACCGCTGCCGCCGGCCACAACACGACGTCCCGAGGTGACGAGAACACCCTGCCGGACGGCACCCCTCGACATCCGGACGACGACCGCCGCTGAGGGAGGCGAGGCCACGGCGAACGCCCCGCGCAGCAACAGGGTCACGGGAGCCCAAGGCCCCCGTTCATCCGCCCCGCCTCGGCACCGATCCGGCATACGCCACCGCGTGGGCCTGCGCACCCTGTAGGGCGGGCACCACGACCGCTACCTCCACACGCAGACCTGCCCGAGCCGGTGCACTGCCACGAGCCTCCTGGCAGCTGAGCAGCTCGGCCCCGTTGGCCCTGGCCAGATCGCCGGCCGCTGCACATGCCGCCTCCTGCCCCTGACCTTCCAGGAGGGCCGCCGCGCCGGCCAGCGCGGCGGCGTCGGCCGCCGCCCGCGCCCGCTGGCTGCCGTGCAGCGCAGCGGTGAGCAGCAGCAGTGCCATCAGGACGGACAGGAGCAGAAGCACCGCCCCTACCCCTAGCACCGTTGCGGATCCCCTCTCGCGATGCGCCCCTCCCCCACCGTGACTCATGGTGACCCGGCGCGCGCCGCAGGCTCGAGGACCGCCACCACTGACGCGCTGGCCCGCGGAAGGGCAGACAGGTAGCGGTTGCGCCGTGGACCGGTGACGCTGACGCGGACCCTCCCCCCTTCCCGCTGCACCTGCACCTGTGATCCTGCCGGAGCCACCTCGCGCGCGAGCGCAGTGACCGCGTCCACCGGCTCCCCGCGGGCCGCGGCGCGCACCGCAATGCGGGCGGCATCCACGCTCCTGACCTGGTCCACCGCGAGACCGAGCCCGCTCAGGCACAGCGCGAGCACTGCGACCACCGCGGGGATGATGACGGCGAGTTCCGCGGTCACCATCCCGTGATCCGGGTGGCTGTTTCTCTCGTCCACGTGCCGGGCCTTTCCGTGCTCCACCCGATCTCCCTCTCGACTGTCCGCGCCCCTCCTGTCGAGGCCGCAACTCACGCCTGACACGCTGCTACGGCCCCCTCACGGTCGTCCAGATGTCCTCGGCCCGGTGTGGAGGCGGTCAGGTCTCCCGGTGACCTGTGGACACCGCAGTGTGAGTCAGCCTGAACAGATCCGCATCGACGGCCGTGGCCCGCTGCGGATCACACGAGCTCCGGAGGAACGTCAAGCACCACGAGGCTGCGCCATCGCGCAGACCCAGCCATCCGGCATCCTGCCGCCCTCGAGGAAGTCCTGGAGCTCCTGCTTTGCCTCTGGGCTGAGCCGCGCGTCGCCCTCGGGGTAGATGATCGGCTCCTCCTTGGCGTTGTGCGCCTCCAACATCGCCAGCAGCGCCCGGCAGTGGCTGCTCGCAGCTGAGCCGTCCTGCAGAGCCACCTGGTGCTCGAGGTCGTCGAGGGTCCGCCAGATGTCGCCGTGCTCACGCAGCATCACGAGTACCGGCGCCAGCAGCCCAGCAGCGCGTAGCGGCGGGAACAGGAACTGCTCCTCCAGGTAGATGTGGCGCCGCAAGGCGGCGGATGCGCGACCAAGGTCCTCGGTGCCGCCCTCACCGGCCTGCCCGAGGAAGGCCTCCAGCCCGGCGTCGATCTCACGGTGCTCGCGTTCCAGGGCCTCGGTCAGCGTGGTGTCGTCCATGGCCTGGTCGCTTTCTCTCACTTATCTCGTGGATATCAGCGAGCCTACGCCGTGGGTAGATCGGCCAGCGGGCACCGACCACGGGATGGACGCGCCTTGACCACGACGTTGCCGATCCCGTGGCGGCACCCGCCGCTGCTCACAAGGAGACCGACAGTGCAGCCTTGATGACCTTGGTCACCAGCGACTCGATCCCGCCCGACTGCACGATGGCCAGCAGCACCGCCGCGAACGCGCAGGCGGCGATCGTGCCGACGGCATACTCCGCGGTGGTCATCCCTGCCTCG
>DATGRS010000182.1:0-7588 GCA_035303365.1 Ornithinicoccus sp.
CGTGCTGCTCCACGACCCCGCCGAGCCGGAGCCCTGGGAGGGCGCGTGGCGCGTGGTCACCTATGCCAAGGCCACGGTCGAGCCGGAGGTCGGCCACGACCCCTACGTGGGACGCGTGGGCTGGTCCTGGCTGACCGATGCTCTCAGCACGCGCGGCCTGGAGTGGGCGGCCGAGGCGGGCACGGTGACCTGCGTCCTGAGCGAGAGCTTCGGGGCCCTCGCCGAGCGCGAGCCATCGGTCGAGATGGAGATCCGCGCCTCCTGGACGCCGCTGGACGGTCGGATCGATACCCATCTGCAGGCGTGGGGTGACCTGCTCTGCGCCATCGCCGGCCTCCCGCCGCTGCCCGAGGGTGTCGTCGCACTCCCCCAGCGTCGCTGAGGTCAGGACCCGATGGCAGACTCGCCCCGCGTGCCGACCAGTGACCCTGACGACGACAGCGTCGACCCCGCCGCGGAACCTGACTCGGAGGGTCATTCCGAGGAGGAGGCCACGGTTGAGCAGCTGACCGCCCCTGCGGAGGGTGTGCCGCCGGTCACCGCCGACCAGTCAGCGCTCCAGCGGGCGATCTCGGCCCTCTCCTCGGGCTCCGGCCCCGTTGCGGTGGATGCCGAACGCGCGTCCGGATACCGCTACGGGCAGCGCGCCTACCTGGTCCAGCTGCGTCGCGAGGGCGCGGGCAGCTGGCTGATCGACCCGATCTCGCTGCCCGACCTGAGCCCGGTGAACGCCGCGCTGGGCGATGCCCAGTGGGTGCTGCACGCCGCCACGCAGGACATCCCGTGCCTGGCGGAGGTGGGGCTGCGGCCCACCAGTCTGTTCGACACCGAGCTCGGTGCCCGGCTCGCCGGCCGCCCGAAGGTGGGCCTCGCCGCCGTCATGGAGCACTACCTCGGCGTCAGCCTCGCCAAGGAGCACTCCGCGGTCGACTGGTCGACCCGCCCCCTCCCCGAGCCGTGGCTGCTCTACGCGGCACTCGACGTCGAGCTGCTCCTGGAGCTGCGCGATGCGGTGGAGGCGGACCTGGCGGCCCAGGGCAAGGCGGACTGGGCGGCGCAGGAGTTCGCGGCAGAGGCGGAGTTCACCGGCACCGCGCCGAGGCAGGACCCGTGGCGGCGCACCTCCGGGATGCACAAGGTGCGCAACCGCCGCGTCGCCGCACACGTGCGGGCGCTCTGGCTGGCAAGGGACCGGATTGCCCAGCAGCGTGACGTGGCCCCGGGTCGGGTCCTGCCCGACGCCACCCTGGTCGATCTGGCCGTGCGCCAGCCGCGCAGCCCGGCCGCGCTCGCCGGGGAGCGGTCGGTCGAGGCCGGTCGCTCGAGGCAGCGACGCGCGCACCAGGGACTCAGCCGCTACCAGCGACAGTGGCTCGAGGCCATCAGGCACGCTGCCGAGCTTGCCGAGGCCGACCTGCCCGAGCTGACCCGGCGCAGCGACGCCCCTCCTCCGGCTCGCGTGTGGGCCGACAAGGACCCTGTCGCGGCGGACCGCCTGGCACGCGTGCGGGCAGGGATGGCCGAGCTCTCGGAGAGGGTCAGGGTGCCCGTGGAGAACCTGATGACCCCCGAGACTCTCCGGCGCGTGCTGTGGAAGCCGCCGGAGACCGCGGACGCCGAGTCGGTGGACGCCGCGTTTGCCGCGCACGGGGCGCGACCGTGGCAGCGAGAGCTCGTCACGCCGCTCGTGGTGGAGGCCCTGCGTGAGGCGCCGGGCGAGGAGTGACGGCTCGCCGTCATACGCTCTGCGGGCCCCCGCCCGACGGTTCGGTGACTCGACTTATCTCATATGTGATCTACAGTTGTCCGCATGACCGAGAGCTACCTGTCCCGCGTCGGTGCCCTGATCCGTGACGCGAGGCGGCACAAGGATCTGACCCAGGCCGAGCTCGCGGCCCTCCTGAACACCAGCCAGTCAGCCGTGGCGCGCATCGAGCAGGGCAAGCAGAACCTCTCCCTCGAGATGCTGGCGCGCATCGGCGAGAGCCTGGACTCCGAGATCGTGTCGGTAGGCAGCGCCCTGCCGCAGAACCTGCGCATCAACGGTGGCAAGCGCCTGTCCGGTGAGATCGATGTGCGCACCTCCAAGAACGCCGCCGTGGCGCTGCTGTGCGGATCGCTGCTCAACAAGGGCAGGACCACCCTGCGCAACCTGGCCCGCATCGAGGAGGTCAACCGGATCACCGAGGTGCTCACCAGCATCGGCTTCAAGATCCGCTGGCTCCCGGACTCCTCCGACCTGGAGATCATCCCGCCGGCAAAGATCGACCTGAAGGCGATGGACGAGGCGGCGGCGCGACGCACCCGCACGATCATCATGTTCCTCGGCCCCCTGATGCACGAGTTCAGCGACTTCGAGCTGCCGTATGCCGGGGGTTGCGACCTCGGCACCCGCACCGTTGAGCCGCACATGGTCGCGCTGCGACACTTCGGCATCGACGTCACCGCCACCATGGGCAGCTACCACGTCACGGTCGACCCGGACCGCCGACCCGAGCGCCCGATCGTGCTCACCGAGCGCGGCGACACGGTCACCGAGAACGTCCTGCTGGCCGCGGCCCGCCACCCGGGTACGACGATCATCCGCAACGCCTCGTCGAACTACATGGTCCAGGACCTCATCGTCTTCCTCCAGCAGCTGGGCGTCACCATCGAGGGTCTGGGCTCCACGACGCTCACGGTGACCGGAGTCGAGACCATCGACCAGGACATCGAGTACTCACCGTCCGAGGACCCGATCGAGGCCATGAGCCTGTTGGCCGCCGGCGTCGTGACCGGCAGTGAGATCACCATCAAGCGCGTCCCGATTGAGTTCATGGAGATCGAGCTGGCTGTGCTGGACACGATGGGGCTGCGCTACGAGCTCTCCGAGGAGTACACCTCGGCCAACGGCCACACCCGGCTGGTGGACCTCACCACGATCCCGGGCCCGCTCAAGGCTCCGCTGGACAAGATCCACCCGCTGCCGTTCCCCGGACTCAACATCGACAACCTGCCGTTCTTCGCGATCATCGCCGCCTGCGCCGAGGGTTCCACGCTGATCCACGACTGGGTCTACGAGAACCGCGCCATCTATCTGACAGAGCTCACGACCCTCGGCGCCAAGGTGCACCTCATGGACCCCCACCGGGTCATGATCGAGGGACCCACCAAGTGGCGCGCCGGAGAGATCATGTGCCCGCCGGCGCTGCGCCCCGGCGTCGTGATCCTGCTGGCGATGCTGGCCGCGCCCGGTGAGTCGGTGCTGCGCAACGTCTACGTCATCCACCGCGGCTACGAGGACCTCGCGACCCGGCTCAACAACCTGGGTGCCGAGATCCAGACCTTCCGCGACATCTGAGTCCCCGCGGTCCCTACTTGACGGAGCCGGCGAGCACTCCCTGCTCGAAGTAGCGCTGGAACGAGAAGAACACGATCAGCGGCACCACGAGCGACAGGAACGCCCCGGTCGCCAGCACGTCGATGTTGGACCCGAACTGACGAGTCTGCGACTGCAGCGCCACGGTCAGCGGGGCGGCGGAGCTGTCCGCGAAGACCAGGGCGATGAGCATGTCGTTCCAGACCCACAGGAACTGGAAGATTCCCAGCGAGGCGATGGCCGGCAGCCCCAGGGGCATGATGACGCTGCGGAAGATCCGCCACTCCCCCGCGCCGTCCAGCCGCGCGGCCTCGAGCAGGTCCCTCGGGACACCGGCGAAGAAGTTGCGCAGCAGGAACACCGCGAACGGTAGCCCGAAGGCCACGTGGAACAGCACCACGGACATCCGGGTGCCGAAGATACCGAGGTCGCCGAAGAGGTTGGCGACCGGGATCAGTGCCACCTGCACCGGCACGACCAGCAGGCCGACGATGATGATGAACATCCAGTCCCGCCCGGGGAACTCCATCCACGCGAACGCGTATGCCGCGAGCGACGCAAGCACGACGACCAGCAGGGTGGCCGGCACGGTGATCCAGACGGTGTTGAAGAAGGCGTTGACCATGCCGTCGTTGTTGATCAGCTTCTGGTAGTTCTCCACGGTGATCTGCGCGGGTTGGGTGAGCGCGGTCCACCAGCCCGAGGTGTTGTTCTCCTGAGCGGTCCTCAGCGACGCGATGAACAGTCCGAACGTCGGCATCAGCCAGAACACGGCGATGAGGGCCAGCACCACGGACACCACGCCACGGCTCAGGAAGGCCGTGACCCGCGACCCCATGCTCGGTCTGCGCTCGACTTGCTCGCCCAGCGTCTCATCGACGTCTTCGGGCACCTTGGCCGCACCGCCACCGGTGGCCACACTCATTGCTGCTCCTGCCGGAAACGTCGGATGTTGAAGAGCATCGCGGGCAGCACCAGCAGGAAGAGGAACACGCCGAGCGCGCTGCCCATCCCGAAGTCCTGCGCCCCACCGAAGGACACCGACCACATCTGCACCGCCACGACGTTGGCCGCCGGTGCCGACGAACCTGGGGCGATGATGTAGACGAGGTCGAAGATCTTCAGCACGTTGATGATCATGGTGACCAGCACGACGGTGAGCACCGGAGCCAACAGGGGCACGGTGATCAGCCGGAACACCTGCCACTCGTTGGCTCCGTCGATGCGCGCTGCCTCGAGGGCATCGCGCGGGATCGACGACAGGCCGGCTCCGATGAGCACCATCGCGAAGCCGGCCCACATCCAGACGTATGCCGTGATGATGGACGGGGTCACGAGTCCCGGACCGAGCCAGGAGACCCCGCGGAACGGTTCGCTGAAGTTCTCGGCCGGCAGGGCAAGCTCGTATCCGCCCCGATCCAGCCCATCGATGGTGAAGCGGCCGTCCTCCTCCGTGATGGCGTCGGCCACCACCTCACCGTCCCGGAGAACCTGGACGATCACCCCCGGCAGGGCCACCTCACCGTCGTCGATCTCCCCCGCCGTCCCGGTGCCCCCGGGTGCGAAGTCGAACCACACCGTGCCGGTGATCGTGTCTGATCCTGCCTCCGCCGGCGGGCTCGCTGCGCTGGGCTCCTCCGGCAGAGTGTCGGCGCCGATCCCCACCAGGGGAATCGGCATCGTGGTTCCCGGTTCCACCTGCGCGGCACCGGTGGCGTAGCCCCCAGCTTCGGCTGCGGGCAGCGCGTCAGCGTCGCGCGGCCGGGCCCCCGGATACTGCGACGCGTCGTTGAAGATGTCGTGGACGCTGGTGACGATGGCGTTCGCCAGGCCGCGCTCCGGGTCCTCCTCATAGACCACCCGGAAGATGATCCCGGCCGCCAGGAAGGAGATCGCCATCGGCATGAAGACGATCAGCTTGAACGCCGTGCCCCAGCGGATCCGCTCAGTCAGCACCGCGAAGATCAGTCCGAGCACCGTCACGAGGATCGGCGCCACGATGACCCAGATCAGGTTGTTCTTCAGCGCGGTGAACGTGGCGGGGTCGGTGAACATCCGCTGGTAGTTGCCCAGCCCGATGAAGGCGTTGCCGCTCCGGTCGAAGAGGCTGCGCCAGACCGAGTAGACGATCGGCCACAGCACCAGCGCGAGGAGCACAATGGACGCGGGGGCCAGGAAGACCCAGGCGAGGGCGCGGCCCTCCTGGCGGCGCCGAGCCGGTCGGGCGCGGGGGGTTCCCGCACCCGACCGGGCCTCGGTCGTGGTGTCACTCACTCGTATGCCGTTCGGTCAGCCGGCCGATCAGCGGCGGTAGGCGTCGCTCGCGTTGGCCTCCAGGCTCTCCATCGTTCCCTGCACGTCCGCGGGGTCGCTCAGGAAGTTGGTCAGGTCCTGCCACATCCCCTGTCCGGGGGTGCCACCGAACGCCGACGGCATCTGGTCCGACATGTCGAACCGGAACGCATCTCCTGCGGCGATCAGACCTTCAGCGATGCCACGCGAGATGTCGTCGGGGTAGAGCGAGGTGTCCACGCTCTTGTTCGGCGAGGTGAAACCACCCTCGGCCACCCAGATCTCGGCCGCCTCCGGCGAGGCGAGGAACGACATCAGCGCCATGGTCGCCTCGGTGTCGGTGAAGGCGACGGCCACGTCACCACCACCCACCACTGCCGGGGCGTCACCGACGGCGGGGAACGGGAAGAAGTTGGCGTCCTCCCCGACGACCGCGTCGGTCTCACCGCTGATGACGCCTGCCACGAAGTCACCCTCGTAGACCATCGCGGCGTCACCACCGCTGAAGACGGTCGTCACCGAGGTCGGGAAGTCGTTCTGCAGCGCACCGGGGACGACGAAACCCTCCTCACCCCAGATCTCGGCCAGCGTGTTGAGGGCCTCTTCGACCGACGGGTCGGTCCAGGGGATCTCGTGGTTGGTCAGCTGGTCGTACATCTCAGGCCCGGCCTGGGACAGATAGACGTTCTCGAACCAGTCGGTGAGCGTCCAGCCGTCGGCACCCGCGATGGACCAGGGGGTCACGCCGGAGTCAGAGATCGTCTGTGAGGCGGTGACCATGTCGTCCCAGGTCTCGGGCGGGGTGACACCGGCGGCGTCCAGCGCCTCCACGTCATACCAGACGGTCGACTTGTTGGCGGCCTTGAACCACACGCCATACAGCTCGCCATCGACGCTTCCCAGGTCCTTCCACACCGTGTCGTAGTTGGCATCGATGTTGGCCTCGACCTCGTCGGTCAGGGGCTGCAGGGCGTCGCGGCCGGCGAACTCGGTGAGCAAGCCCGGCTGCGGCAACATCGCGATATCCGGCGGGTCCCCGCCTGCGACGCGGGGCGTCAGGACGGGGGCGATGTCGTCTCCGGTGGAGGTGTACTGGATGGTGGCGCCGGTCTCCTGCTCGAACGCGTCCAGCACCAGGTTGAAGCGCTCCTCCTCCGTGCCGGTCCAGACCGCCGCGACCTCCAGCTCCTCGCCGGTGAGGTCAGGGAGTGCTGTGCCACCCCCTGCCGCCTCGGTGGATGACCCCTGGTCGTCGCCCGAGGTGGCGCCGGTGTCGTCCCCACCTTCCTCCGTCGTCGTGTCCCCCCCGGCCTCAGTGTCGTCTGCGGGTGTCTCCGTGTCTGTGTCGCCTCCGCACGCTGCCAGGGCAAGCACCATGGCCGTGGCTGAGACGATTCCGATGGACCTCTTCACGTTGCACTCCTTCCACACGGGAATAGAACTTCCAAACTATCGACATCCACGGAGCGTGAGGTCACGATTCCGCAACATTGTGCACATCGTCCTCAGGTCTCCCAGCAGAGACATTACCGACCCGCTCTCGGGTGCGGCAATGGGGGTGCTGAGGTGCCGTTATCGCTAGCGTAGGGCCGTGGCTCGCACTTCGTACCTCGAACACGAGGGTCCGATCGCCCTGGCGCATCGGGGCTTCGACCGGTGGGGCCTGGAGAACTCAATGATCGCGTTCCAGGCGGCCATCGACCTTGGTTTCCGATACCTGGAAACGGATGTGCATGCGACTAGCGACGGTGTTCTGGTGGCATTCCATGACGAAAGCCTGGACCGGGTCACCGACCGCACCGGTCGCATCCCCGAACTGTCCTGGCCGGAGGTGGCCGGGGCGCGGATCGCAGGCAGGGAGCGCATCCCTCGCCTGGAGGAGATGCTCGACGCCTGGCCGGAGGCGCGGTTCAACATCGACATCAAGACGGCCGGAGC
>DATGRS010000183.1:0-3733 GCA_035303365.1 Ornithinicoccus sp.
GACGTACGAAACCCCTACCAAAATGGGTCAGGAGTCGCGGCCCAGCTTGGTCAGGTCCAGGTCCGACTTGGCGCTGCAGTCGACTTCGAACGTGGCCCCGCTTGATGTATCTACTTGCGGGGAGATACTCCCGTACGTGCAGTGTACTGTCTGGACATGCGACGGCGCATAGGGAGAGCAAGGCGGCGTACACCCGCCCTCGCGGTGGGCTGTGGGCTGGTCTTTGTGCTGGCAGGCTGTGGTGGACTCGAGGCTGAGGACCAGTCGACTGCGGACCCAGTTGCCACCGAGTCCTCGCTCAACGCCACGGCTCAAGGCACGACTGCCGTTGGGGGGACCCCGCGCGACGCTGCGATGGACCGGCAACAGCGATTCGAGGCGCAGGCAGCCTGTCTCACAGATAAGGGTTTCACCTCGGTCGCGGGCCCAGACGGGGTGATGACTGAGGTTGCTGAGGATCAGGACGAAGCATTCATGGAGGCGAGCCAGCAGTGCACTCAGCACGTCGACGCTCAACTTGGTCCTGACCCCGCTGCAGCGGTCTTGACCGAAGAGGAGCTGGGCGAGCAGTACGACGCACTCTTGGGGGTGCGCGACTGCCTGGTGACCGCCGGACATCCCGTCAGCGATCCACCATCACGTGAGACCTGGATCGCGTCCGCTCTGCTGGTGCAGGACGCACTCCAGGAGGCAAAGCCGGGAGACAACCGGGCCATGGACCTACCGTGGAACCCCTACGACGACATCCAGTCAGTCGCCGCAACCGAGCAGTGCCCCATCCCAATACCTTGAGGCCTAGACGCCGCGCGATGGGGAACGGCGCCAGCCCGGCGCTGCCGAGGCGCGTTTGAGGCTCAGCGCTGGTCTTTGAACAGTGTTTGATCGAGGTCGGACTTGGCCAGCTCCTCGACATTCACATCCTTGAACGTGATCACGCGCACCTTCTTGACGAACCGCGCCGGCCGGTAGACGTCCCACACCCAGGCGTCGGTCATCGTCACCTCGAACCACGTCTCACCGCCCCCGGTCCGCACCTGCACGTCGACCTCGTTGGCCAGATAGAAGCGCCGCTCGGTCTCGACGACGTGGCTGAACAGGCTCACCACGTCGCGGTACTCGCGGTAGAGCTGCAGCTCCATGTCGGTTTCGTACTTCTCGAGGTCCTCAGCACTCATGCGTGATCCATCTCCCTCGCCTCGGGCGGGACGAGCTCGCCCCGGTCGGTGTTGCCGGTGATGTTCCAGCTCCTGCGGTGCTCGACGCACGGGCCAAGAGCCCGCAGCGCCTCCTGGTGCTCGGGTGCGGCGTAGCCCTTGTTGAGCTCCCAGGCGTATGCCGGGTGCTCGGGCGCGATCCGGATCATGTGGTTGTCGCGGGTGACCTTCGCCAGCACACTGGCCGCCGCGACGGATGAGCACTTGAGGTCGGCCTTGATCATCGTGCGCACCGGCACCTGCGGCGCCTCCGTCGGGTCGACCAGGGCCAGCAGCCCCTGGCGGGCCGGGTCGGTCAGCCAGTCGCAGTTGCCGTCCAGGACGACGAGGTCCGGGGTGAGCGCGAGCTGCGCCATCGCCCGCTGCCCGGCCAGCCGGAGAGCCGCCATGATCCCGATCGCGTCGATCTCCGCGGGCCAGGCGTGCCCGACGCCCCAGGCCAGCGCCCAGCGCTCGATGCGCGGGACCAGCCGTTCCCTCGCCTGCTGCGTCAACAGCTTGGAGTCCTTGACCCCCTGGGGTGCGCTGCGGCAGGTCTCGTCGATAGCGACAGCGCCGACGGAGACCGGTCCCGCCAGAGCTCCCCGCCCCACCTCGTCCATGCCGACCAGCACCCGGTGCCCCTCGCGCATCAGCGAGCGCTCCAGCCGCAGGCTCGGGCGGGTGCTCCGCGGCGGCGTCCGCCGGCGGCTCACCACCCTGGCTGCCTGGGTCACTGCGCCCCCGCATCGGGAACGGACCCGAAGACGTCGCTCGGGTTGTTGAAGACGTCGAACCGGTCCAGCGGCCAGACCAGCACCATGGCCTGCCCCACGACACGGTCGGCCGGCACCGACCCCGCGGTTCCGCTGCCGTCGTCATGCGCGCGCGAGTCGCGGGAGAAGGACCGGTGGTCGCCCATCATCCAGTAGCTGTCCTCCGGGACGGTGATGTCGAAGTTCTCCAGGCTCGGCTCGTCGCCGGCATACAGATAGCTCTCGTCCAGAGCGACGTCGTTGACGGTGATCCGCCCGGCGTCGTCACAACAGACGACGTGGTCGCCGCCGACGCCGATCACCCGCTTGATCAGGTGGTTGCTCTCGCCCTCGGGGGCGACCCCGATGAACTTCGCGACATCGAGCAACGTCTCCACGACCGGTCCCCGGTCGGTCGGCGGGGCCGGCGGCAGCCAGCCGCCCGGGTCCTCGAAGACGATGATGTCCCCGCGGTCCACCGCCATCGGCCCGGCCTGGATCTTGCTCACCAGCACCCGGTCACCGTAGATGAGCGTGGACTCCATCGAGCCCGAGGGGATCCAGAAGGCCTGCACCAGGAAGGTCTTGATCAGGAACGAGATCACCAGCGCGGTGACTCCGATGACGAGGACCTCCCGCACAAAGTGAAGCACCGGGTTTCGGCGCTGGTGCGCGGCGTGTGCTCGCACCGGCGGGGCCTCGGGATGGTCCACCGCGGGATCCGGTCGGGTCGAGGTCTCCCTCGGGCTCTCCTCGGAGCGCGGGTCCTGCGTCACGGGCGGTTCCTGTCTGCCGTACTGGTCGTGCCTGAAGTATGCGGTACCCCGCCGACCCTAGTACCCGTCCCTGATCGCAACGCCCGCCACACGCCCGCAGCCAGAGCGGGCCGCGTGAGGTCCGCCATACCCTGCACCCGGCGCACCTGTTGACCGTATGACGCGCACCTGCCGGCCGGCATACGCCCGGTATGACAAACGCCCCGAGCCGGCGGGCTCGGGGCGCAGTCTGACGAACTCAGGCGTTCGGGGGGGTCTCGCGCTTCTCGCGGATCTTGGCGGCCTTGCCACGCAGGTCGCGCAGGTAGTACAGCTTGGCGCGTCGCACGTCACCACGGCTGACGACCTCGACCTTGTCGACGTTCGGGGAGTGCAGCGGGAAGGTGCGCTCCACGCCGACACCGAAGCTCATCTTGCGGACGGTGTAGGTCTCGCCGATGCCACCACCGTGACGGCGGATGACCACGCCCTGGAAGATCTGGACACGAGAGCGCGTGCCCTCGATGACCTTCACGTGGACCTTGATCGTGTCGCCGGCGCGGAAGTCCGGGATGTCGTCGCGCAGGCTGGCTGCGTCGAGGTCGTCGAGCTTGTGCATGATGCGTCGCTTTCTCGCTGGTGCCACAGGTCACCGGCGGCGGTCGTCCATCCTGTCGCGGATGGCTACGGTTAGGGGCGCGTCCCAGCGGTCATTCGCACACTTCCCCCTGTGGCAGGGGCACGATGAGGGTGTCCGACGTGGACGCAAGGAGCCATTCTGCCACAGGCGCGCACGCACCCTGAAATCGTCGGACGGGCGGCCGACCCCTCAGTCCAGCAGGTCGGGACGTCGAGCCGCGGTGCGCTGCAGGCGCTGCTCATGGCGCCACTGCGCGATCGCGCCGTGGTTGCCGGACAGCAGGATCTCGGGAACCTCGTGACCGCGCCAGACCGCGGGCTTGGTGTACACGGGGTACTCCAGCAGCCCGTCCTCGTGGGACTCCTCGACCAGGGACTGCTCGTTGCCGAT
>DATGRS010000184.1:0-13447 GCA_035303365.1 Ornithinicoccus sp.
ACACCGAGGTCCAGGTGGACGAGTGGGGTTACACCGCCGATCACCCCAATGGCCAGCCCACCGCGCAGCCCCGTTCCCAGGACGCCCCCGAGGACCCCGACGACGAGGACGAGGGCATCGCCGCCTGAACTTACGGAAGGAAATAAAAATCATGGAGAACGAAGAGCTGGCTCGCCTGCTGGGACACCTCCCGGACGGCACCCCCATCTGGCACCAGATCGGCTTCGCCCCCGATGACGACGACGAGGGGGGCGAGGACGACGAGGGCCAGGACGACGACACCGACGAGGATGACGAGGACGAGTGGACCCCGCCGTCCCGCGAGGAGTGGGAGCGGCAGCAGCGGCAGCTCGCCCGTGCCCGCAAGGAGGCCGCCAAGCGGCGCAAGGCTCTGAAGGCCCGTCAGGACGACGACGAGGACGAGCTGGACGACGACGAGGACGACGACAAGGGCTCGGGCAAGCCCGCCGACCGCAGGGAGCTGAAGCGGCTCCTGGCACGCGCTGAGGCCCGCGTGGAGGCCAAGTACAAGCCCGCCCTGGTGAAGCAGGCCGCCAAGTCCGCGCTCGTGGAGGCGGGCTTCGCCGGAGAGGTCACCAGCCGCACCATGCGGATGCTCGACCTGGACGACCTGGAGGTGGACGACGAGGGCGAGATCATCGGCCTGGACGAGGCGATCGAGGAGCTGAAGGAGGACATGCCGCAGCTCTTCAAGCGCTCCCGCAACGGCTCGGGGTCCAGCTCGCGCACCTCGGCCAAGACCACGGGCCGAAGGAGCCTGGACGGCGGCAACAAGCGCACCGCCAAGAAGGAGCCGACCTTCGCCGAGAAGCTGGCGGCCCAGCTCGGGAAGTAGCAGTGCTTACGCATCTTGGCGAAGAAGCGTTAGTCGTGCTTAACTGATCAGTAGACGTATGACGTGCGGGTCACTGATCCGCAAGGGGAGCCCGAGAGGGCCACGCGGGAGAGCCCGAGAGGGCCGTGCCACATCCACCGTGCGGTCCGAAGGGAGCCCCGATCATGACCCGCACGTCTCTCAATGGGCTGGTGCCGGGGAAGCTGATCGGCTTCACCAAGCACGGTCTTCCCGTCTTCAGCCAGGCCGGTGGTGCGCCCGCCGACGTGGACGACTGGATCCCGATCGAGTACGGGTCGGAGGTCGTCCAGCGCGTCCTGGCCGAGTCCGCCGTCGAGCGGTTCGGCCGTCCGGTGCCGATGTCCACGCGCACCAAGGAGATCCCGCGCTCGGCCGGTCTGACGGTCACCGCGAACACGACCTACTCCGACGACGCCTCGGCCAACGACAGCGTCATCCTCAAGGCCCGGCGGCACATCGCCCGGTTCTCCATCGACGAGGACGACCTGGACGACGCCAACAGCCTCGTCAACGTCATCGCCACCAAGTCCATGGACTGGGCGATCTCCTACGCCGACGAGTTCGACAACTCGTGCCTGGGCGTCAGCGCGGCCGAGTCCGACACCCCGTCCAACCTGCGGCCCTACACCTCGCTGTACAAGGCGCTGCGGACCACCGACTCCGGCATCGGCTACACCGCCGACACCAACTACCTGACCTGGGACGACGACAACCTGTCGATCTCCGCCTCGGCGACGGGCGCGTCCGCGTACGAGAAGTTCTCCGCCCTCTTCGAGAAGGTCGAGAACGGCAAGTACTGGAACCAGGCCGAGATGCTGGTCATCGCCCACCCGTCCTTCCGCTCGGTCATGCGCCTGGCGATGGACGGCAACGGCTCCCCGATCTTCAAGGAGTCGGCCTACATCGACTCGGCGACCCAGCGTCCGGTGGACACGCTGTTCACCACGCCGATCGCCTGGAGCCGTGGTGCCCGCGTCTCGGCGACCGCCACCGACAACCCCACCGGCAACCCGCTCATGTTCTACGTCAACCGCCGCTACATGGCGCGCGGTGACCGCAGCGGCCCCGAGTCCCAGGTGGCGGCGGCCCGCCCGCAGGACGACACCGACGTCACGTCCGTGAAGTTCCGCGTCCGCAAGGGCTTCAAGCTCACTCACCCGCTCGCGGCCTCGGTGCTGGAGCGCACGACCAACTGAGCCTGACGCACCACCAACCCACGGACGAGCCAGAAGGGAGGCCGCTGTGACCGAGCAGACCCAGGCCCAGCAGCCTGAGAAGCAGCACCTGTGCGAGGACTGCGGTCTCCCCATCGTCCGCACCACCAACAAAGGCCCCTGGCCCAAGCGGTGCGTCCAGTGCAAGCGCACCCGTCACCTCAAGGGCCGCCAGGCCCACGCGGAGGGACGCGAGCCCACCGACGACGAAAAGCTCAGCCCCGAGCCCGCAGCCTCCCCCGCTCCCCCGGCTTCTAGGGAAGAGGAGGAGGCCGACGAGCGGGTCGCCGACGAGCCCGAGCCCCAGCAGCCCCAGAACGCTGAGGGGCCTCGCCGTGGACGGCCGCTGAAGGGCCTGGGGTGGTTCGAGTACCACGCCCACCCTGACAACGCCTCTGCGGACGGACCAGACGACGCGCAGCACATCGCGTGCCGCCAGGCCGCCTACGACGCCGCCGTCTCCCAGGGCCTCAAGCCCCGGGGCGGCTGGTCGCAGTTCCGGCTGCTGCGCGTGGACACCACGGGCGACCGGGTGGCCTACGTCTACGGCTCGGCGGTGCGGCGATGAGCTGGGCGACCGCCGAGCAGGCCAGCGAGATCACCGGCAAGACGGTCACCGAGGAGGACCTGGCGGTGGCCCAGCCGGTCATCGACATCTTCTCCGGCGTGGTGGAGGAGCAGGCCGACCGGCTCAAGGCCAAGGACCTGCGGATGCTGCGGTACGCCGTCAGCTACCAGGCCGTCTGGATGAAGGGCAACGCCGGTGCGCTGACGGGCTCCGACGTCCAGTCGGCCACGCAGGACTCGGTGTCCTTCACCCGTTTCGACGAGGGCAACGACGATGCCACGGTGCTCGCTCCGCTGGCCCGCCGCTGCCTGGACCGCCTGAGCTGGCGGCGCAGCAAGACGGCGCACTCGCGCTCGGCCTGGGACCAGGTGGACCGCTATGGCGACGCCTTCCACGACGACGGGCGGTTCGACGGCAAGTGGCGTCCCCTGAAGCTCGGGGGCCGCTGATGCTCTTCAGCAACGCCGTGGTCAACGTCAAGCGGGCCGCCGTCGTCACCTCCTCGCTGAACGACAAGACCCGCGACTGGGCCAACGCCAGCTACGCCGCCTCCGGCGTGGCTGCCGAGATCCAGTTCCAGGGCACCACCGAGACCACCGACCAGCGCAAGCAGGTCATCAACCTCTACCGCTGCCTGCTGCCCCACGGCACCGACGTGCGCTCCACCGACCGCGTCGAGTGGGACGGCACCGACTACGAGGTGGACGGCCAGCCGCAGTCCTGGTCCTCGCCTGTGGTGGGCGCGACCGACCACGTCCGCATCGTCCTGAAGGAGGTGCTGGCGTGAAGATCAAGCTGAACGCCGACCTGGAGACCACGCTGCGCCAGCACCCCGCCGTGCAGGAGGCGATCGAGCAGCGCGTGGACCGGGCGGTGGCCAAGGCCAAGCACGAGTGCCCCGTCGAGACCGGCCGCGCCCGCGACTCCATCCGCAAGCAGCGCACCGGCGAGGTCGAGTGGAAGATCGTCGGCGGCGGCCCCGGCGTGGACTACTTCACCTACGTCGAGTTCGGCACGCGCTACGACGACGCCGACCACCCGCTGCTGAAGTCCATCGACGCCCTCAGGACGCCGTGATGGACGTAGCCACCTTCCCCAGCGCGCGGGCCCTCACCATCGGCTATCTGGCCTCGGTCCTGGACGGCGTCACCGTCTTGGCCACACTGCCCGACGCCGAGTACTTCGACGAGGCCCTGCCCATCGTGCGGGTGTCCCAGGTGGGCGGTACGTCCTCGCGGCACTCCTGGGCGAACGGCCCCACCCAGGACGAGCCCGTCATCGACATCGACCTGTACTCACCCCTCGGCCCAGTCGAGGCCGAGGCCGGGATGGACGACCTGGTGGCCCGGACCCGAGCTGCGGTGCTCGGCATGAAGGGCCACATCGACCGCGACGCCGGGGGCGTCGTCACCAGGGCCTACGAGATCGCTGGCCCGGCCCCACGGCCGGAGACCAGCCCAACCGTCATCCGAGTCGGCTTCACGGCGGGCCTCGCCGTCCGGCCGCTGTAGGGAGAGGAAGAGCAATGGCAGACAGCGGCAACGTCCGGGTCGGGTACTCGGGGTTCGCCTACTACGGCGCAGAGGGCGTGTCCCCTCCCGCTGGCCCGTACGCCGAGTGGGGCGTGGACTTCACCGACCTCGGCCTGATCACTGAGGACGGCCTGACCGAGGCTCTGGACGAGGACCGCCAGATCTTCAAGGCGTGGGGCCGCAACGCCCCGGTCCGTACCCAGACCACCAACCGGACCTCGACGTTCCAGCTCACCTTCATGGAGACCTCGGCGGACACGCTGAGCCTCTACTACGCGGTCCCGCTGGACAACATGACCAGCTCCGGGTCGGGCGCGAGCCAGTACATCGAGTTCGACGACCCCGACAACAGCGAGCCGATGTACGTCACGCTCGGGCTGGACATCGTCGATGGCAGCCACCACATCCGGTACTTCATCCCCCGGGCCGAGATCACCGACCGGGGCGACGTGGTGTCCAAGAACGACGAGATCCACGGCTACCAGGTGACCTTCACCGCTCTGCTCCCCGAGGACGGCGAGTACTCGATCAAGCGGTTCTACGGCGGCGTGGAGCTGCCCACCTGATGACGACCGTCCCGGAGATTCCACACGGGTTGCTCCGGGACGGTCCCCAAACCCGTGAAACCCGTGGAACGGAAGGAGTCGGCGATGGCTGACCGGTACGAGGACGAGGACGAGTTCGACCGCGAGGACGAGCTGGAGGACGAGGACGGCTTCGAGGACGAGGACGACCTGGAGGACGGTCCCGAGGACGAGGACGAGGTCATCCACTTCGGCCCCGTCAACCGGCAGGAGGCCGAGGCCAAGGCCAAGCGGATCCAGGTCGAGATCAACGACCGGGTCTACAAGTTCCTCCCGGCCGACCAGTGGTCCTACCGGACCTGGAAGGCCGTGGACGTGGACAAGGGCCGCCTCCCCGACTTCGAGCGGTGGGCCCGGGGCGTGCTGCCCAAGGGCCAGATCCGCAGCTTCCTCGCCCTCGACCTCGATCTCAATCAGTACACCGAACTGCTGAACCAGATCCAGAAGAGGGCCGAGGGAAAGGTCAAGGCCGCCCAGGCGAAGGCCCGGCGGGCACGGCGCAGCGGCGATCCCCGGAAGCGGGCTCGCTGAAGGGCCTGACCATCCCGCAGACCATCTGGATCTTCGAGCACTTCAACGAGGAGGTGGAGGCAGACGTGCTCCGGTACTACGGGCAGGACGTCCTGGACGTGCACACCGACCGCATGTCGCTGCGGCGGCTGCGCGTGCTGCTGGCAGGTCTGCCTCCCGAGTCCGCCACGCGGTACGCCATCGCACACGTCGGCGATCTGGCCGACCTGCGGTGGCGGGACGAGACGTACCTGCTGGCGCACCTGGCGAACATGTCGCACGCGCAGTTCCGGGTGTCCTGGTCTGCCGCCACGCACGGCAAGAGCAGGCCGCCCAAGCTCGACCCGATCCTGCCGCCCGACGAGCTGGCAGCCGAGCGGGCCAAGCGCGAGGAGTACGAGATGCGCACGGCCGTCAAGCTCGCCGAGGTCCGCAAGCTCGGCGCACGCACCAAGGGCGTCAAGCCGATCCCCGAGCACCTGGCCAAGCTCGTCGAGCGCGCCAGGGCTGAGGCCAAGCCCCAGCCCCAGCGTGATTCCATCCAGATGACGCCCCAGATGCGCAGGCTCCGTGAGCTGGGCGCGGGCGCACGCAAGTCGGCTCCGGCACCGCAGATCGACACCAGGCTGCGGAGGTAGACCATGGCTGCCTCCGTCGGCGAAGTCTCCCTGGACGTCCTGGGCGATCTGTCGAAGTTCCGGGAGAGCGTCACCCGGCAGCTCGAAAGGATGCGGCTGCCCCAGGTGAAGCTCCCCGTCTCGGCGGACTTCACCCGCTTCAGGGACGACCTGAAGAGGTTCCGGCAGACCAAGCTGGCGGCGGTCAAGGTCCCCGTCACGGCGGACCTGAAGAAGATCCGCGCGGACCTGCGCAGGCTGGCCGCGTCCAAGCTGCCCACCCTGAAGCTGAAGGTGGAGCTGGACGCGGCCGAGGCGATCGCACGGATCAACTTCCTGCGCAACCTCCGCCTGGACCCGCTCAACCTCCAGGTGAACGCCGACACCGCCGGGGCCATGGCGCAGATCCAGGCCCTCCTGGCGAGGGTGCCCAACCAGGTGCGCGTCAACGTCGACGCCGACACCGGCGGGGCCGCGTCGAAGGTCAAGGCCCTCGGCTCGGCCCTCAAGAGCCTGGGCAACTTCACCTTCAAGGCGACCTCACTGATCACCTTGGGCGCGGCAGCGGCCTCCTCGGCCGCGTCGGTGATCCAGCTCGGGGCGGCCCTGGCCCCGGTGGGCGGGCTGCTGGCGGCCCTGCCTGCCGCCGCTGCGGGCGGTGCGGCCGCACTCGTCTCGCTCAGGCTCGCGCTCTCCGGCGTCGGCGAGGTGCTGGGCGGGGCGGTCACCGGCGACATGGAGAAGTTCGAGGAGGAGCTGGCCAACCTCCCACCGGTCGCACGAGGTGTCGTACGCGAGATCGGCACCGCCCTGTTCGGCCTGCGCGAGGTGGCGCAGAACGCCTTCTTCAAGCCGCTCCAGCAGTCCGCCCAGGGGCTGGGGCAGTTGTTCCGGGGCCCGCTGGCCCAGGGCATAGCCCAGACCTCCGGAGCCCTGGGCGCGCTGGCCAACAGGGTCGTGCTGTTCGCCCGCCAGGGGCAGAGCCTGACCTTCCTGCGCACCCTGTTCTCCGAGACCGCCACCGGGATCCGCAACGCCGGAGGCGGCCTGACGCCGCTGCTGGCGGGCCTGCGGGACATGGCCTCCACCCTGCTGCCGTTCTTCGGTCAGGCGGGCACCGCGCTGGGCGGCATCGTCGCCCGCTTCGGGCAGTGGATGTCCCAGCTCGCCGCCTCCGGGCGCGTCCCGGAGATCGTGGGCGCGGCCCTGGAGGTTCTCAAGCAGGTCGGCGGCGTCCTGGCCGACCTGGGCGGGATCATCACCTCGGTCTTCCGGGCGGCTGCTGCGGCCGGTGAGGGGCCGCTGGGGGTCATCGGGCAGCTGCTCGACCAGGTGAACGCCTTCCTCAAGAGCGGGGAGGGTCAGAGTGCCCTGGTCGCCCTGTTCGAGGGGCTGAGCGCGGTCGGTTCCGCCCTGGGCTCGGTCTTCAGGGCCCTGGCCCCGGTGATCGCCCAGTTGGCCAAGGCTCTCGGGCCGCTGGTGACCCAGCTCGTGGGTGCGCTGGCCCCGATCCTGATCTCGCTGGTGCCGATCGTCTCCCAGATCATCTCGATCCTCCAGCCGATCATCTCCACCCTGATCAGCTCGCTCGCGCCGGTCATCGCCTCCCTGGTCCCGGTGATCGAACTGCTGGTCGGGGCCATCGGGCAGATCGCGCTGGCCTTCCTGCCGATCCTGCCGGTGATCAGTCAGCTCATCGTGCAGCTCGTCAACGGGCTGATGCCGATCCTGAGGCCGATCATCGACGCGATCGTGCAGCTCGCCACGCAGCTCCTGGGTACGCTCCTGCCGGTCTTCCAGGAGATCCAGCCCGCCCTGACCCAGATCGTCCTGGCCATCGCGTCGCTGCTGCCCGCCCTGCTGCCGCTGATCCCGCTGATCGGTGAGCTGGCCATGGCCCTGGTCCCGCTGCTCCCGCCGATCGTGAACCTGGTCGCGCAGCTCGTTACCTTCCTGGTGCCGATCCTGCGGGTGCTGATCAGTGTGGTCGTCCAGGTCGTCTCGACGCTGCTGAAGCTGCTGATCCCGGTCATCGAGTTCCTGGTCACGGTCATCTCGGCCGTCGCGAACGGGATTTCCTGGTTCATCAAGAACGTCCTCGGCCCGGTCTTCCGCTGGCTCTACTACAACGTGGTCAAGCCGGTCTTCGGCTTCATCGGCACGCTGATCAAGACGTGGTGGAACGTCACCGTCAAGCCGATCTTCAACCTCGTCAAGTGGGTCATCAGCAACATCGTCGGGCCTGCCATCCGGTGGCTGTGGAACTCCATCGTCAAGCCGGTCTTCACTCAGATCGGCAACCACGTCCGGTGGGTCTGGAACACGCTGATCAAGCCCGCGTTCAACGCGATCAGGTCGGTCATCAACAACATCATCGCCCCGGCCGTCCGGTGGCTGTGGAACACGATCATCAAGCCGGTCTTCAGTAAGGTCGGTTCCCACATCAAGTGGGTGTGGGAGAACGTCATCCGGAGGGCGTTCGACGCGGTCAAGACGGCGGTCGGCAGGGTGGGCACTGCCTTCGACCGGGGTGCCAAGGCCATCCGCTCGGCCTGGTCGAAGGTCGCCGACTACGCCAAGAAGCCGATCAACTTCGTGATCGGCACCGTCTACAACAAGGGCATCGTCGGCCTGTGGAACAAGGTGATGGGCTGGCTGAAGCTGCCCGGATCCCTCAAGCTCGGCACCGTCCCGATGCTGGAGTCCGGCGGCGAGCTGTCGCGCGTCCAGCCGATGAAGGTCAACCGCCCCAAGGCCATCGTCGGCGAGGGCAACCCGCGCTACCCCGAGTACGTGATCCCCACCGACCCCAAGTACCGGGGCAGGGCGAGCGCGCTGTGGGCTGCGGCCGGTGGCGACATGCAGCTCCTGGCCAAGGGCGGGCTGATCGGCGACGTCTGGGACAAGGTCAAGAAGGGCGCGAGCAAGGTCTACGACCTGGGCAAGGAAGCCACCGAGTGGGTGACCAACCCCAAGAAGGTCTTCGACAAGCTGACCTCCCCGATTCTGAACCAGGCCAAGAGCCTGGCCACCAGCCCGTGGGGCAAGGCCGCCGCCGCCATCCCGCCCAAGATGCTCGAACAGGTGTGGAAGTCGGCCAAGAGCCTCACCGACGCCTTCAACGCCGGGTTCGGCGGGGCCGGTGACGCCAACGCGGTGGTCGCCGCAGCCAAGAGCCAGCTCGGTGTCCCCTACTCCTGGGGCGGTGGCGGGCCGAACGGCCCCGGCTACGGCTTCGCCCAGGGCGCGGGAATACGCGGCTTCGACTGCTCGTCCCTCATGCAGTACGCCTACTGGAAGGGCGCGAAGCACCGGCTGTCGCGCACCACCTACACCCAGGTCAACGAGGGCCGCCCGGTCGGCTCCCGGAGCGACCTGCGCCCCGGCGACCTGGTCTTCCCGCACCTGGGGCACGTGATGATGGTCACCACCCCGGGGGCCAAGGGCGGTCAGGGCATGATCGAGGCCCCGCGCACCGGCCTGAACGTCCGCATGACCTCCTTCCGGGGCATGGCGGCCGGGGCCCGGCGCATCCTGGCCAACATCCCCGGCGCGGCCGGAGGGGCGGCGGGGTCTCCCAAGGCGTTCGCCAGAGCGCAGTTCAGCCAGTTCGGCTGGGGTGCCGGACAGTGGCCGCCGCTGGAGAAGCTGTGGGAGCGCGAGTCCAACTGGCGGTGGAACGCCCGCAACCCGTCCTCGGGTGCCTACGGCATCCCGCAGGCCCTGCCCGCCTCGAAGATGGCCTCGGCGGGGGCGGACTGGCGCACCAACCCGCGCACCCAGATCCGCTGGGGGCTGGGCTACATCAAGAACCGCTACGGCTCCCCCGCCGCCGCGTGGGCGCACTCCCAGCGCGTCGGCTGGTACGCCAAGGGCGGCATCGCCCCGGCGGGGTCGTGGGGTGTGGTCGGCGAGGCCGGGCCGGAGCTGGTGCGCTTCGGACGGTCTACTCAGGTGATCGACCACGACACCTCGCGGCAGCTCGCCAGCGGTCCGCTG
Source organism: Ornithinicoccus sp. (assembly GCA_035303365.1). Classification (GTDB taxonomy): domain Bacteria; phylum Actinomycetota; class Actinomycetes; order Actinomycetales; family Dermatophilaceae; genus Ornithinicoccus. The sequence continues at coordinate 9,902 of DATGRS010000184.1, forward strand.
ATCGGCACCTACGTGCAGCAGCTCCCGCACGGCGTCTCGCCCGAGGAGATGCTGCACGAGACCCAGTTCACGCTGCGCAAGGCCAAGATGGGAGGGGTGTACGCCGGTGCCGCTTAACGAGCGAGAGTGGTCCCTGGACGACTACGTCTTCGGCGGGACCACGCCCATCAACGTGCTGTCGTGGGAGCTGGGCGACCCCACGGTCTCCACCCACGACCAGCAGCTCCCGCTGGAGGACGGTGCGGTCTTCGGGCGGGACACCAAGGGCGGCCAGCACATCACCCTCGATCTGCTGGTGAACCAGCCGAACCGGGCCGACGCGCGTACCGCCTGGCGGGGCCTGGCGAGCCGCTGGAGCAACGACACCGCCCGGCGCACCCCGGGCACCATCCAGGTGCTGAAAATGCGCCTGCTGGGCTCTGACACGGTCCGGGTGTACGGCCGCTCGCGCAAGTTCTCCCCCGGCGACACCGGCTTCCTGCCCGGAGGGGCCCTGCCCATCACCGCCGACTTCATGATGGCGGACCACAAGTTCTACTCCGAGACCGAGCGGTCCCTCACCTTGACGCTGCTGAGCCCGCAGGCGGTGGACTCCGGCACGCTGAACCGCAACCCAGACTTCGAGTTCGGCGTGGACGAGTGGACCGCGACCGGCTGCAACCTCACCCAGTCCGCCAGCGGCCTGGGGTTCGAGGGCGACTACGCCGGGGTGCTCACGCCCGACGGCGTCACCAGCTCGGTGCTCATCACCTCCGACTCGTTCGTGGCGTCCTCGGACGTGCGCTTCCGCCCCACCGCGCAGGTCTCGCGCTCCTCGGGCGGCCCCGTGCCGATGAAGGTCGGCATCACCTTCTACGACCTCGACGGCACCCCGATCGTCACCTCCTACGGCAACGCCACGGACGCGGCGAGCGGCTCCTGGACCAAGGCGGTGCACTCCGCCCTGGCCCCGTCAGGGGCCGTCTCAGCGCGCATGCACGTGGCCTACAGCGACTCCACCCCGGCCTCGGGCGATGTGGTGCTCATCGACAACGCCCGCACCAACGAGGTGACCGGCCTGGCCGTCCCGGCGACGATCCCCTTCCAGCTCACCGGCAACTCCAAGAAGGCCGACTCGGTCACCAACGCCGGGGACATGGAGACCTGGCCGGTCATCACCTTCGAGGGGCCGCTGACCAACCCGAGCGTCGAGTACGTCGGGACCGGCAAGAAGCTGCGGCTCACCATGGCCATCGCGGCGGGCGAGACGGTCACCATCGACACCCACCCCTGGAAGCGCACCGCGCTGCGGGACGGCATCTACTCGGTCGCCGGGAAGCTGACGGGCACCCGCATGGCCGAGATGGCTCTGCCCCCCGGCAGCACGATCGTGGCGTTCCGGGGTCAGGACCCCACCGGCACGAGCCGGTGCCGAATCTTCTGGCGTGACGCCAGCTCAACGCCGTAGAGGAGTAGAGGAATGACGCTTCAGGCGGACATCTGGGCCATGGACGGCGGCCAGATCAACGGGCCGCTGCTGCGGCTGTTCTACCGGTCGGCGACCCGTAACACCGAGGGCATCGTCGAGATCGGCGACCTGCTGGTGACGCCCCTGGACGTGCCTGGCGCGGCCGTGAAGGTCGGCGACGGTGCCGCCGTGCTCCGGGGCAGGGAGATCGCCTGGCAGGGCTCGTACTGGGCCTACAACCTCGGCGACGAGCAGGTGCCCATCAACCCCACCGGCGGCTCGTCCCGCACCGACCTGGTGTGGCTGCGGATCGAGGACCCGACATTCTCCGGCAGCCCCTGGTCGGGTGACCCGGCCGAGGACGTGTGCGCCTCCTTCGTGGTCACCGAGGGCGTCTCGGCGAACACCACCACGATCCCCAACGGCTTCACCGGCATCCCGCTGGCGCGGATCGCCATCCCGCCGTCCACCGCCACCATCGACTCCTCGATGATCACCGACCTGCGGTTCATGGCCGACCCGCGCACCGAGCTGGAGATGCGGACGCTCCAGGGCATCTGGGATCCGGGCACCGACCGGGTGGGCAACACCCTGGACTGGGAGGAGTTCCCCAACGGGGCCGAGTGGGACATCGACATCCCCGACTGGGCGTCGCAGGTGGTGGTCACCTTCGCCATCTACGGCCTCCAGTACATCAAGTCGGGCGGCCACGGCACGGGCTCCAACTTCGATGCCCGGGGCTACTTCCGGGCGACGCTGGGCTCCCTGGCCACCCAGCAGACGGGCTACTGGGCACAGCAGACCACGCAGGAGAACACCCGCGTCACCTACGGCGGCGGCGACACCTTCAACGTGCCCGTCTCGATGCGCGGCACCACCCAGCAGCTCCAGGTCGAGGGGCGGGGTCGGGAGAACTACCGGGGCTCCCTGGAGGCCGACGGCGCGTGCACCGTCGTCGTGCAGTGGTTCTTCCGGGAGGCCCCGGTCACCGACGCCTGATCCTGCCGAGCCGTCGCCCGCGCCGCAGAAGGGAGGAGGACCCATGGCAACCTGGCGTTACCACGCGATGAACATCGTCACCCGTCAGTGGCTTCACCGTGATCTCCCTCTGCGGGATGTAAAAATCTCGCCGGAGCTGTCGGGGCCGATGAACATCACCGCGACCATCAGCCCCGAGTTCGCGACGCTGAAGAACCAGGACGGCCGCCCGATCCTGGACGAGTGGTCCACGTTCATCGTGTGCGAGAGCGACGACATCATCCGGGGCGGCGGCATCCTCACCGGCTCGCAGTTCCAGGGCGATGACTGGCAGCTCACCATCAACGGCTTCTCGACCTACCCCAAGGGCCAGCCGATGACGGCGACGCTGTCCTACGGCGGCGACTCCCCCAGCACGGGGCGCGACAACAGCGGGCCGACGCCGGGCAAGGGCGCGGACCCCATCCAGATCGTGAAGGACCTCTGGACCCAGCTCCAGTCGCACCCGGACGGCGACCTGGGCGTCACCTTCGCGGGCAGCCCCTCCAGCCGGTGGCGGTACGCCAACTGGAAGAACGTCCCCAACGTCTTCACCTACCAGACCGACGCCTCCACCACCGTCGCGCTGGACGCACCGGAGGACGCCCAAGCCGATGACGAGGGCAACTACCCCAACTCCACCGTGATGGCCAACGTCGGCGTCCGGGGCACCGGCTTCACCAAGAAGCGCAAGCCCGGCACCTCGAAGATCAAGGTCCCGCCGTCCGGCAAGAACATCTACTGGAACCACTTCGAACTCTGGTACGAGCACGGCGACATCGGCCAGCGCATCGACAACCTGGCCGAGATGACCCCGTTCGACTACGTGGAGCGCATCACCTGGGCCGACGCCGACAAGAGCGACATCAAGCTGGAGCTGGTGTTCGGTTACCCGCGCCTGGGCGGGCGCAAGAGCGACCTGCGCTTCGTGGAGGGCGAGAACATCTCCGACGTCGTCACGGTGCAGCGCGACGGCGTGGACTTCGCCAACAACGTCCAGGCCGTGGGAGCCGGTGAAGGCAAGGACCAGCTCCGCCAGACCGTGGGCCAGCGCGACGGCCGCCTGCGCCGGGTGAAGGTGG
>DATGRS010000185.1:0-13282 GCA_035303365.1 Ornithinicoccus sp.
CGGTGCGGGGCGGCATCCTGGATGTCTTCCCGCCGACCGAGGAGCACCCGCTACGGGTGGAGTTCTGGGGCGACACCGTCGAGGAGATCCGCTGGTTCCGGGTCGCCGACCAGCGCTCGCTGGAGATCGCGCCGGAGGGACTGTGGGCGCCGCCCTGCCGCGAGCTCCTGCTGACCGACGACGTGCGGCAGCGGGCCGCCGACCTGGCGGGGCAGCTCCCTGGGGTCGCGGACATGCTGGGCAAGGTTGCCCAGGGCATCGCCGTGGAGGGGATGGAGTCGCTGTCTCCCGCGCTCGTCGACGCGATGGAGACGCTGCTCGACGTGTTGACGGACGGGACGCGCGTCGTCCTCCTGGACCCGGAGCGCATCCGTCGGCGCGCGCATGACCTCGTCGAGACCAGCGAGGAGTTCCTCGGCGCCAGCTGGGCCAACGCGGCCGCGGGCAACGCCGTGCCGGTCGACCTGCAGCAGGTTCTGGGGACCGGGTCCTACCGGTCGCTGGCGGACCTGCGCGCCCGTGCCCTCGAGCTGGACCGTGGCTGGTGGTCGCTGACCTCCTTCGCCGGCGACGACGAGCTCGCCGAGTTCGCGGACGACCCAGACCCGGAGGTCCGGACGATCACCGTCCGGTCATCTGCCGTCGAGGCGTTCCGCAGCGACACCGACGCCGTCGTGGCCGCCCTGCGCGGGTGGCTGGCCGACGGCCAGCGCGTGGTGGTGGCGCTCGAGGGGCCCGGTCTGGCACGCCGGGTCAGCGAGGTGCTCGCAGAGCAGGACGTTCCGCACCGGCTCGCGGCGCCCCTGGAGACGCTGGAGTCCGAGGTCGTGCAGGTCACCACCGGCAGCGTGGGGCGCGGCTTCGTGCTGCCGGGGGCGCGGCTGGTCGTGGTCGGGGAGGCCGATCTCACCGGTCAGGTCGGCACGGGCGGGTCGACCAAGGACATGCGGCGTATGCCGTCCCGCCGGCGCGCGCAGGTCGACCCGCTGCAGCTGCGGCCGGGTGACTATGTCGTCCACGAGCAGCACGGCGTGGGCCGGTTCGTCGAGATGGCGCAACGGCAGGTCCAGGGCGCGGTCCGGGAGTACCTCGTGCTGGAGTACGCCTCCTCCAAGCGCGGGCAGCCGGCCGACCGGCTCTACGTCCCGACCGACCAGCTGGACCAGGTCACCAAGTACGTCGGCGGCGAGGCCCCCACCCTGCACCGGCTCGGTGGCGCCGACTGGCAGAAGACCAAGTCCCGCGCCAAGAAGCACGTCAAGCAGATCGCCGCGGAGCTGATCCGGCTCTACAGCGCCCGGATGGCCACCCAGGGGCACGCCTTCGGCCCGGACACGCCGTGGCAGCGGGAGCTGGAGGACGCGTTCGCCTTCGTCGAGACCGCCGACCAGCTATCCAGCATCGACGAGGTCAAGGCCGACATGGAGAAGCCGGTGCCGATGGACCGGCTGATCTCAGGCGACGTCGGCTACGGCAAGACCGAGATCGCGGTGCGGGCCGCGTTCAAGGCGATCCAGGACGGCAAGCAGGTGGCGATCCTGGTCCCCACCACGCTGCTGGTGCAGCAGCACTTCGAGACCTTCAGCGAGCGTTACTCCCAGTTCCCGGTCGTGGTCAAGGCGCTGTCCCGCTTCCAGTCCGACAAGGAGGCCAAGGAGGTCATCAAGGGGCTGGCGGACGGCGGCGTCGACCTCGTGATCGGCACGCACCGCCTGCTGTCGACCGGAGTCACCTTCAAGGACCTCGGCCTGGTCGTGATCGACGAGGAGCAGCGCTTCGGGGTCGAGCACAAGGAGCAGCTCAAGGCGCTGCGCACCAACGTGGACGTGCTGGCCATGTCGGCCACCCCGATCCCGCGGACCCTGGAGATGGCGATCACCGGCATCCGCGAGATGTCGACGTTGGCCACGCCGCCGGAGGAGCGCCACCCGATCCTGACCTTCGTAGGCGGGTACGACGAGAAGCAGATCGCCGCCGCGATCCGGAGGGAGCTCCTGCGCGACGGACAGGTCTTCTTCGTGCACAACAAGGTGACGTCCATCGAGAAGGTCGCCAGTCGGGTCCGCGAGCTGGTGCCCGAGGCGCGGGTGTCCACCGCGCACGGGCAGATGGGTGAGCACCAGCTGGAGAAGGTCGTGCTCGACTTCTGGGAGGGCAACTTCGACGTGATGGTGTGCACCACGATCGTCGAGACCGGACTGGACATCTCCAACGCCAACACCCTCATCGTGGACCGGGCTGACCAGTTCGGCCTCTCCCAGCTGCACCAGTTGCGTGGCCGCGTGGGTCGAGGGCGGGAGCGTGCCTACGCCTACTTCCTCTATCCGCCGGAGAAGCCGCTCACCGAGACAGCGGTGGACCGGTTGCAGACCATCGCGGCCAACACCGACCTGGGTGCCGGCACCGCGGTGGCGATGAAGGACCTGGAGATCCGTGGTGCGGGGAACCTGCTGGGTGGGGAGCAGTCCGGGCACATCGCCGGTGTCGGCTTCGACCTCTACGTCCGCCTGGTCAGCGACGCCGTGGCCAACTTCAAGGGCGAGCGGGACGAGACGCCCGCGGAGATCAAGATCGAGCTGCCGGTCGACGCTCACCTGCCCCACGAGTACATCCCCGGCGAGCGGCTCCGGCTGGAGGCCTACACCAAGCTGGCCCGGGTGACGGACGAGGCTGAGCTCACCGAGATCGAGGCCGAGCTGGTCGACCGCTACGGCCCGCCTCCCGAGGCGGTGCAGACCCTGCTCGAGGTCGCCCGGCTGCGGACGCTGGCGCGGCGCGCCGGCCTGTCGGACATCACGGTGCAGGGCGCCACGATCAGGTTCGGTCCGGTCGAGCTGCGGGAGAGCCAGCAGCTCCGAGTGAACCGGCTGTATCCGGGCACCATCCTCAAGGCGGCCACCAGGACCATCCTGGTCCCGGTGCCCAAGACCGCCCGCGTGGGCGGCAAGGTGCTGCGGGACCGGCAGATCCTCGACTGGGCGAGCACCCTGATCCGACACGTCCTGCTGGACGACATGAGCACCGTGGTCGGGGCCTGACTCCACCGGTCCCGGAGACAGCCGGGGAGTGCCCGGGCCGCACAGACCTCGCTAGATTGCTGGGATGTCGCAGCGTGCCGTCACCCTGATCCGTCAGCAGGCCGAGGCCTGCCGGCAGCTCGGCTCACCGTTCTATGCGTCCCTGCTCGAGCGGCTCGCCGAGGATGTCGCGGCCGGCGGCGTGGGCTCAGTAGTCATCGCCGGGCACGAGGACGACCCGGGTCCGTCAGCCCTTGCCCTGCGCCTCATGGCCGCGGTTCATCGCATGGTGCTGACCGGGCAGGCACCGGCTCTGGCGGCGCACTACCCGAGCGTGGGGGGTGACGGCGACGAAGTGGCGGCCTGGCCGGCGCTCCGCGAGGTGCTCGAGAGGCACGTCGCGGCAGTTCGTGCCGGGCTGGCATCGCCGCCGCAGACCAACGAGGTCGGGCGGTCCGCAGCTCTCTTCGGCGGGCTACTGCAGGTGCTGGGCGCCGCTGAGCAGCCCGCTCTCCCCGTCAGGCTGATGGAGATAGGGTCCTCCGCCGGCCTCAACCTGCTCGCCGACCGCTTCGCCTACCGCACCGCCGACGGACGTCAGTGGGGCCGTGACGACGCGACCGACGTGGTCCTGGACCCTGCGTGGGAGACCTGGCCGCCCGGCATACCGCCTGCGGTGGAGGTGGTCGAGCGGACCGGGTGTGACCTCTCCCCGATCGACCCGCGCGCCGAGAACGGAGCACTGGCGCTGCTCAGCTGCGTGTGGCCCGACCAGACGCACCGGCTGGACCGGCTGCGGGGGGCGCTGTCGCTCGCGCAGGCACACCCGGTCGCGCTCGTGCGGCAGGGCGGCGGCGACTTCATCGGCGGGCTCGAGCTGCGGGACGGGCACCACACGGTCGTGTGGCACTCGGTGATGTGGCAGTACATGCCGGCCGAGGAGCAGGAGCGCATCCTGGCCCGGCTCGCAGAGCTTGGTGCGACCGCGACCCCGGAGCGCACGCTGACCCACCTCGCCTTCGAGCCGCGGCGGCTGGAACCCGGCGCGCCGCACCGGTTCGTCGTCGCGGCGAGGACCTGGCCGGGCGGCGAGGAGCAGATCCTCGGTGAGGCCCCGCCCCACGGCGTACCGGTGCGCTGGGGTGGCCCCACCCGGCAGGACCCGGGTCGGTAGTGGCGGCACGCGCACCGGACTACGCAGGGTCCGGGCGCGTGGGATGTGCGGGGGAAGCGGCCGTCGGGACCGGACACCGCAGGACCTCGCTCCGGGGCGGGAGTGCCCGCCGCGCCGCGCCGAGGTCGCCTCAGTCGCAGGACACCTCGCCGATGTGTGCCCAGACGCCGGTGACCTCGCCCGTCGTGCCGTCGAGCTTGACGCCCAGACCGCCGTCGGTCAGCAACGGGCCACCGTGCGGTGCGCCCTCCACCAGGTCCGCGTCCGGCAGCGCCGCCTGCGCCTCCTCGGTCGAGGAGCCGACGGTCAGACCGTCGGGGATGGTCAGCCCATCAGGAAGGGTCGGCCCGGTGACCTCCCAGCTGGTGATGAGGATCTCGTCGGCGGTTGCCGCCGTGCCGTAGGCGCCGAAGTCGTCCCACTGCAGGGCGCGGGTCACGCCGCCGCCCGCGACATCGAGGCAGCCCGGCATCTCGCTGTCATCGGTCGGTGAGCCGAGGGCCTCGATCAGCGCATCGGGGTCGGCGGGTAGGGCCACCCCGGCGATGGCGTCAGCGGTGAGCACTTCGCTCCCGCCCTCGGGGGAGCTCGTCGTCTCCTGCGGTGGGGCCGACTCAGAGGTCTGCCCGTCCGAGGCGCCGGCCGGGGTGGTGGTGTCACCGGGGTCCTCGGAGCCGCAACCGCTGAGCAGGAGGGCCGCAACGGATACGGCAGCGATGCCGCGTCCCCAGGTGGTTCGTGTGCTCCGCATGTCCCTGCTCCCTTCGGTATGACGGGGTGTCCCGTCCATGACGGGCGTCCCGTCACCGCGTCAGACGCCGGAGGGGGTCACGCGGTTGCGCAGGGTGGCGCACATCTCAGCCGGCGTGGCTCTCGATCGCGGCGCCGACCCGGGGGAGTGCCGCGACCACGTGCTCCCTGGCTCTGCCGCGCAGCGTGCCGTAGACCTTGCGGACCACCCCGTTGTGGGTCGCAGCCACCTGACCATCGGTGACCGTGAGCAGTGCCTCGGCCGCCTCGTCGTGTCGGGCGACCAGCGCATCAGCGAAGGAGCGGCCATCGCGCTGCTGCCAGAACGGGTCGAGCGCGGTCGCGAACCCGGGGAGCAGGCGGTCCACGGCCTTGGCGACGAAGCCGTCGGCCAGCTTGGTGACCGCGCCGTAGCCGGTCTTGATCACGGTGCCGCCGAGACCCGAGGTGCGGGCGACCTCGGCGTCGACGACGCCGACCAGGGTCTGCACCACGGCGGGCCGACGGGCCGGGTCGAGCAAGGACTGCGCAAGCGACGTCATCCGGCCAGTGTCACACCTACCCCTGTCTGCGCACGGCACGGGTGTCACACCCGGCCCTGTCTCAGCACGGCTCGGTCATGCGGTTCCAGGGCAAGAACACTGGAACCGCATGACCGTCGTCGGCTCGCCGGCCGTCAGGTCCCACTTCACTCGAACGTCGTCGGCCGTCAGGTTGTCCACGCCCGCCAGAGCGCGGCATACTCCCCGTCGAGCGCCACCAGCTCGGCGTGGCTGCCCAGCTCGACCACCCGACCGTCGATCACCACCGCGATCCGGTCGGCGTCGTGCGCGGTGTGCAGGCGGTGCGCGATCGCGACCACGGTCCGCTCGGAGAGCAGGGCGTTCATCGACCCCTCCAGGTGCCGCGCCGTGTGCGGGTCGATCAGCGAGGTGGCCTCGTCGAGGACGATCGTGTGCGGGTCGGCCAGGATCAGCCGTGCCAGCGCCACCTGCTGGGCCTGGCCAGGGGTGAGGTCCTGGCTGCCGGACCCGATCTTGGCGTCCAGCCCGTCTGGGAGTCGCCCCACCCAGTCCCAGGCCCCCACGGCTCGCAGCGCCGCCTCGACCTGCTCGTCGGACGCGTCCTCCCGGGCCAGCACGATGTTGTCCCGAACGGTGCCGATGAACACGTGGTGCTCCTGGGTGACCAGCGCCACCTCCGTCCGCAGCTGGTCCAGCGGCAGGCGGACCAGCTCGACGCCACCGACGGTTACCGCGCCGGTGCGCGGCCCGTGGATCCCGGCCAGCAGCCGGCCCAGCGTCGACTTGCCCGAGCCGCTGGGACCGACGATGGCCAGCCGTTCGCCAGGCTCCAGCGACAGGTTGATGCCGTGCAGCACGTCGTGGTCCGCACGGTAGGCGTACCTCAGGTCCGTGCCGACCATCGTCCGGTCGGTCGGCTCGTCCTGGCCCTCCTCCCGGTCCGGGGGCACCGTGGCGATGCCCAGCAGGCGGGTGGTCGACGCGATGCCCACCTGGACCTCGTCGACGGTGTGGACCAGCGTCTCGAACGGCGCCCACAGCGCCTCGGTGTAGAGGATCGCGGTGGTGATCTCGCCGATGCTCGCCCAGCCCTGGGCGTAGCCCACGGCGCCCAGCAGCAGCACCAGGGCGCGCGGGAGGCTGAACGCCATGTCCATCACGAGGAAGAGCAGGTTGCGCAGGGTCATGCCGTAGCGCTCGGCCTGTGCGGAGACCTCGATGTCGTCGTCACCCACCTGACGGCGCTGCGCGGCCAGGCCGAGGGCCTCGACCGTGCGCGCACCCTCGACCGTCTCAGTGAGGTGCGTGTTGATCCGCGAGTAGGTGCCACCCTCGGTCAGGTAGCCGTTCGGCGCCCGCCGCGAGTAGCGGCGCACCTGGATCAAGGAAAGCGCCAGGAGCACCAGCGACGGCAGCGCCAGGATCAGGCTGTTCGCGATCATCGCGGCGAGCGTGAGGACCACCGAGGTGCCCGCGACGATGACCTGCGGGAGCGCCCAGCGGACGCTGTTGCTCATGGTCGAGACGTCGCGGGTGACGCGCGTGACGAGGTCACCGGAGCTGGCGGTCTCCACGCGGGAGAGCGGGAGCCGCAGGATGGCGCCCACGACGAACTCGCGTGCGGAGGCGAGCATGCCCTGACCGAGCACGGCCGCGGACGCCTTGGCCGAGAAGGTCAGCACGGCCTGGAGCACAACGATGCCCGCCACCAGCAGGGCGACGGAGTCCGCCGTCGCGAGCGCGGCGCTCGTCCGGCCCGCCTCGACGTCCGCCACGGTGCGGTCCACCAGGCGGCCCAACCACCACGGCACGAGCAGCCCGGCGAGTGCGGCCAGGCCGTTGCCCAGCACGACTGCGGCCACCCACACACGACGCTCCTTCAGGAGGCGGCCCACGAAGCGCACCACCTGCCGAGGCGTCGCGATGGGCAGGCCCTTGGTCGCGTTCATCGTGTCGGCCACGAACTCGGCGGCGCGACGCTCGCGGAGCAGGTGGCGCCGGCGCAGCGCCGCCGCACGCTCGCGCGGGCTCGCCTGGGTCGGCGGAACGAGCAGGTCGGGGACCGCAGGCCCGTGCCGGTCCGCAGCGTCCCAGGTGCGCGCCGACTCGGCCGCCAGGTCAGGGGGCAGGAGCTGGCTCTGCATGGTGCTCACAATGCCTCCTGGGGGGTGGATCGGGTCATCGTGCGGTGGTGGTCGAGCGGGGTCGGATCCTCATCTGTCGGGTCGATCGAGGCCGAGCCCTCGCCCCTGACGACGACAGAGCGGTATGCCGGGTTCTCGGCCAGCAGGTCGGCGTGCCGGCCACGGGCGCTCACCCGGCCGTCCTCCAGCAGCACGATCTCGTCGGCATAGTGCAGGAGCAGCGGCGAGGCGGTCATCACGACCGTGGTGCGGCCCTCGCGGGCCCGTCCGAGACGCTCGGCGATCCGTGCCTCGGTGTGCGCGTCGACCGCGGAGGTGGGCTCCACCAGGACCAGCACCTCCGGGTCGGCAGCGAGGGCCCGAGCCAGCACCAGCCGCTGGCGCTGGCCGCCGGACAGACCACGGGCTCGCTCGTCGAGCTCGCCGGCCCAGCCTCCCGGGACCGCGTCGAAGACGTCCTCCGCCGAGGCCGCCCACAACACGGCCTCAGCTTCCTCACGGGTGAGCCGACCGTGCGGGTCGACGGCGGAGCGCAGGGTGCCGGCGAAGACGTGCGGCTTGGTGTCGCTGACCATGATGCGGGAGCGCACCTCCTGCAGCGTCGCCGACGCCAGGTCGACGTCGCCGACCCGCACACCCCACGCCTGGCGGGCGCGCTCCTCGTCACGGACCGCCTGCTCGGCCCGCGCGATGAGCCGGCGGGCACGTTCGCGGCGTGCGGCGCGCCCCTTGAGCTCCTCGGGGACCTCCATGCTGATCCGAGCGTCCTGCTCCTCGGGCAGGTAGCGCCCGAGGCGATCGGCCAGAGCAGCGAGGTCGTCCGGCACCGCGGAGACCACCATGGTGACCCGACCCGGTTGGATGACGATCCCCGAGGCGTCGTCGGTGATCGGCGCGAACGCGGGGAGGTGTGCGGGGTCCGCCGGGTCGGTCCACGGCGGCTGCTGCCCCAGCACGGCGATGGTCTTGCGGGCCGCGACCACCGAGCGGGTCATCTTCTGCGCGAACTCCACGAAGGTGCGCATCGGCTGGAGCAGGAAGAGTCCGTAGCCGAGGACGCTCACCAGCTGACCCACCATGAGTCGCCCCTCGACGACCTCCCGCACGCCGACCCACATCAGGGCCACGACGAACGCGCCACTGAGCAGCACGCCGACCGCCTCGACGGCCGCCTGCCAGGCGCCGGCCGAGACTCCGGAGCGCCGGACCTTCTGCGACTGTCCGGCGTAGTTGCCGCCGAAGGTGCCCTCACCGCCGATGCCGCGCAGAATTCGGAGGCCACCGACGATGTCGGTCGCCATCGAGGTGAGGTCGGAGTTGCGGGACCGTTCGATCCCCTGCCAGCGCTGCATGGGCCGCAGCAGCGGCATGCCCACGAGCACCAGCAGGGGTGCCGACAGCAGGACGAGCAGGCCCATCTTCGGGGAGATGGACAGGACGATCGCGGCCACACAGAGGTAGGCGACGAGCTCGGAGAAGGCCCGGGTGAGGATCTCCATGAAGCCCCCGAACTGGTCGCCGTCGCTGCCGGACACCGACAGCACCTCGCCGGTGGGCGTCCGCCGCGGGAGCACGTGGCCCAGCTGCAGCGCCTTTCGGGTGACCAGCTTGGTGGTGCCATACAACGCGACGAGCCACTCGCGGACGATCACCGTGTGGTAGAGCGTGCCGCTCAGGGCGCCGGCGACGGTCACCGCGAGCAGGGCAAGCAACCACTGCATCGTGGCGCCGGAGTCACCGGAGACGATGCCGTCGTCGATGGCGCGGCCGACCATCCACGGTCCCAGGATCTGCGGGAGCATCCAGACCATGGCCATGAGCATGCCGAGGGCCGCGAGGGAGCCCTCGAGCCGGACGATCCACCAGAGGAAGTGCCTCGGGCTGCGGGTGTCTGGCTGGGCCGCGTCGCGTGCTGAGTAGGCCCGGATCTCGGGCGGAAAGTCTTGCATGGCTTGATCTAGGGTACGGCGACGAACGGAGTGGTCACTACCGGTTTTCCGCGCACGTGCGCGCATGACTGACGCCCTCGGCGGCGACGCCGTGAAGGATGCGTGCACGAGCATCGGCAGCACCCACCTACGCTGGGCTGGTGGACCTGACTGCGGACATCACGGACGAGCACGCCTGGCTGGAAGACGTCGAGGGGGAGGCCCAGCTCGACTGGGTCCGCGAGCGTAACGCCGGGGAGGCCAGCCGGCTCGCGGCCACTCCAGAGTTCGAGAGGGCGCGGGACCGGATCCTGGCGATGCTGGACTCGGACGCCAAGATCCCGGACGTCACCAAGATCGGTCCGTACTACTACAACTTCTGGAAGGACGCGGACCACGAGCGCGGTGTCTGGCGGCGCACCACGCTGGAGTCCTACCGCACGTCGCAGACCGACTGGGAGACGGTGCTCGACCTGGATGCCCTCAGCGAGGCTGAGGGGGAGAACTGGGTGTGGCACGGCGCGAGCGTGCTGCGCCGCACCCGGGACAGTGCCGAGGACGACCACCGGCTGGCGATGGTCGACCTCTCCAGGGGAGGAGCCGATGCTGATGTGTCGCGGGAGTTCGACCTGCACGCCAAGGAGTTCGTCGCCGGCGGCTTCTTCCGCCCGGAGGCCAAGGGCGGGGTCTCCTGGGTCGACGAGGACACCCTGTTCGTGATGACCGACCTCGGACCGGGGAGTATGACGGACAGCGGCTATCCGCGGACCGCTCGCCGCTGGCGTCGGGGCACCGACCTGACCGAGGCCGAGGTGGTGTTCGAGGGGGACCAGCAGGATGTGGCGGTGACGGCGTGGCACGACCAGACCCCCGGGCACGAACGCGACCTGGTCCACCGCAGCATCGCCTTCTACGAGGGGGAGCTTTTCCTGTGCGAGGACGGCGGGCTGACCCGCATCGACGTGCCGCGCTCTGCGGAGCCGTCAGTGGTCCGGGAGTGGCTGACGGTCGAGCTGCGGGAGGAGTGGAGGCCGGCCGAACGCACGTTCCCTGCCGGGTCGCTGCTCGCCGTCCCGGTCGATGACTACCTCGCCGGCTCCCGCGAGCTGCAGGAGCTCTATGTCCCGACCGAGACCAGCTCACTGGCCGGCTATACGTGGACCCGGCACCACCTGGTCCTCAACATCCTGGACGACGTCACCAGTCGGCTCGAGGTGCTTACGCCAGGTGCGGACGGGTCGTTCACGCGCTCGGCGTTCCCCGGTGCTCCCGCCGTGGGGACGGTCCAGGTGGCCGCGGTGGACCGCACCACCTCCGACGAGGTGTGGTTGTTCAGCACCGACTTCCTGCACCCGACCACGCTGTCCCTGGCCGAGGTCGGGACCGGGACGGAGCCGGAGGCACTGAAGTCGATGCCGGAGTTCTTCGACGCCGACGGCCTGGTCGCCGAGCAGCACTTCGTCACGTCCGAGGACGGGACGCGGGTGCCCTACTTCCTGGTGCGCCGGGCCGACCTGCCGTTCGACGGGACGGCCCCGACGCTGCTCTACGGCTACGGCGGCTTCGAGGTCTCGCTGACGCCGACCTATAGCGGCGGTCTCGGGGCCTGCTGGCTGGAGCGTGGTGGCGCCTACGCCCTGGCGAACATCCGGGGCGGTGGGGAGTACGGCCCCCGATGGCACCAGCTGGCCCTGAAGCAGCACCGGCACCGTGCCTACGAGGACATGGCCGCGGTGGCCCGTGACCTCATCGAGCGCCGGGTCACCAGTGCTCCCCACCTCGGCGTGCAGGGCGGTTCCAACGGGGGACTGCTCACCGGCAACATGCTCACCCGCTACCCGGAGCTGTTCGGCGCGGTCGTGATCCAGGTGCCCCTGCTTGACATGTTCCGCTACTCCCACCTGCTGGCCGGTGCCTCCTGGATGGCGGAGTACGGGAATCCCGACGTCCCGGAGGAGTGGGAGTTCATCCGCAGCTTCAGCCCGTACCACCTGTTCGACGCCGATGCTGACTACCCGCCGGTGCTGTTCACCACCTCCACGCGGGACGACCGGGTGCATCCCGGCCACGCGCGGAAGATGGCGGCGCAGATGCTCGCGGCCGGCAAGGACGTGACCTACTACGAGAACATCGAGGGCGGGCACGGCGGAGCGGCCACCAACGCGCAGCTGGCGCACATGCAGGCGCTGGCCTACCGGTTCCTCGCCGAGCGGCTCGGGCTGGGCTGAGCGTTCCGTTCCTGCCAGCGCTGCAGCACTCCGTCCATCTCGGAGACCAGGAAGGCGAAGAACTCCTGGAGCTCGGTCAGCCGTTGCGCTGGGGCACTGCCGGGTTCGACGACATCAAGGCCCTTGTCGAAGCCCCCGATCCAGGCGGACAGAGCCCGGGTGTCGTGCACGATGAGGCGGACGAGGGAGTCGCTGTCCACGACGTAGTGCTGCCGACGCGAGCCGGGCACGCTGCGGCGCGAGACCATGCCGATCTGGTCCAGCCTGCGCACTGCGGTCGACACTGCCGCGGGACTGACCTTCAGGGCCGCCGCCAGTTCCGCCGCCGTCATGCTGCCCTGCTGGCTGATCAGGAGTGCCGCGAAGACGCGCGAGGGCATCCGCTGCACCCCGGAGGCCGTCATGATCGAGGCAAGCTCCTCGACATAGGCGAGCTGAGCCTGCGAGAGCCCGTCCGAGGGTTCCCGATCTGCCGGCTCAGCCATGGCCAACCTCCTGGTTCTCAAATAAATTCACAAAATCGTGAAGATACGGTAGATTCTAGCGTATGGAAGCACCCATTGCGGTAGCAGATCTGCACAAGTCGTTCGGGCAGACGCACGCACTCGACGGGCTCGACCTGACCGTGAGGGAGGGGGAGGTGCACGGCTTCCTCGGACCCAACGGCTCGGGCAAGTCCACGACGATCCGCGTGCTGCTCGGCCTGCTCCGGCCCGACGCCGGTGAGGTCAGGCTGCTGGGCGGCGACCCGTGGCGCGACGCTGCCACGCTGCACAAGCGACTGGCATACGTCCCCGGAGACGTGGCGCTGTGGCCGGGCCTGACCGGCGGCGAGGTGATCGACCTGCTCGGCCGGCTCCGAGGTGGGCTGGACGAGGGCCGTCGCGCCGAGCTGCTGGACGACTTCGAGCTGGATCCGGCCAAGAAGAGCCGCACCTACTCCAAGGGGAACCGGCAGAAGGTCGCCCTGGTGGCCGCCCTTGCCTCGGATGTGGAGCTGCTGATCCTGGACGAACCCACCGCGGGGCTGGACCCCTTGATGGAGAAGGTGTTCCAGCGATGGATCAGGCGGGCCAAGGCCGACGGGCGCACGGTGCTGCTGAGCAGCCACATCCTGGCCGAGGTGGAGGCGCTGTGCGACCGGGTCAGCATCATCCGGGCCGGCCGGACCGTGCAGAGCGGCACGCTGGCCGACCTGCGTCACCTCACCAGCACCACGGTGATCGCAGAGACCGAACGGCCGACAGAGGGGCTGGAGCGGATCACCGGCGTCAGCGACCTGGTGCACAGCGACGGCAAGGTCACCTTCAAGGTCGACACCGACCACCTTGACGAGGCGATCGCGCACCTCTCGGACCGCGGGATCCGTGCCCTTCAGGCCCACCCGCCAACCCTGGAGGAGCTCTTCCTGAGGCAGTATGGCGACCGACTGGCTCCCCAGGACGACCCGGCCGACGACACCGCCCGGGGTGCGGACACTGCTCCTGAGGCAGAGGTGGGGGCGGACCGGTGAGCGG
>DATGRS010000186.1:0-21537 GCA_035303365.1 Ornithinicoccus sp.
TCCTGAACCGCATCTTCACCGCGTTCGATGACCACGCCGACGCCGAGGGTCTGGAGAAGATCAAGACCATCGGTGACGCCTACATGGTCGCCGGCGGGGTCCCCGAGCAGCGGGACGGGCACGTCCAGGCGGTGGCTCGGATGGCCCTGGCGATGCAGGCCGACATCGTCACGATCGCCCGGGAGATGGGCCAGCCGTGGCTCAACATCCGCATCGGGATCGACACCGGTCCGGTGGTGGCCGGCGTGATCGGCAGACGCAAGTTCATCTATGACCTGTGGGGCGACACCCGTCAACACCGCGAGCCGCATGGAGTCCTCCGGCCTGCCCGGCCAGATCCAGCTCACCTCGCGCGCAGCGGACGTCCTCGCCACCGATTTCGTCCTCCGCTCCCGCGGGACGATGGACGTGAAGGGCAAGGGCCCCATGGAGATCTTCGTGCTCGAGGGTGCCAGGCACTGAGTCCACCCCACCTTGAGGGCTTCCGGGGCCACCCGCTGCACAGGCCTTTCTGCCCCCGCTGGTGGGGCACGGAATAGCCTCCCGCCAGCCGCTACTCGGCGGCAGCGGCCCGACGCGCCCGGTACGCCGCAGCGGCCATCCGGTTGGTGCAGCCGGCGTCGCAGTAGCGCCGTGAGCGGTTGCGCGACAGGTCGATGAGGACGTTGTCGCAGTCATCGGCCGCGCAGACGGCCAGGCGCTCCGTCTCGTCCGAGCGCACCACGTCGACCAGGGCCATGGCCGCCTCGACCGCCATCCGGTCGGCGAGCGGCTGCTCGTCGCGGGTTGCGTGCAGGTGCCAGTCCCACTCGTCGTGGCGGACCAGCTGCGGCAACGCGTGGCACTCGCGCAGGAGGCGGTTGACCTCCGTGACGATCGTCTCCTCGTCGGCCATCCAGATCCTGTGGAGCCGCTCGCGCAGCCGCAGCACCTGCTGCAGCTCGGTGTCGTCATGGGTCCGGCTGCCGGTCCACTCCCACTCCCGGACGAACGCCTCGAGCTCCTCGGGCGTGGTCAGCCCGTCCGGCGGGTCCGCCGTGTTGATCAGCGCGACCGTGGACGCGAGCGACAGCTCGGTGTCATGAGCAAAAACCACCTTGACTCCTGACGCTTCGCGGACGTATCGTCATGAGTGTAACGGCATATCACTCATGATGGACCGTTCGCGACACCGCAGTCGCCGTCACCCCGCAGTTCTCGTGAGGAGGGACTTCATGCGTTCCCGCATGCTCATCGGCCTGGCGCTGGCCGTCATCTCGGCAGCCACCTTCGGCACCTCCGGCTCGCTGGCCAAGGGCCTGCTCGACGCCGGCTGGTCCCCCGGCGCGGCGGTCACCTGGCGGGTGGGCATCGGTGCTGCGGTCCTCCTGCTCCCCGCCCTGCTCATGCTGCGCGGCCGCTGGCACCTGCTCCGCACCGGCTGGCCGAGCATGGCGCTGTTCGGGCTCCTGGCCGTCGCCGGCTGCCAGCTGGCGTACTTCCTGGCGGTGGAGCGGATCTCGGTCGCGGTCGCCCTGCTGCTGGAGTATCTCGGGATCATCCTCGTCGTGGGGTGGCTCTGGTGGCGGCACGGCCTGCGACCCCGCCCCCTGACCGTCCTCGGCGCAGCCGTGGCAGTGGCCGGTCTGGTCTTCGTGCTCGATGTCTTCGGCGTCGCCGAGATCGACATGATCGGCGTGCTGTGGGGGCTGATCGCCGCGGTCGGGATGGCCGCGTACTACGTAATGTCCGCCGACGAGACCACCGGACTGCCACCCCTGGTGCTGGCCACCGGCGGTCTCACCGTCGGCACGCTCATCCTGCTGCTGGCCGGCCTGGTCGGCGTGGTCCCCATGACGCGGACCACGGCCGACGTGGTGCTCGGTGGAAACAGCCTGCCGTGGTGGAGCGTCATCCTCATCCTCGGCGTGGTGGCAGCCACCCTCGCCTACGCCACGGGGGTCGCCGCCACCCGGCGACTCGGCTCCAAGCTTGCCTCGTTCGTCGGGCTGACCGAGGTGCTGTTCTCCTTCATCTGGGCGTGGGTGCTGCTCGGCCAGATGCCGGCCTGGGTCCAGCTGTTCGGTGGCGCGCTGATCCTCGCCGGCGTGGTGCTGGTCAAGCTCGACGAGCGGCCCAGCGAGGTGCACCCGGAGGAGCCGCTGACGCAGGACGAGATCCGGTCCCAGCCGGCGGGCGTGTGAGACTCCGCACCTCCCGCGGAAAAGCGCCGATAGCGCCCCCACCCGGCGGATAGGGTTTCGCCCATGCTGCACCCGGCGACCGACCGCATCCCGCGCCGCGCCGTCGCCGGTTATGCCGTGGGCAGCGTGGGCACGGGGGGCTTTGGCACCCTCCCGGGTCTGGTGCTGGCCTACTACCTGACCGACACCCTCGCCGTCCCCGCCCTGCTGGCGACGGTCGTGGTCATCGTGCCGAAGGTGTGGGACGTCCTGATCGACCCCGCCGTCGGCGCCCTCAGCGACCGCGAGGCCCGGGGCAGCGCGACACGCACCCGGCTCATGGCGCTGGGGGCCCTGACCCTGCCGATCGGGTTCATCGGGATGTTCGCCGCACCCGCCGGCCTGCCGCCGGTCATGGCGGGCTTGTGGGTACTCGTCTTCTTCGTCCTGGCCACCAGCTCCTTCAGCCTCTTTCAGGTGCCCTACATCGCACTCCCGGCGGACCTCACCTCCGACTACGCCGAGCGCACCCGCCTGATGGCCTGGCGCATCGCGGTGCTGGCCCTGGCCATCCTCCTCGTCGGGGCGGGTGGCCCTGCGGTGCGCGACGCTGCTGATGGCGGGTCGACCGGCTACCTCGTCATGGGGCTCGTGGTTGCGACCGTCCTGCTGCTCGGCATGCTCGGGACTGTCCTCGGTGTCCGCGGACGACGTCCCCATGACGACGGCCAAGGCACGCCGCACGCTGGTCAGCCGACCACCTACCGGGCCGGGCTCACCGCCTTCCGCGAGCTTCCGGCATACCGCCGGCTGTTGGTCGTCTTCGTGCTCCAGGCGCTGGCCACCGGCACCATGCTGGCCGCCGCGCAGTACGTCGCGACCTACACGCTCGACGACCAGGCGGCCCTGACCCTGCTCTTCGTCGCCCTGGTCGCGCCCGCACTGCTGGTGGTCCCCTTCTGGACCAGGTATGCCGGGCGGGTCGGGAAGCCCGCCGCGCTCACCTCCGCGTCGGTCATGTTCGCCGCCGCGGGTCTTGGGCTGGTGGCGCTGCTGTGGGCGCCGGGATGGTGGGTGTACCTGCCGGTGGCGCTGGCAGGTGTCGGGTACGCCGGCATGCAGCTCTTCCCGCTGGCGATGCTGCCGGACGTCATCCATGCGGCGGGGAGGCAGCGGGGTGGGGCGATGAGTGGTCTCTGGACGGCCGGGGAGACGGCCGGGATGGCGCTCGGCCCCGTGGTGGTGCTGCTGCTCCTGGCGCTGGGCGGCTTCCGGTCCAGCACCGCCGACCAGACGCTGGCCCAGCCCGACGCGGCCCACATGATGATCGTGCTGGCGTTCTCCCTGCTCCCCGCCCTCCTGGTGGGTGCCAGCCTGCTGGTGCTGCGCTCCTACGATGATCCCGTGCCAGCCAGAGCCAGCAGCGAGGTTCCCGCGTGATGCCGGACAGCGCCCACCAGCCCTCTCCGGCTGGTAAGGGCGGCTCCGAGCGGACTGCCGTGTCCTCCGCAGAGGTCCTGGCGCGCCTTCGCGCCTACCGCTCGCACGACGCACCCACGCACGGTGGTTCGGTGCTCTCCTACGTCTACGACAGCGGGCTGGCCGAGCTCGACGACCTCGCGGCGGACGCGGCCGCGCTGGCCCTGCCGGTCAACGGGCTGGACCCCACGACGTTCCCGTCGGTCGCGCTACTCGAGGGTGACCTGGTGAGCTTCGGGCGCACGGTGCTGCGCGGACCGTCCGCCGTCGGCTCGGTGACGTCGGGCGGCACCGAGAGCTGCCTGCTCGCCGTGAAGGCCGCCCGCGACCTGTGGTGGGCACGGCACCCAGAGGCGTCGGAGCGCCCTCGCCTCGTGCTGCCCTCGACCGCGCACGCCGCCTTCCACAAGGCGGCCCACTACCTGGGTCTCGAGCTCGACGTCGTGCCCGTTGCCCCTCAGAGCGGGAAGCCGGACGCGGCGGCGATGACCACGGAGCTCGCGGACAGCACTGCCCTCGTCGTGGTGTCGGCCCCCAGCTACCCCCACGGTGCCCTCGATCCCGTCGCGGAGGTCGCCCGAGCAGCAGCCGACCGTGGGATCCCGTGCCACGTGGACGCCTGCATCGGCGGGCTGGTCCTCCCGTTCTGGTCCGAAGCCGGAGGCGTCGAGCCGGAGCCGTGGGACTTCCAGGTGCCTGGGGTCAGCAGCATCTCGGTAGACCTGCACAAGTTCGGGTACGCCCCCAAGGGCGCCTCGTTGCTCCTCTTCGCCGACCGTGAGCTCGACCGTGCCCGCTACTTCGCCCTGACCGACTGGCCGGGATACCCGGTGGTGAACCCGACCGTGCTCGGATCGCGCTCGGCGACGTCGCTCGCGGCGGCGTGGGCGGTGATGACGGCGCTGGGGGTCGAGGGCTACACCGAGCTGACCGCACGGGTGGTCACCGCGACGCTTGCGGTGCGCGACGCCGTCGACGGCTGCGAGGGGCTTCGCGTCCTGGGCGAACCCGCCGGTCCGCTGCTGGCCGTCGTGACGGACGACTCGGTCGCCGCCGAGTGCCGGGTCGACCCGCACCTGTGGGCCGCCGCGGTGGCTACCCATGGTTTCGTCCTCCAGGGCCAACCGGGTCTGCGGCAGTCCGACGGCTCGCTCCTGCCGCGCTCCACCCACCTGACCATCACGCCGGCGACCCTCGGCGTCGTCGAGCCGTTGACGGCTGCCCTGCGCGCGGCGGCCGACGAGGTCCGCGGGAGGGTGCCCGAGCCCCCTCAGGGCGCTGGACTCCCTGACCCCACAGCACTCGCGCTCGCCGCCCGGAAGAGCGGCGAACTCGACCTGACCAGTGTGCTGGCCATGGTCGAACACCTCCCCCGCCCGCTGACGGCGCGCATGCTCGTCGACTTCCTCGCCACATTTACCCAACCCCGAGACTGAGAGAACCGATGAGCCGACTCACGCTCTTCAGCGTGCGCAACCGAGCCCTGATCGCGCTCACGACGGTCTTCGCGATCTTCGCGGGACTCAACGCGATGGCCGCTCTGCCGCGCGAGCTGTTCCCTTCCCTGCAGTTCCCGATCCTGGCGGTCGCCACCCCTGTCCCGGATGCGAGCGCGTCCGTCGTCGAGGAGCAGGTCAGCGACCGCGTCGAGGCCGCCGCGCAGGGGCTCGACAACGTCGTCGAGGTGCAGTCACAGTCCAGCGAGAGCTTCTCGCTCGTCACGATCGAACTGGACTACGGCACCGACCTGGGCGCGGCACAGACGGACCTGCAGCGCGCCGTACTCGGCCTGCAGGGGTTGCCCGAGGACGCGGAGCCGCAGATCGTCGCGGGCAACATCGACGACTTCCCCATCATCCAGCTCGCGGCGACCGGCGGTGAGTCGCCGGAGAACCTGGTGCAGCGGATGCGCACGGTCATCGTGCCCGAGCTGGAGGACCTCCCGGGCGTCCGCGACGTGCAGCTGACCGGGGTGGCGGACCGCATCGTCCAGGTTGACCTGGACCCGCAGGCGGCCGCCGAGCTGGGCATCACGTCGGTCGCCGTGGCCCAGCTGTTGCAGGCCAACGGGGTGCTGGTGCCGACCGGCACGATCGACGACGAGGGCGACGAGCTGCTGGTCACTGTCGGGAGCCGGCTGACGAGCGCCGAGGACCTGGCGGGACTGCCCCTCGTGGCGCCGCCCGGCCTGGACGCATCCCCTTCAGCGCCAGAGGGTGGTGCGCCGCCGGGTGCGACACCGGGCGCTCCGCCCGACACGGCTGCCACACCACAGCTGACCCTGGGGGACGTCGCGGAGGTGCGGCTGGTGGAGCGGGAGGCGACGGCATACTCCCGGACCAACGGTGAGCCCAGCGTCAGCCTCTCCATCACCAAGACACCGGACGGCAACGCGGTCGAGGTGTCCCACGCCCTCGCGGAGGTCACCCCCGAGCTGGAGGAGCAGCTGGCCGGGGGCGAGCTCACCGTCATCTTCGACCAGGCGCCCTTCATCGAGCAGTCCATCGAGGACCTGACGACCGAAGGTCTGCTCGGTCTCGCCTTCGCGATCCTGATCGTGCTGGTCTTCCTGCTGTCGGTGCGCCTGACGCTGGTGACCGCGATCAGCATCCCGCTGTCGCTGCTGGTGGCGCTGCTGGGCCTGCAGGTCGCGGACTACACCCTCAACATCCTCACCCTGGGCGCCCTGACGATCGCGATCGGCCGCGTGGTCGACGACTCGATCGTGGTCATCGAGAACATCAAGCGGCACCACAAGCTCGGCGAGGACCGGATGACCGCCGTCGTGCGCGCTGTGCGGGAGGTGGCCGGGGCCATCACCTCCGCCACCGTGGCGACCGTCGCGGTCTTCCTGCCGATGGCGTTCGTCGGCGGCCAGGTGGGCGAGCTGTTCCGGCCGTTCGCGCTGACCGTGGCCATCGCCATGGGCGCCTCGCTGCTGGTGGCGCTGACGATCATCCCGGTGCTCGGCTACTGGTTCCTCGGACGGGGTGCCGACGAGGAGGCCGTGGTCCACGATGAGGAGCTGCCGGACCCGTCGGCCGACGCACCGGACCGGTTGCAGCGCGGCTTCCTCACGGTGCTGCGTCCCGCGCTCGCCCACCCCGTCTGGTCGCTGCTGCTGGCCGTGGCGATCCTGGTCGGCACGGGGGCGGCCGCGACCCAGCTCAAGACCGACTTCATCGGTGACTCCGGGGCGGACACCCTGACCGTCAGCCTGGACCTGCCCTCGGGCACGCCGCTGGACCAGACCGACGCCGCGAGCCAGGAGCTGGAGCAGTGGCTGCTCGAGCGCCCGGAGGTGGAGTCCTACCAGGCGACCGTGGGCTCCACCGGCGGGATCGAGGCCGCGTTCCTCGGCTCCGGCGCCAACCGCTCCAGCATCGCGGTCACCCTGGTGCCCGGCACGGACGCCACCGCGTTCACGGACACGCTCCGGGAGCAGGCGCCGACCCCCGACGACGGCACGATCGTGGCACAGGCGGCGACCGCCTCCCCCGGCGCGACCCAGCTCGAGGTGATCGTCACCGGCCCCGACCAGGAGGCACTGGCGCCCGTGGCCGACGAGGTCGCACAGTTGATGCATGACGTCGGCGCGACCGATGTCACGAACAACCTGACCGACACGGTGCCCGCGCTGGAGGTGGAGGTGGACCGCGAGGCAGCAGCCCGCGCAGGGCTCACCGAGGTCCAGGTCGGGACCGCCGTGGCCACCGCGATGCGCGGCGACACGGTCGGGCAGATCATGCTGGGCACCACCCCGACCCAGGTGGTCGTGCACCGGAGCGAGGGGCCGGCGGACCGCGCGGCGCTCGAGGCGCTCGTGGTCGGCGCTGGTCCGGACGGCCCGGTGACCCTGGGCGAGGTCGCGTCCCTGGAGCGTGTCGACCAGCAGGTGCGGATCACGCGGATCGACGGCATCCGCAACGCCACGGTGACCGCCACGTCGCCCGGCGACGACCTCGGTGCCGTCACGGCGGAGGTCCAGGAGGGGCTTGACCGGCTGGAGCTCCCGGAGGGCGTGCAGACCACGATCGGCGGCGTGAGCGCCGAGCAGGCCTCGGCCTTCCGCAGCCTCGGCCTTGCCCTGCTGGCCGCCATCGCCATCGTCTACCTGGTGATGGTCGCGACGTTCAACAGCCTCCTTCAGCCGCTCCTGCTGATGGTGTCGGTGCCGTTCGCCGCAACCGGCTCGCTCGCGATGCTGCTGCTCACTGACACCCCGCTGGACGTCGCGGCGATGATCGGCATGCTGATGCTCGTCGGCATCGTGGTGACCAACGCGATCGTGCTCATCGACCTGGTCAACCAGTACCGCTCTCGTGGTCTGTCGGTCAACGACGCGCTCCTCGAGGGCGCGCGGCACCGGTTCCGGCCCATCGTCATGACGGCGCTGGCCACGATTGGGGCGCTGACCCCGATGGCGCTGTCGATCACCGGTGGCGGAGCCTTCATCTCCCAGCCGCTGGCCCTGGTCGTCATCGGCGGCCTGATCAGCTCGACCGCCCTGACCCTGCTGCTGGTGCCCGTCCTCTACCGCCTCGTCGAGGGCTGGAACGAGCGCCGCCGGGCACGGCGCGCGAGGCGGGCCGCGACCGCGTGAGAACCGTCGACACCGCGACGCTGGCCTCCGCGCTGGAGGCCCTGCCGACCAACCCCCGCGTCGTCGTCTCCGGCAACCACAGCGTCCCGTGGCCGCTCGTGCACCTCATGGACGCCACGCTCGAGCGCTACACCCTGAACCTGCTGAACGCGCCCGCCGGCGTACCCGACCGCGAGGGCGTCACGCTGGAGACCTGCTTCGTCGGCGTCGGCCAGCGGCGCAGCCCGCGGTTGCGCTACGTGCCCTCGCGCCTGTCCATGGTCCCGGTGCTGTTCCGCGAGCAGCTGCCGGTCGACGCCGTGCTCCTGCACTGCACGCCGCCCAGGGGCGGGCACGTCTCCCTCGGTGTCGAGGTCAACGTGCTGCCGGCCGCGATCGAGGCCTGCCGCCGCCGGGGCGGGCTCGTGGTCGCCCTGCTCAACGACCGTATGCCGTTCACGCACGGCGACGCACTCGTCCCGGTCGACGAGGTCGACCTCGGGCTGGAGGTCAGTGAGCCGCTGCCCTCCCCGGGGGCTCAGGCACCGCTCGGGGAGGACGCGCGCGACATCGGCGAGCGCGTCGCCGCCATGGTGCCGGACGGCGCCACGCTGCAGATGGGCATCGGGGGGGTGCCGGACGCGGTGCTCGCCGCGCTGGGCAGCCACGGCGGCCTGCGGCTCTGGACGGAGATGTTCTCCGACGGGGTGCTCGCCCTGCGGGCGTCGGGGTCACTCGACGAGGACCACCCGCTGACGACCTCCTTCGTCTTCGGGTCCGAGGAGCTGTATGCCTGGCTGGACGGCAACCCGCGTGTCCGGATGACCCGGACCGAGCGCACCAACGACCCTGGTCTCATCGCCCAGCAGCGGATGATGACGTCGATCAACACCGCCCTGGAGGTCGACCTCTTCGGGCAGGCCAACGCCTCCCGCATCAACGCGCGCATCCACAGCGGCTTCGGCGGCCAGACCGACTTCATCGTCGGTGCCCTGCACGCCCCCGGTGGTCAGGCCTTCATCGCGCTGCGGTCCTGGCACCCCAGGGCCGACGTCTCGACGATCGTGCCGATGGTGGACGAGCCGGTCACCTCGTTCCAGGCGACAGCCATCGTCACGGAGCAGGGCGTCGCCCCACTCTTCGGCCGTGACGAGAAGGAACAGGCGCGTGGCCTGATCGAGGGCGCGGCCCATCCGCGGGTGCGCTCCGAGCTGTGGGAGGAGGCCCGGGCGCTCGGTCTGACGTGACGCCTGCTCGCGAACCTCCAGCTGTGGAGTCTGCTCCGCCCGGCTCCTCCACGGGCTACGGCCGAGGCATCCTTGGTTGTCCTTCAGGGGTCACTCGTGGGCCCAGCGGGGGGACCCGTCACCACGTGACAGATGACCGCGCGGCATCGGGGTGCCGAGCGAGCCTCAGCAATCTGACTCCCACGACCACGCAGAACACGCTCCACGGCACCAGCGAGGCGATTGCGAAGATCATCCCCACCAGCCCGAACGGCGAGGGCACGAGCATCAGGATCCCGGCCGCGAGCGCCCACCAGGCCGCCGACGGCGGTAAGTCGGTCGAGCGCCTCAGCATCCAGGACAGCAGCAGCAGCACGACCGCGCCGAGGAAGTAGTAGACGAGGAACGCCGTCCCCGTCCAGCCGGCCAGCAGTGCCTCGCCGGCACCCTCGATGACGGCTCGCTCGGCAGCATCGGCCCGGCCGTGAGCGCCCGCCAGGGTCAGCAGCTCCACCGCCGGGTTGGAGGCGTAGTACGCGGCCATCTGCAGGAAGCCGAGCCCGAGGACCAGCGCGACCCCAGATCGGGACACGGGCCAGAGGACGACTGCCAGGGCGAGATAGAGCAGCAGGACGAGCACGTTGTTGACCAGGTAGAGGGCGTCCATCGACAGCAGCCCCAGCACCGGGGACCGGCGCATCAGGTCGAAGATCTCCGGGATCTGCTCCGGTGGGGGCCACGCGGCAAAGATCGCCACCTGCACCACCGTGAGCACGACCGAACCCAGGGCCGCCCAGCCGCCGCATCGCAGGAGCCCCCGCCAAGCGGCCAGACTGCGCAGACCGGCCCTCGCTCCCTCCACGGACCCCTGGCCGGGACTTTTCAGACCGGCCCCCGTCATTGCGGTTTCGGCACCCCACCCCAGCCCTCGGGGCCGGCTGACCCGGCGGCATACTCCTGCATCGGCACCTCCTCGGCCCGCCACGCTGCCAGCACCGGCTCGACGATGCGCCAGCTGTCCTCGGCGACGTCGCCGCGGATCGACAGCAGCGGGTCGCCGTCCAGGATGCGACCCAGCACCTCGCCATACGGCAGCATGCGCGAGTCACCCAGTGCGGCGTGCAGCTCCTTCTGCTCGAGGTCGAAGGGGTCGCCCTCGGCGTTGATCGACAGCGACAGGACCATCTCGGCGGGCTTGAGCTCCAGGACCAGCTGGTCGGGGACGTCGTGGCCGTGCAGCCCGGTCGGCACGTGCGCCGGGGGTTTGAAGAAGACCTCGATGCGCTTGGCCGTCTCACCCAGCGCCTTGCCGCTGCGCAGCAGGAACGGCGTGCCGCGCCACCGCGCGTTGTCGATGCCCACGACCATCTCGGCGAGCGTCTCGGTGTTCAGCTCCGGGTCGACCCCCTCCTCCGCGACGTAGTCGGGCACCGTCCGGTCTCCCAGCGTGCCCGCGGTGTAGCGGGCCCGGCGCGAGGCCGTGGTCGGGTCGTCTCCCCAGACACCGGTGGCTCGCAGCACCTGCGCCTTGAGCGAGCGCACCTCGTCCTCGTGGAGCGAGGCCGGAGGCTCCATCGCGAAGAAGGCGAGGACCTGGAGCAGGTGCGACTGGATCATGTCGACCAGGGCACCTGCCTTGTCGTAGTAACCCGCCCGTCCCTCCAGCGCCAGGTCCTCGTCGTAGCTGATCACGACCTTCTCGATGTGCTCGGAGGACCAGATCGGCTGGAGCAGCCGGTTGGCGAAGCGCACGCCCAGCAGGTTCAGGACCGTGCTGAGACCGAGGAAGTGGTCGATGCGGTGGATGCGGTTCTCGTCCACCACCCTGAGCACCTGCTCGTTGAGTGCCTGGGCCGTGGGCCGGTCGGTGCCGAACGGCTTCTCCAGGGCGAGCCGCGTCTGCTCGGACACGCCGCGCTGCTCGAGCAGCTGGCACACCTGGACACTGACCGCGGGCGGGAGCGCGAAGTAGAGCACGACCGGGTCGCTCACCTCACGGAGCAGCGCGTCCAGCTGCTCGGGGTCGAGCAGGTCGGCCTTGACGTATGCCGTGGCCCTCACCGTGTCCTCGACGCACGCGGGCGGCACGTCCTCGCCCTCGAGGGCGGTGCGCACCTTGTCCGCCCACTCCTGCTCAGACAGGTCAGCGCGGTCCGCACCGACGACGCGCACGCGTCGCTCGGTCTCGACAGCCAGCAGCGAACCCAGGCCGGGCAGCAGCAGCCGCGAGGTGAGGTCGCCCGAGGCACCGAGAATCAGCAGGTTCACCTGCTCCTCCGGTGTGGCGTCCCCCAACGAGTCATCCCGGGCCGTCGAGTGGGTGGTCTGCTCGTCGCTCATGGTCGCCAGTGTTTCAGGCAGCGTGGGGCGGGTGCGACCTGACGAGCCTGATCAGCCGCGACGGCCAACCCGCTCGGGGAGGACCGTGTGCCGGAACACCAGCACCAGGGTCCGCGCGGCGAGGACGAAGGCAAAGAGGAACAGGGTGGCGCCGAGCAGCGGGTAGAGCGGGAGCTGCGGCGCCACGTCCGGTCCGGCGTCGGACACCGCGAGCAGGACGCCGGCGATCGCGCAGGTCGCCGCCAGCGCCGCCATCGTCAGCTGCTGCACCAGGCCGGTGACGAAGGACCGGTCGCGCTGGTCGGCCAGCAGCCGGACGTTGAGCGACAGGTCGCCGCGCTGCAGCGACTCGGCGAGCGCATCGACCCGACGCGGCAGGCGCTGCAGCATCGGCAGCATCCGCGCCAGCTGCTCCTCCGCCGATGCCCGGAGCGCCCGCGGGGCCAGCTGCTCCTGGGCCAGCTCGCGGCCCGCGGCCCGGCTGGCGCGGACCAGGTCGAGCTGCGGGTCGATCTGCCGCAGCGTGCCCTCCAGCGCGCTCAGCGCGCGGAACACCGCCGCGATCTGGGGTGGCACCGACAGACCGTGCCGCACCACCAGGGAGAACAGCTCGGTGAAGAGGCCAGCGGTGCTGTGGACGCCGACCTGTCCGGCGCGCGTGATCAGCGCGCCGAGCTCACGCTCCAGCCGCTGGTCGTCGAGCTGCGGTCCGCGGTCGAGCACCTCGAGCAGGGCGTCGGTCGCGGCGATCGAGTCGTTGCGGTCGACCGCCATCAGCAGCCGCCCGATGCCAGCCCGTCCGGCCACGTCCAGCCGTCCGACCGAGCCGAGGTCCAGCAGCACCAGGCTCCCGTCGTCGGCCAGGAAGACGTTGCCGGCGTGCAGGTCGGCGTGGAAGACACCGGTGCCGACGACCTGCCGCAGTACTGCGCCGAGCAGGGCCTCGGCCAGGTCCGCACGCTGGGCTTCCGGCATACCCGCGAGGTCGTCCCGCGCCCGGGAGACCGGAGAACCCTGCACCTCCTCCATCACCAGGAGACGTGGGCCGGACAGGTCCTCGTATGCGGCGGGGACGCGGACCACTACACCCTCCCGGTCCGTGGGTATCCCCTCCCCGACCGCCCGCATGTTGGCCAGCTCGGTGCGGTAGTCCAGCTCCTCGGTCAGGCTGGCGGCGAAGCCCTCGGCCAGAGAGAGCACGTCCAGGTTGCGGCCCCACTCGGTCACGCGGTCGAGCCAGCGGGCGAGCCGCAGCACGATGTCGAGGTCGGCACGCACCTGCTGCTGGGCGTCGCTGCGCTGCACCTTGAGCACGACGCGGGACCCGTCCAGGAGCGTGCCCCGGTGGACCTGGGCCACGGAGGCCCCCGCGAGTGGCTCCGGGTCGACCTGCGCGAACACCTCCTCCGGCGCCCGGCCGAGCTCCCGCACGAGCGTCCCGCGGACCACGTCCCACGGCTCGGCGGGCACGTCGGACTGAAGCTGCCCCAGCTCCCGGGCGAACGCCACACCCACCACGTCCGGGCGGGTGGCGAGCATCTGCCCGAGCTTGACGTAGGTGACACCCGCCTCCGTCATCGCCTCCCGGAGAGACCGCGCGACCTGCGGCGCCTCGTCGCCGAGATCGGAGCGCGCGCGTGAGGAGAGGAAGCCACCGAGCCCGTGCCTGACCGCGAGCGCCACGATGCGGGTGTATCTTCTGGCCCGCCGGCGGCGCGCCGGAAGGTCGCGCAGCATCCGGGTGAGGCTGGGCACCGTGCCGGTCGGCACCAGCGCCTCGAGGAGCACCAGCACGCCGAGCCCCAGGGCGATGCCCCACGCCAGCATGAGCACGACGACCGCGCCGGCGATCCCCTCCTGGCCCGGGGGAATCGTCCCGTCCTCGGTGATGACCCCCAGTGACTCACCGATAGGACCCGCAATCGCGCCGCCGCCGTAGGACACCAGCAGAGCGACGAGGATCGTGCGGATCCACCCGACGGGAACTCCGAGGAGCCGCCGGGTGACGAGCCCCAGCAGCAGGATGTTGAGTCCGACAGTTGCCATGACGAGCAAGGGCATGAGTCTCATCCTGACAGGACTCCGGCACCCGGGGCACGGCCCACGGAACCGCAGTCACCCGCCTACGCGCTCCTACCGACGAGCGCCAGCAGCTCCTCGGCCGGCGTGCTGTCCGACCCCGTCGGAAGGGGCGGGCCGAACCGCTGCGGCCGGTCGGCGTCGCTGACCAGGAGCGGTGCATAGCTGAGCAGGTCCTCCGCCAGTGCCTGCGGGATCGGGTGGGCCAGGCCGCAGGCCCGCGCCACGTCCCACCCGTGGATGGTGACCTCCAGCGCACCGGCGGAGGCGAGGAGTCCAGCCTGGAGCTCCGACCCTCCCACGCGGAAGATGGCCGGTGCCTCCGCACCCATCCAGGAGCTCATCACGGCGCACGCATGACGGCGCACGAGAGCCACCTGCTCCGCCACGGACAGCGAGCTGCGTGGGGTGCGTGGCGGCTCCATGACCGCGATCCCACCCACCCGCGCCGCCTGGTCGAGCGTGCGGAGGGAGGCGTGCATGTGCGTGAGGAGGTCCGCGAGCGTCCATTCCGCACAGGGCGTCGGCACCGAGCCAGGCACCTCAACGGCGGCAGCGAGCGCGACCCCGGTGTAGCCCACCGCGCGTTCCAGCAGGCCCAGCTCAGGCAGCGTGCCGACGGGAAGGGCGCTCACGGCGCGGGCGGTGCAGCCGCCGGGACCCGAAGTCGAGGGCCGGTCGAGCCGGGGGGCAGCGCCTCCGGAAGCCCGCACAGGGCAAACAGGGAGGTGTCGAAGAACGCGCCGACATGGGACACCTGCGTGCCGGTGAGGGTGAGCACCTGCAGGTGGAACGGCTTGAAGGAACCGTCCGCCTGCTTCATGTAGAGACCGAACGCCGGCTGTCCGTTGGCGGAGGTCGGCAGCATGATCATCTCGTTGACCTGGCCGGGGCACTTCTGACCGATCAGCCGGACGATGGCGTCGGGGCCGGTGTACCACTCGGGGAACGGCGGCATCTCCCACACCGCGTGGTCGGTGAACATCGAGATGAGGGTCTCCATGTCCTTCTCCCAGAACGCCGCGACGTAGCGCCGCAGCAGCTCCTCCTGCTCCGGCGCGAGAGGCGTGGGTGCCTGGTCCCGTTCGAGCTGAGCGGCCTTGACCGCTGCACGGGCCCGCTGCAGGGCGCTGTTGACCGCGGCGGTCGTCGTCCCCACCGCCTCGGCGACCTCGGCGGCGCGCCACTGCAGCACGTCGCGCAGCACCAGGGCCGCCCGCTGGCGTGGTGGCAGGTGCTGGAGAGCCGCGGCGAAGGCCAGGGTCACGCTCTCCCGCTGCTCGGCGTGCTCCTCCGGGGCGCTGCCGGCCATGCTGTCCGGCAGGGGCGACAGCCACGGCACCTCGCCCGGCTCGGACAACGGGGTCTCGGGGTCCGAGCTCGGCTGCCCCAGGCCCGTCGGCAGCGGGCGGCGTGCGCGTCCCTCGAGCGCGGTCAGACAGACGTTGGTGGCGATCCGGTAGAGCCAGGTGCGCATCGACGACCGGTCCTCGAACTTGTCGTAGGCGCGCCAGGCGCGCAGGTAGGTCTCCTGGACCAGGTCCTCCGCCTCGTGCGCCGACCCCGACATCCGGTAGCAGTGCGCCAGCAACTCCCGCC
The DNA here is from genome assembly GCA_035303365.1 of Ornithinicoccus sp. GTDB lineage: Bacteria > Actinomycetota > Actinomycetes > Actinomycetales > Dermatophilaceae > Ornithinicoccus. Next base: position 15,468 of record DATGRS010000186.1, read on the forward strand.
GGAACCCGTCGGCGCGCTGCATGAACTCGTCGTTGTCCGGCGCTGCTCCCGCTGCGATGTCCGGGTCCTGCGCCATCGTCCTCGGCGTGCCCATCAGTGCCCTCCCAGTCGTCCTCTTCCAGTATGTCGCGGGGCGCGCTTCAGCGCCTCCCTCTTGTTGACCGGTGGGCACCACGGAACTCATCGCCCGACCTCAAAGTGCGCAGCCTCGCGGGGCCAGCGACTAGCTGCGAGCAGTGCGGCGCAGGGCCACCTCGGCATACCAGGCGGCCGCGTCGGGGACGACGACGTCGTCGAACTCGGCGCGCGGCGAGTGGTTCGTCGGCGCGTTCACATAGTCCTCCGCCGGGCAGGCACTGACGAAGAAGTAGGCGCCCGGCACCTCGTTCATGACGAACGACATGTCCTCCGACCCCATCTCGGGGTTGGGGCGGTCCACGTACTGGTCGGCGCCGAACAGGTCCTCCGCCGCCTGTCGGGCGAGCTCGTACTCGGCCTCGTCGTTGATCGTCGCCGGGTAGGCCTCTGTGGTCCACACCCGGGCCGTCAGGCCGTGGGCGGAGGCCACATGGTGCGCAACCCGCTCGATGTTCGCCATCGCCAGGGTCCGGGTCTCCGGCCGGAACGTGCGCAGGGTGGCGGACAGGTCCCCGGTGTCGCCGATGATGTTGTCCTTGGTGCCCGCGGCGATCCGGCCGACCGTGAGCACGACGGTGTCGAAGGGGTCGAAGCTACGGGTGGTCATCGTCTGAAGCGCCAGCACGATCTCGCAGAGCACCGGCACCGGGTCGAGCGAGAAGTGCGGCTGCGACCCGTGCCCGCCCTTGCCGGTGACCTCGAGGTGCACCGTGTCGGCAGCGGCCATCAGCGGCCCGGGACGGGAGAACCACTGGCGCAGCGGGTACTCCGCCGACGACACGTGCATCGCGTATGCCGCGTCCACCGGTCGGCCTGCCGCAGCGAGCAGCCCCTCGGCGAGCATCGGCTCGGCACCGCCGGGCCCCTCCTCGGCCGGCTGGAACATCAGGACCACGTCACCGGCGAGCTCGTCGCGCATCCGGTCCAGGATGCGCGCGGCCCCCACCAGTGCGGCGGTATGCAGATCGTGGCCGCAGGCGTGCATCTGGCCGCGGTGGGTGGACTGGTAGTCGAGGTGTGCCAGGTCCTCGGTGACCGGGAGGCCATCCATGTCGCCGCGGAGGAGGACGACGGGTCGGCGGTCGGCCCGACCCTCGGGCGCCGGTGCGCCTCCCCGGAGGACCGCCACGACCGAGGAGAGCCCCTCGCCGGTCGTGACCTCCAGGTCGAGGTCCGCCAGCGCGTCCAGGACCTTCTGCTGGGTCAGCGGCAGGTGGAGGCCGATCTCGGGGATCTGGTGCAGCTCGCGACGCAGGGCCACCAGCTCAGGCCGCAGCTCTTCGGCAATGTCTCGGGTGCGCATGCGCCCATAGTGCAGCACCGGCCGGGGCTGGTCGCCCCGGCCGGTGCCGATCTGTGTGTGCAGGCGAAGCCGTTAGTTGACGCGGCCGTAGCCGGAGACGCCCGAGAACATCTTGCGCTTCTGCACCGGGAGACCCGGCTTGCCGGAGTCGTAGATGTACCCGTTGCCTGCGTAGATGCCCACGTGGTAGGCCGGCGAGCCCCAGAAGACCAGGTCGCCAGGCTGTGGGCTGCTCACCCGTGCCGCCATGGACTGCTGGGCCGAGGCGCTGCGCGGCAGGCTGATGCCGAGGCGACCGAAGACGTACTGGGTGTAGCCGGAGCAGTCGAAGCCGGTGCTCGGGCTGCTGCCGCCGTAGGAGTACATGATCCCGACGTACTTCTGCGCCTCGGCCAGGATGGCCGACCCGCTCACTCCGTCCGACGGCTCGGTGGTAGTCAGCACGCTCCCCGCGACATAGCGGCTGGTGTCCGTCTTCAGCCAGCCGGTGCTGGTCAGCGTGCCGGTGAGCTCGGTGCCCTCGCTGTGACTGCCGACGATGGAGTAGCTGGTGCTGGGGCCGGAGCGGACGTTGACGGTGGTCCGGGCAAACCGGGTCACCGTCTGGGTGGAGGTGGGTGGAGACGACACGAGCACACTGCCCGCGATGTAGCGGTTGCTGCCGATCTGCAGCCAGCCGTTGCTGGTCCAGCCCCCGGTGACCTTGGTGCCCTTGGCGTAGCTGCCGACCACCGAGTGGCTCGTGCTGGGGCCCGAGCGGACGTTCACGCTCGTGCGGGTGTAGCGAACCACGTCGCCGTAGGTGGGCGGGGAGGAGACCAGGACGCTGCCGGCGATGTAACGGTCGGTGCCGATCTTGAGCCAGCCGCTGCTGGTCCAGCTGCCGGTGACCTTGGTGCCCTTGGCGTAGCTGCCGACCACCGAGTGGCTCGTGCTGGGGCCGGACCGGATGTTGACGCTGGTGCGGGTGTACTGCGTCACGGTCTGGACGTCGTCCATGGGCAGCACGGTCGGCGACGTCGGGGCCGGAGCGGCGGCGCTGGGCGCTGCCGTCAGCAGCGGCAGCGCGAGCACGGCGGCCAGGGCCGACGCCGTCAGGGCGTGCCGGGACCGGTGGTGGTCGTTGGTGTGGCGCTGCGCAGACGAGTGGGCATGGTCGTGGCGGGGCATAAGGGTTCCAGGGGTGTCTAGTCGACGGGGAAGCCCCGGCAGACCGGTGCTGGGCAGGCCGGGGGCTCCTCCAGTGCAGCGGAGTTTGGGCTGACCGTGCAAATTCGCCCATACACCCTCCCGCACGGAGTGTCGCGCCACAACACCGTGATCTTGCTCACATCAACCGCGAGACCTTGCAGGTCATCGGGTTCCGCCACGGAAGGAATCCACGGTTCTGCAAAAAGTTGCGAAGAACCGGCGACAACGTGGATTTCCGCGGGTCTGTGGGTCGCTTCTGTCAGGGTGGGCGACATGACGCGTGTGTTCGTTGGAGGGTATGGCGGGCTGGCCGTCGGCGAGTTCGCTGACCGTCTCATCGGTCTGGCCCCGTGGGGGGCGTCCGGCGGCGCGCAGCCGGTAGAGCGACCGTCATACGTCGTGGTCTCGCGCGACAGGCGCTGGGTCTACGCCGTGTCCGAGGGGGCCGAGGGCAAGGTCGTCGCCCTGCCCGCCGACGGACAGGGCCAGCTCGCCCGCGTCCGCAGTGGCGGTGCGGACCCGTGTCACCTGGCGCTGTCCCCGGCCGGAGACCTGCTCGTCGTCAGCAACTACTCCAGCGGCACCGTGGGCCTGCTGTCGGTGGACGGCGGGACGCTCACCCTCCAGGACACCGTCCATCTCACCGGTCACGGACCGCACCAGCGGCAGCAGGGCCCGCATGCGCACCAGGCGACGTGGCTGAGCGAGACCGAGGTCGTCGTGTGCGACCTCGGGTCGGACAGCCTGGCCGGGCTGACGCTGCGCGCCACCGGCAACGGTGGCGCGGTGCCCAGGCTCACCCAGCGTTGGTCAGTCTCGCTGCCGCCCGGCACGGGACCGCGCCACCTGGCGGTCACCCGGTCTGGCGAGACCATGTGGGTCGTCGGCGAGCTCGACAACACCGTGCACACCGTGCGCCGCGACCCCGACGCGTCCACGACGGGCCGCAGCGGAGGGTGGTCCGTCGTCCGGTCGCAGGCGTTGCTCGGCGAGCCCGCCAGCACCGGGCCTGCCCCTTCGCCGACGGCCGACGACGGCGACTCACTGGCTGCGGGCATCGTCACCGACCCCGGCGGTCGCCACGTCTACGTGACGGTCCGCGGGGCCGACGTGCTCATCCACCTCTCAGTCGACGCCGCCGGTGAGCTGACCGAGGTGGAGAGGTTGCCGACCGCGCACTGGCCCCGCTTCCTGGGCTGGCTGCCCGGCAACCGAGCCCTCGTGGTGGCTGCGGAGAGGGCCGACCAGCTGCAGTGCTTCCCGGTGGCCAACGACGGATCGCTCAGCGGTCCGGCGTGGACGGCGGACTGGCCGACGCCGACCTGCCTTTCTCGGTAGCAGGTCTGGCGTCGGTCGAGCTCGCTGCGCCCTCACCGTAGGGCGAACGGACTTCCGCCTTCGCGCTGACGCTGCTGCCGGACGGGGGCCGAAGCTACTCGCGGGTCTCGAGGAGTCCCGCGGAGGCCAGGTCGGCCACCATCGGCCGGAGCGCCTCGACCGGGTCGCCGTCCGGCTCGCCGTGCCGCTCGGCGAGCGCTCCGGCCAGGTCCGCCAGCTCGATCCACTGGCACGAGAGCGCCCGGATGCTGTGCGCCAGCGCACTGAGGCGCAGGATCTGACCTCCCGAGAGGACGACGGCCTCGTCACCACGCACCACCTCGTCGAGCACCTCCTGGCGACGCACCCTCATGGCAGCCTCCCGCAGATCTCGTCGACGAGCGGCCGCAGCTGCTCCGCGGAGCCGTAGGTGACGCGGCGCGCACCTCCGTGCGACTCGAGCACCTCCGCCAGCCAGGTCAGCGGCTTCTCGGTGTCCATGAAACCCGAGGTCTCCGGCGCGATGTCGGTGAGCGCCTCCAGCGTCTCGAGGGTCGTGACCTCAAGCTCCGTCTCCGGGTCCGGCTCGCGCCGCAGCACCAGGACGCCGGCGACCCGCGCCGGGACCGGCGGAGCGTCCAGCCCGAGCTGCATGGGGGCGACCTCGTCCTTGACGCCCGCCCAGTCGGTCCGACGCGTGGAGATGGGCTTGAGGTATGGCGCGATCGTCCCGTCCCGCCGGATGCCCACGGTCTCGTCGGTCAGGTAGGCGCGCCCCGGCCCGAGCACCCGGCACGTCGTCGACTTGCCGGTGCCACCGGGCGCCACGAAGACCACGGCCGCTCCCGTCTCGCGGTGCGCCAGCGCGCCCGCGTGCAACATCAGGAGGTCCCCCGTGCGCGCCGCGATCACGGCGCGCGTCACCTGCTGGGTGAGCCGCTGCAGCAGTGACCGCTCATCCGTCCCCCGGAGCACCCCGTCAGTCTTCGGGGTCTTCGCCGCACGGTCCAGCAGCTCGACCTCGACGGTCAACGGATCGCCTGCCGACTCCCGCGCGCCGCCGACCCGGCCCGCGAGCTCCGCGACCGCCAGGTGCCAACGCTCGGCGATGGTCTGGGCGAACTCGGCCGCCCGCGTCCCGGAGACCACGATGTCCACGTCCGTGTCGAGCACGTGCAGCGGCACGGCGGCGGTCTCCATGGGCACAGCCTAGGCAACCGGCGGCGGGCGCCGGCGAGGTCCTGACGCCACGTAACCTAGGGGGGTGGACATCTCCGCTCTACTCACCGGCTGGCTCGTGCTCGCAGCCGTCCTGGTCGCCAGCGGCGTCGGCAAGGTGCGTCACCCCGAGGGGACGACGGAGGCCTTCGTGGCGCTCAACGTGCCGGACGCGCTCAACCGCCCCTGGATCATCACGTCGCACCCGTGGGCCGAGATCGCCCTGGCCGCGCTGCTGCTTGCGCTCCCCCACCCGGCCTCCGTCGTGGCCGCAGCCCTCGCGCTCGCCCTCTTCACGGCATACCTCATGCTCGTATGGCGCGTGGTCGCCTCCGGTGAGGAGGCGTCCTGCAACTGCTTCGGCTCGGTGGGGTCCGGCACCGTGGACTCCTGGACCGTGGCGCGGAACGGGCTTCTCGTGCTGGTGGCCGTGGTCGTCCTCGTCGACGCCGCCCTCGGCGGCTCCGCGGTGGCCCGGTTCGCCGACCTGGGACGCGGCTGGTGGTGGGTGCTCGGGCTGGTGGTGACCGCTGCGGTGACCTACCTGGTGACCCGCGAGGGCGCGGAGCCCCAGCCCACGGCCGACGACCTCGGCCCGGAGGAGGACTACCTGCGGCTGCCGATCCCCGATGTGCCGGTGCGACTGGAGGAGGACACCGAACCGGTGTCCCTCCGGGACCTGGCCGGCGAGCGGGCGCAGGTGCTGCTGCTCCTCAACCCGGGCTGCGGCCCCTGCAAGATGATCACCGGCAAGGTCGCCGGCTGGGCTCGTGAGGTGCCCGAGATCGACTTCCGCGTGCTGCACGCGATGAGCCACGAGAACATGCGGCAGCTCACCCCGTCGTGGGAACCGTTCTACGTCCAGGAGGTCGGCGGGTCGGTGGGCTCTGTCTTCGGCAACCC
>DATGRS010000187.1:0-2780 GCA_035303365.1 Ornithinicoccus sp.
ACGTCGACCGCCCTCGTGCCGGCATACGACTGCCGCAGCACCCCGGTGCCGATCACCCGACGGTCCGCGATGAGGCAGTCGCCGATCTCGACGATCTCGTGGCTGCGGTGCCGCCGGAGGCCCGGACGACCGTCCGGACCGACGGCGAACTCGACGCGGGTGCGCCAGTTGAAGCCGTCATCGTCCCCGGGCACCGGCTCCACCACCACCGGGCGACCCAGGTGCGCGGCTAGGTCGAGGCCCGCCAACCGGGCGAACTGCTCGACGACGACGGCGGCCTTGAGCTCGCGCTGCGCCGCCAGGTCGACGTGCTGCCAGTCGCAGCCGCCGCAGCGTCCCGGCCCAGCCCAGGGACACGGTGGCAGGACCCGCTGCGGCGCCGCCCGGAGCACCTCGACCGCGTCGGCGCGCAAGAACTTGCCGCCGGCGCCGACCTCGGTGACCACCGCGGCGACCCGCTCGCCCGGCAGGGTGTGCCGCACGAACACCACCTGACCGGCATGCCGTGCGACGCAGTGCCCGCCATGGGCGACCGGCCCGATGTCCAGGACCAGCTTTGCGCCCACCGGCACACCGTCAACCTCGGCTGTCATCGATGACCTCTGCCTGCCAGGGCACGGTCACGAGCATGACCCCGGGGGTGTGGAGCAGTCCGCGACGGAGCCGCTCCAGGGTTCGGTCGCGGATCATCCGGACCCACCAGCTCTCCCGCGCGACATACTCGGCCAGATAGACGACCACCACATCACGCGGGCGGTCCCGCTGCACCCGCCGGACGTAGTCGAGGACCGGCCGCACCGGCTCCCGGTAGGGCGAGCCGAGCGCACGCAGGGTGATGGGCAGGCCGCGCCGTGCCCACTGCTCGCGCAGCTTCTCGGTCTCCTCCGGGACGACGTCGACCGTGATGGCCTCCAGCGACGGCGGCCGGGTGGCGCGGGCGTACGCGAGGGCACGCATCGTCGGGCGGTCCAGCCGTGGCACGTAGACGAGGGCGTGCACCCGCGAGGGCACCACCTGGCTCTCGTCCACGCCCTCCGGTGGCAGTGAGATGTTCTTGTCCATCGTGCGGTGGTAGCGGTAGACCATGGTCATCCCTATCCAGATGAGGGCGATGGCGAGCAGGGACAGACCCGCGCCGTGGGGGAAGCGGGTGAGCAGCACGATGATGAGCACCGCCGCAGAGACCCCGACGCCGATCATGTTGATCGTGCGGCTGCGTATGATCGCCACCCGCCGGGCGAGGCTGAGCTCGGTGCGCAGCTGACGGTTCCAGTGGCGCACCATGCCGGACTGGCTGAACGTGAAGGAGATGAACACCCCGACGATGTACATCTGGATCAGCTCGGTGACGGTGGCCCGGTAGACCAGGACCAGGGCCGCGGCCGACCCGGCGAGCAGGAGTATGCCGTTCGAGTAGGTCAGTCGTTGGCCGCGGCTGACCAGCCCGCGGGGCAGGAAGCGGTCGTGGGCCAGCCGGGAGGCCAGCACCGGGAACCCGTTGAACGCGGTGTTGGCCGCGACGAACAGCATCACGCCGGTGGTGATCGCCACCACCAGCACGCCCAGGCCCTGGGAGCCGAACACGACCTTGGAGAGCTGTCCCAGCACCGGGTCCTGCACGAAGTCGGGACCCACCGGGACACCCTCGAGGCGCAGCTGCTGCTGCGGGTCGACAGCCATCTGGATGCCGGTCTCGCGGGTCAGCCAGAGCACCGACATGGTGATCGTGATCGAGATGGCGGCCATGGTCGCCAGGATCGTGGCGGCGTTCTCGCTCTTGGGACGCCGCAGAGCCGGCACCCCGTTGGCGACCCCCTGCACACCGGTGAGAGCGACCGAGCCGGAGGCGAACGCGCGCAGCAGCAGGAAGACGAGGAAGAGGCCGGTCAGGTCCTCGTAGCCCTCCGCGGGCAGCAGCTCGTAGCGTGCGCTGTTGGCCCGTCCCAGGTCGCCGATCAGGTACTGCCCGACGCCGGTGAGGATCAGGATGGCAAGGGAGATCAGGAAGGCGTAGACCGGAACGGCCAGGGCCCGGCCGGACTCGCGGACGCCACGCAGGTTGATCAGGGTCAGCACCGCGATCAGCCCGGCAGCGACGGGCGCCTCGTAGCCGCGGATGAACTCCAGGGCGGCCGCAGCGTTCTGGACGCCGGCGGAGACGGACACCGCCACGGTCAGGATGTAGTCGACGATCAGTGCCGACCCGACCGCGAGGCCGGCCTGAGGCCCCAGGTTGACCGACGCCACCTCGTAGTCACCGCCGCCTCCGGGATAGGCGTGAACGGTCTGCCGGTAGGAGGCGACGATCACCAGCATCACGAGAGCGACGGCGGCGCCGACCTCCCAGGAGTAGAAGTAGACGGCCGCCCCTCCGGCCAGGGCGAGCGTCAGGACGATCTCGTCCACGGCATACGCGACGGAGGACAGCGCGTCGCTGGCGAACACCGGCATGCCGAGCCGACGGGGGAGCAAGGTGTCACCGAGCCGGTCGGTGCGCAGCGCGCGACCGAGGAAGACCCGCTTCAGCAGGCTGCCGGACTCCATGCGAGCCACTCTAGGGACGGCACGGCGCTCAGGCCGACATATCGCCAGCCCGCCGCTGCGCCCGGAGGCGGATGTCCGTGCCGAGGACGGGTCCTCCGGGGTAGCGTCGGCTCCGTGCACTTCGTCATCATGGGTTGCGGCCGCGTCGGGGCGACCCTGGCGCACAGCCTGGTCAAGCGCGGCCACGACGTCGCGGTGATCGACCAGGACCCGGCCGCCTTCCAGAGGTTGGGCCC
>DATGRS010000188.1:0-20107 GCA_035303365.1 Ornithinicoccus sp.
ATAGGTCCGGGCGCAGCACGGTTGCCTATGTAATTGCATTTTCAATGACTTAGGAGCCAGTGATGCAGTTCGGGATCTTCACCGTCGGGGACGTCACCACCGATCCGACCACCGGCCGGACACCGACCGAGAACGAGCGGATCAAGGCCACCGTTGCGATCGCGAAGAAGGCGGAGGAAGTCGGCCTGGATGTCTTCGCCACCGGTGAGCACCACAACCCGCCGTTCTTCGCGTCCTCCCCGACGACGTTCCTGGGCTACCTCGCCGCCCAGACCACGACGCTGAAGCTGTCCACCGCGACGACGCTGATCACCACCAACGACCCGGTGAAGATCGCCGAGGACTACGCGATGCTGCAGCACCTCTCCGGCGGTCGCGTGGACCTGATGATGGGCCGCGGCAACACCGGGCCGGTCTACCCCTGGTTCGGTCAGGACATCCGCAACGGCATCGCGCTCGCGGTGGAGAACTACCACCTGCTGCGCCGGCTGTGGCGCGAGGACGTGGTGGACTGGGAGGGCAAGTTCCGCACGCCGCTGCAGGGCTTCACCTCCACCCCCCGCCCGCTGGACGACGTGCCGCCGTTCGTCTGGCACGGCTCGATCCGCTCGGCCGAGATTGCCGAGCAGGCCGCCTACTACGGCGACGGCTTCTTCCACAACAACATCTTCTGGACGATGGACCACACTGCCCGGATGGTCGACCTCTACCGTCGCCGCTACGAGCACTACGGTCACGGCCGCGCCGACCAGGCCATCGTCGGACTCGGTGGCCAGGTATTCATGGCCAAGAACAGCCAGGACGCCGTCAAGCAGTTCCGGCCCTACTTCGACGTCGCACCGGTCTACGGTCACGGCCCCAGCCTGGAGGAGTTCACCCGGGCCACGCCGCTCACCGTCGGGAGCCCCCAGCAGGTCATCGAGCGGACCCTCGGCTTCGCTGACGCGGTGGGCGACTACCAGCGGCAGCTGTTCCTGATGGACCACGCCGGCCTGCCGGTTGAGGTCGTTCTGGAGCAGCTCGAGATCCTCGGGTCCGAGGTCGTGCCGGTGCTTCGCAAGGAGTTCGAGGCGCGTCGCCCGGCCGGTGTCCCCTCCGACCCGCCCACGCACGCCAGCCTCGTCGAAGCCGGCACCGAGCACCCCAACGCCAAGATGGGGCCGGCCAGCCGCGTCGCCACCGGGAGCAAGTGATGGCACGCTCGCTCGTCGTCATCTCCGCGGGCCTCAGCGTCCCGTCGTCCACCCGCATGCTGGCGGACCGGATCACCGGTGCCGTGCAGCGTGAGGTCACCGCGCGCGGTGAGGGACTGGACGTCGAGGTCATCGAGCTGCGGGGGCTCGCTCGGGAGATCGCCGACCACCTGGTCTCCGGGATGCCACCGTCCGCGCTTCGGGAGGCTCTCAGCGCCGTCTCGCGCGCCGACGCCGTGGTGGCCGTGACGCCGGTCTTCACCGCGTCGTACTCAGGGCTCTTCAAGTCGTTCGTAGACCTGCTCGACAGCGACGCCCTCACCGGCAAGCCGGTGCTGATCGCGGCAACGGCAGGCACGCCTCGCCACTCGCTGGTGCTGGAGCACGCGCTCCGGCCGCTCTTCAGCTACCTGCGTGCCGTCGTCGTGCCCACCGGTGTGTTCGCCGCGACCGAGGACTTCGGTGCGTCCGGCGGCCGGGACAGTGAGGACGGCCTGAACCGGCGGGTTGCCCGGGCGGCCTCCGAGCTCGGCGCCCTGCTGGTCTCCACCTCCGGCTCGGTGCCCGGCTTCACCGCGCCGGCGGTCGACGAGGTGGGCAAGGTCGACCGGCTGAGCGAGGACTCGATCACCCCGTTCGAGCAGCTACTGGGCAACCAGCTGCGCTGAGCACCGAGGCACCTTCAGCGCTCCGCCCTGCCGCACCACTACCTGTGTCATGCGTTGCCAGGGTTACGACCCTGAGGACGCATGACACAGTCAGCCGTGGCTCCCTGTCCGCGCCGCGCGACCTCACCTAAGGTTGCTCGGTGGACTACGACACCCGGGTGGGCTGCTACGCGTGGATCGAGCGCGAGGATCATGTGCTGCTCGTGCGCTGGGGTGGCTACGAGACCGGGGACGGCCGCACCATCCGGCCCTGCTGGACGCTGCCGGGTGGCGGGCTGGAGGTCCACGAGACCTGTGAGCAGGCGACGGTCCGGGAGGTGGCCGAGGAGACCGGGTATGCCGTGCGCCTGGCCGGCCTGCTCGGCAGCGGCACCCACGTCGTCCCCTCGATGGACCGCATCGACCGCACTGCCGGACGGCCGCTGCTGCTGGTGCAGCTCGTCTATGCGGCCGAGGTCACGGGCGGTGACCTCATGGTCGAGGTGGACGGCTCCACCGACGACACCCGCTGGTTCCCGCTGACCGAGCTGCCCGGACTCACCTGCGCCGACTGCGTCGACGTCGCCATCGGTCTGCTGGGCCGCGAGCCGCGCCGCGGCCCGGTCATCGAGGATGCGCCAGTGGACGAGGGGGCCGTCCGCCGCATCGTCGAAGCTGTTCCGGCGGCGACTGCCCGCGGCGCGACGAAGGTCGTCGCCATCGACGGCCCCAGCGGCGCGGGGAAGACCACACTCGCGCATGCCGTGGCCCAGGACCTGGGCTGTCCAGTCGTGCACATGGACGACCTCTATCCAGGGTGGGAGGGCCTTGCCGAGTCGGTCGACCTGGTGACTGACCAGGTGCTGGCCCGGCTCACCCGCGGTGAGCACGCGGCATACCGGGTCTGGGACTGGGCACTGGGGGACTGGGGGCGGACCGCCACCGTGCCGGCCACCGACCTGATCGTGCTCGAGGGGTGTGGCAGCAGCGTCGGCCGGGCGGGGGAGTATGCCGCGCTGCGGGTCTGGGTGGAGGCCGACGAGCAGGTGCGACACCAGCGGGGCATCGAGCGCGACGGAGAGAGTTTTGCGCTGCACTGGGAACGCTGGGCTGAGCAGGAGCGGGCCCTGTTCGGCGCGGACGAGACGGCTGCCCGTGCCGACCTCACGGTGGTCACCTGAGACGGCAAGCCAGTCGCGGGGTGGGTGAACGGGTGCCGGCGGCAACCTTTCAACCTAGGGTGGAAGTTCGCCCCGATCCCCGCATCACAGGAGGAGAATCATGACTGCACTCAACGGCAAGAAGGTCGCGTTCCTGCTCACCAACGGGTTCGAGGACAGTGAGCTCACCTCGCCGTGGGAGGCGGTGACCCAGGCGGGCGCTCAGCCGGTACTCGTGTCACCAGAGTCCGGCACCCTGACCGGAAAGAAGGGCCACGAGGCAACCGTCGACCAGGGTGTGGCGGACGCTGATGCCGCCGAGTTCGATGCGCTCATGCTGCCGGGCGGCGTCGCCAACGGCGACAAGCTCCGGATGAGCGAGGACTCCGTGGCCTTTACCAGGAAGTTCTTCGAGGCGGGCAAGCCGGTAGGCGTGATCTGCCACGGTGGCTGGATCCTCACCGACGCCGACGTGGTCCGCGGACGCACCCTGACGTCATACCCCAGCCTGAAGACCGACCTGCGCAACGCTGGTGCCGAGTGGGTCGACAAGGAGGTCGTGGTCGACCACGGCCTGGTCAGCAGCCGCACCCCGGACGACCTGCCCGCCTTCAACGCCAAGCTGGTCGAGGAGATCGGCGAGGGAAGGCACGAGCGCCAGACCGCCTGATCCGCACGGATTCAGGTTGGTCGGGCTGTTGATGGGACAATCGGTGGCGACATGACTGCCACCGCTAGCCCCACCCGGGCCGAGACCGCTGCCCCTCACCAGGGGCAGCGGTTGCTCCCGCCCCTTCGGATCGGGCGCCACACCATCGACTCACCGGTGGTCCTCGCGCCGATGGCCGGCATCACCAACCGTGCCTTCCGGCGCCTGTGCCGGGAGGCCGGAGCAGGACAGTCAGCCAGCGGCGCGACGTCGCTCTACGTCAGCGAGATGATCACCTCGCGCGCCCTGGTCGAGCGGACCCCCGTCTCGATGAAGCTCATCGAGCACGACCCCGAGGAGCAACCCCGCTCCATCCAGCTCTATGGCGTGGACCCGGCCACGGTCGGGCGAGCCGTCGACCTGCTGGTCTCCGAGGACCGCACCGACCACATCGACCTCAACTTCGGCTGCCCCGTGCCCAAGGTCACCCGCAAGGGTGGCGGCGCCGCCCTGCCGTGGAAGACGGAGCTCTTCCGCGGCGTGGTGTCCGCCGCGGTGCGCGCTGCAAGGCCGTATGACGTGCCGGTCACCGTCAAGATGAGGGTTGGCATCGACGCCGACCACATCACCTACCTGGAGGCCGGCCGGATCGCCGAGGGGGAGGGGGCGGCTGCCGTCGCGCTGCACGCCCGCACCGCGAGCCAGGCCTACTCCGGTCAGGCGGACTGGTCCCGGATCGCCGAGCTCAAGCGCACTGTCACGACCATCCCGGTGCTCGGCAACGGCGACATCTGGTCGGCCGAGGACGCCCTCCGCATGGTCGAGGAGACCGGCTGCGACGGCGTCGTCGTCGGGCGGGGGTGCCTGGGCCGGCCGTGGCTCTTCGCCGACCTGGCCGCCGCCTTCGCCGGCTCGGACGAGCGCGTTCATCCGACACTGGGCGAGGTCTGCGACACCCTGCGCCGTCACGCTGAGTACCTCGTGGACTTCCACCAGGACGAGGGCAAGGGCTGTCGGGACATCCGCAAGCACATCGCGTGGTACTTCAAGGGCTTCCCGGTGGGCGGTGCCTTCCGCAACAAGCTGGCCCTCGTGGACTCCCTGGCCGCGCTCGATGACCTGATCGCCGGACTCGACGGCAGGATGCCGTGGCCCGGGGACGCGGCCGAGGGCCAGCGGGGGAGGGCCGGCTCCTCCCGGGTTGTCGCGCTGCCGGACGGGTGGCTGCGCTCGCAGGAGCTGGACGAGGCCCAGCGCGCAGCCGTGGCTGGTGCGGAGGACACCGTCTCCGACGGCGGCTGACCCCGCTTCGCCGGGCTCCGGATCGGCACAGGCCGGTCGGCGATGAGTTCGGGCGCACTTCCGGGTCTCTCTGTCAGTGGGCCGTGCCACATTGGCCAGATGGAGGGATCGGCATGTCACGAGAGGTGAGCGTTACCGGTGTGCGCCACACCGCATCGAGCGACGACTGGGGGGTCCTGCGCCCGGAGGACGACGATCTGCGGCTGCCCTGCCTGGAGCACCACGAGGACCTCTGGTTCTCGGACACTCCGCACGAGGTCGACGCGGCGAAGGCCATGTGCCGGGGCTGCCCCGCCCGGGACGGATGCCTCGCGGGTGCGCGGGAGCGGGCCGAGCCGTGCGGCGTCTGGGGCGGCGAGCTCTTCGTGAAGGGCGTGGTGGTGCCTCGAAAGCGGCCCAGAGGACGGCCGCCGAAGCACCGGGCCGCGTGAGCGGATCTTCACAACTTCTGCACACGTCGAACGCGACCTGACCAGGCGGAGGCTCCTAGGCTCGAGTTCATGAGCCAAGCCCCCGACCAGGAGCGGACCCTGTTGGTGGTCGAGGACGATCCGACGATCAACCAGGCGCTGTCCGACCGGCTGAGCGCCGAAGGCTTCAGCGTCGTCCGTGCCTTCGACGGTCCGGGTGCGGTCGCGGCCTTCGCCGAGCACCGCCCCGACCTGGTAGTCCTCGACGTCATGCTGCCCGGCTTCGACGGCCTGGAGGTTTGTCGCCGGATCCAGGCCGACCGGCCGGTCCCCGTGCTGATGCTCACCGCGCGCGTGGAGGAGACCGACATCCTGGTCGGGCTGGGGGTCGGGGCCGACGACTATGTCACCAAGCCGTTCCGCACCCGCGAGGTCGTGGCGCGGATCCGGGCCCTGCTGCGGCGGGTGGACCGCGCCCGCGAGCTGGCCGACACCCCGGAGGCGGTCCTGTCGGTGGGAGAGCTCTCGATGGACCGCGGCTCCCGGCGAGTGCAGGTCGAGGGAGCCGACGTGCACCTGACGCCGCTGGAGTTCGACCTGCTCGCTGCCCTGGCGGCCGAGCCGGGAGCGGTCCACACGCGCGAGGAGCTGATGTCGGGGGTCTGGGGCTGGGCGGACGCACGCGGCACGCGCACCCTCGACAGCCACATCAAGTCGCTGCGCGCCAAGATCGGTCCGGAGCGGGTCCGAACCGTCCACGGCGTCGGCTACGCGCTGGAGGGCTGAGGTGTCAGAGGTGCGCCCGGACCGACCGCTCGACCCGGTCGGCTCCATCAAGCTCAAGATCGGACTGCTGGTCGCACTCAGCATCCTGGCCGCCGCGGTGATGCTCCAGGTGGGCACCCGCGCGGGGGTGCCGGCGTGGCTCACGCTTCCGGTCACCATCGTCGCGGCACTCGGCGTGACCCAGTGGCTGGCGCGCGGCATGACCGCGCCGCTGCGGGAGATGACCGGTGCAGCAGGGCGTATGGCGCGGGGTGACTACTCCGCGCAGGTCTCCGCCACCTCGGCCGACGAGGTGGGGCAGCTCGGTCGGGCGTTCAACATGATGGTGCGTGACCTGGCCACGGCCGACCAGCAGCGACGTGAGCTGGTGGCCACCGTCTCCCACGAGCTGCGGACGCCTCTTGCAGGGCAACGGGCGCTGCTGGAGAACCTCGTGGACGGGGTCGTCCAGCCGGATGACGCAGCCCTCGAGGCCGCGTTGTCCCAGTCCGAGCGGCTGAGCAGCCTGGTCGAGGACCTGCTGGATGCCAGCCGTCTGGACGGGGGAGCGGTGCGGCTCGACCTCGCTGCGGTCGACGTGGGGCAACTGGTGGAGCATGCCGTTGCCGAGTCCGCCCTGGGCGGCCGTCCGGTCACCTACGAGGTGTCCATCGAGCCGCCGACCCTGCAGGTGGTGGCCGACCCAGCGAGGCTGCAGCAGGTCATCGCCAACCTGCTCGACAACGCGTCTCGCCACAGCCCCGCGGACGGCGTGGTCACGATCACCGCGCGGGCGGTTGGCGAGGGCCATTGGTCGCTGCAAGTCGCCGACGAGGGGCCCGGCATCCCGGCCGAGCGGGCCGAGTCGTTGTTCTCGCGCTTCGGCACCGCGGACCCGGCGGGCGGCGGCACCGGTCTCGGCCTGGCGATCGCCCGCTGGGTGTGCGAGCTGCACGGCGGCACGATCGCCGCGCTGTCGCGGCCGGCCGGTGAGCCCGGGGCCCTGATCCGGGCGGAGCTTCCGGTCCGTCCCCAGGTCGGCGCCATGTCCATCAGCCCACGGCGTTCCGATTCAGCACCATCCCAGGAGACGAGGCCCACGATGTCCACGCCGGCACCGACCAGCGCAGCACCCACGCCCCCGCCGGTGCCCACCGGAGCCGGTGCGGATCCCGGCTCGACGGCGTCGGTCATCGCCTCGATGTTCGGCGGACTGTGGCCCGAGCGCGACAGCCTCCGGACGGCACCCTTCGCGCTGTTCGGCTCGGTGGCTATCGGCCTCGTGGCTGCCGTCGTCCTGCCCGAGCGCGCCTTCGGCATCGGCACCTTCCTGGTCCTGGTGCTCGCGGGTGGGCTCGTCCTCCGCCACTCGGTCCATCGATCGCGAGCCTGGACGATCGCCTCCGCCGCGCTGTGCCTCGGCCTCGGCACCCTGGTGTTCCTGCGCGCCGCGGAGTGGCTGGCTGTGCTGGCCGTGCTCGTGGCCGGCGTGCTGGTGGCCACGGCACTGACCGATGCCCGCCGGCCACTGGCCATGATCGCCGGGGGAGTGGCGTGGGTCCTCAGTGGGATCCGCGGGCTGCCACTGCTCGGGCGGACGCTGACCGCGACGAGCCGACACCAGGTCCTGTGGCCGGTGGTCCGGACCGCCGCGATCTCCCTGGTGCTCCTGGTCGTCTTTGTCGGACTCTTCGCCTCCGGTGACGCGGTGTTCGGGAGCTGGGTGTCCGACATACTCCCCGAGATCGTGATCGCCGACACGCTGGTCCTGCGGGCCTTCACGTGGTTCTTCGTGGGGGGCGTCGTTCTCGCCGGCTGCTACCTCGCGCTCAACCCGCCCCGGGTGCAGTCGGTCGGGCTCGGTGCGCCGCGCCCGGTCAGCCGACCGTGGGAGTGGCAGGTGCCGGTCGGAGTCGTCGTGGCGGTCTACATGGTCTTCCTGGTGGCGCAGGCGGCGGCCATGTGGGGCGGGCACGACTACCTCCGGCGCACCACCGGGCTGACGTATGCCGAGTACGTCCACCAGGGCTTCGGGCAGCTCGTGGCCGCGACGCTGCTCACCCTGGTGACCATCGCGGTCGCCGTGCGCAAGGCGCCCCGTGAGACTGCCCGGGCGCGGTTGATGCTGCGCCTCGTGCTCGGCGCGCTGTGCGTGCTCACCCTGGTGGTGGTCGCGTCGGCGCTCTACCGGATGGCGGTCTACCAGGAGGCGTACGGCTACACGGTGCTGCGCGTGCTGGTGGACGCGTTCGAGCTGTGGCTCGGGCTGCTGGTGGTCATGGTCATGGTGGCCGGAGTCCGACTGTCAGGCGGCTGGCTGCCACGCGCGGCGCTGGCGACGGGTGCGGCTGCCCTGCTCGTCATCGGACTGGCCAACCCGGAGGCCTGGGTCGCCCAGCGCAACATCGAGCGCTTCGCCGACACCGGCAAGGTCGACCTGGAGTACCTCGCGTCTCTCGGACCGGACGCCACCCCGGTGATCGTGGAGGGTCTGCCCCAGGACCTCGCCCGGTGCGTCGTCGGTCCGGCCGACCCCGTCACGCGGGACGACACCCTGGAGTGGAACCTCGGCCGGGCGAGGGCAGCGCAGGTGGTGCCCGGTGGCGGGGCGGACAACGTCGGACGCCCGGGGTGCCCGTCCTCTGTCGGGGAGTGAGGAGCGGTCAGGCGCCCGTCGCGATAGGTCGCTCCGGATCGCTGATCCAGTCGCTCCAGGAGCCGATGTAGACCGCTGGATCGTAGACACCGACCTCGGCGACCTCCATGGCCAGGGCCATGTGGCACGCCTGGATGCCTGAGCCGCAGTAGACCGCGGTGCGCTTGTCCGGCCGGATGCCGCGGGCCGTGAAGCGCAGCTCCAGGTCGTCGGTCGGCAGAAAGCGACCCGACTCATCGACGTTGTTCAGCGCCGGGATGCTGAGGGCCCCGGGGATGTGTCCGGCGACCGCATCGACCGTCTCGTTCTCGCCGCGGAACCGTTCGGACGAACGGGCGTCGACCACCTGGTGCCGGTCCAGGTAGTGCTCCACGCCGTCGGCCTCGAGCAGGCGCCGACCCCCGGGGGTGAGCACGATGGTGCCCGGCGTGATCTCCGGCTCATCGGTCTCGGTGGGCATCCCGGCCGACACCCAGGCGGCATAGCCACCGTCCAGCACCCGGACATCGTCCTTGCCGTAGTAGCGCAGCAGCCACCAGGCTCGGGCCGCTCCGACCGACGTCGCGGCGTCGTAGACCACGACCGGTCGCTCGTCCAGGACACCGGCCTGCTGGAAGGCTGTCTGGGCGTCCGCCAACCGCGGCATCGGGTGACGCCCTCCGCGTCCACCGGGGCCCGGCTCGCCGGACAGCCCGCTCTCGAGATCGAGGAACGCAGCCCCGGGGAGGTGCCCGTCGAGATACTCAGCACGGTTCGCCGCGCTCCCTGCTCCGAGCGACCAGCGCACATCGAGGAGCACGGGACGCTGGTCAGGGTCGTCCGAGGCAAGCAGCTCGGCGAGCTCAGGGGGGTCGATCAGCAGGTCGGACACGGACCAGAGCCTACGACCCAGCGGATCAACTGGCGAAGCGGGCGGCTGAGCGTGCCTTGGCCTTGATGGCCTCTGTCTCGCGGTCCTTGGGCGGTGCGCTCGTCACCAGGGAGTCCAGCAGCTCCTGCGTCGCGCGGGCGATCGTGTCGACCGCGCGGTCGTAGGCATGCTGGTTCGCGGCCGAGGGCCTGCTCGCCCCGCCGACCTTGCGGACGTACTGCAGGGCCGCCGAGCGGACCTCGTCGGTCGTTGCCGGCGGCTCGAAGTTGTTCAGCGGGCGGATGTTGCGGCACATGCCTCCACGATGCCACGCGCGCACGACTGTCGCACAGACATATCGTGGGCTCATGACCCCGCCAGCACCGACCGACGCGCTCTCCCCGACCGCCGCCGACCTGGTCCCGAGGCGGGTCAGGGTGCGCCACCTGCTCAACTGGGTCAACCTGTCGACGCCGCTCGGCATGGCTGTCGCCAAGGCCGGCGGAGCACAGGTCCGTCCGGGCCCGATGAAGCTCTACCTCGCCGACCGGTACCGATGGCGGTTCCCCACCGGCAGCGCCTTCACCGTCGGCGACGTGGTGATCACCCGTCACGACCTCGCGGCACTGGTCGGTCGGCGCCCGCACCTCCTCGAGCACGAGGAGGCGCACAGCCGACAGTGGATGGCGTGTCTGGGCCTGCCCTTCCTGCCTCTCTACGTGGCCTCGATGGGCTGGTCCTGGCTGCGGACCGGGAACCGCGCGGCACGTTCGTTCTTCGAACGGGGCGCCGACCTGGCCAAGGGCGGCTATGAGGATGTTCCTCCTCGGCCCCTGGCTCCGGTCATCGCCGCGGGAGCCCGCAAGGCCGTCGCCGTGATGCTCGGTCGCCGGACCGCGGACACGGGCGTCGAGGTCGGCACGGACAAGAGCGACTGACCCCGCAGCACCGCTGGCCGCGGTGGCCGGCGATCCGCTAGCACCGGGGCAGCGCCCAGTCCTGCTCCGCCCCGTACTGGTGCCCGTGACCCGGATCGGGCCGCAGGGAGCCCGCCAGGTCCAGCGTCGTCGAGAGGTAGCTCACGCCGGGCAGCCAGAGCGTCGGCCACTCCTGGGGGTGCTCCCACAACGTCGCGGGCGTCCAGCGGACGACTGGGTCGTCGGGGTTGGCCAGACTGCGCTCCCGCGGGTGCCCCGCCAGCCCCGCAGCCGGGGAACCGCTCCAGACCACCCCGCACACGGCTCCAGGGTCGAGGTCGGCGAGTGCGGCCTGACCCGCCATGGCACCCAGCGACTCACCGTAGACGTAGACGTCAGGTCGCTCGTCGACCGGGAGCTGGCCGACGAGCTCGACCACCTCCCGCAGCAGCGCGCGTGCCGACTCGTGGGCGGGCTCGCGGTCCAGCAGGAAGTGCCACCAGCTGGGGAGGTCGCTGTACTGCGCGGAGACCACAGCGACGTCCCCGCCGAGCTCGGCCTCCATGCCGGCCACCGCGGCACCGTTGACCCAGCCACTGCCGGTGGGCAGCGCCACCACGATCGCCGCGCGCTCCAGCCCACCGGCGGCAGCCATCCGCTTGACCGCCAGCTCCGCGCCCGCCCCTGGCGTAGGGGCCTCATCGACCAGTGCGAACGAACGTAGGGCTCCCAGTGGTGAGTCAACCAGCATCACGTGACCGGGGGACAGGTCCTTGCGAATCACCCCGAGGAGGTCGACCGGAGCCGCAGCCGCAGTGGTGACGGTGGCGCCTGCGAGCACTACCACCGCGAGCGGGCGGGCCGTCCCGCGCCAGTGGGCACCTACGATCCGGCGCGCGACCACGACCAGGATGACCATGAGTGCGATCAGAAGCCCTGCCCACAGGCCGGCGACGAGCCAGTATGCCGGGGTGGGCCCCGGCATACCCAGGGCCGCCGTCCACCCGGTCAGGAAGTGCTGCGCCAACCACGCAGCTACTGACGTGGTGCAGACCGTCCCGGCGAGCACCAACCACCGCACCCCAGGGTCAGCCGACCCTCGGGCGCGCCCCAGCCACTCTCCGTGGCCCCGTCGCAGCCTGCGCACCAGGGCGCGGCCAAGTCCGACGAGCGCCAGCGCCGTCAGCACCAGGGCGCCCGTGAGGAGCCCCTGGACGGGCGCTGACCTGGGCAGCAGCGAAGGGATCGTCGACACGGTGACGGCCGCCCCCACTGCCAGCGTGGTGATGACAGCGGGCGGCCTTCTCAAGAGCTGGGTGACCATGCCTCGAAACTAGGAATGAGCAGCACGGACAGGGCTCACCCGGCGGTGCCAACCTGGACCGGCCGGTCAGGCCCGGCGCCCTGGCAGCCTGGCCCTCATGGGGTGTCATGGACTCACTCCTAGGTATGACGGCGGTGGCGGGTGCGGGCACTAGCGTCGGAGACATGGATGGACGAACGGCGCGATGACACAGTCGCCACGCCCCAGCCGGCGCCAGCGACGACTGGCCAACCGGGCCACTCCTAGGCGCCCGCGCGCGAACGCCAGGAAGGTTGCCCGGCGAGAGCGCAGGACCGCGAACAAGGTCGCCCGCAGAGAGCGCAGGACCGCCCGCAAGGAGGCGCGCCGGCAGATCCGGGCCACACGAGCACTGAGCCGGCTCGCGACGTGGGCCGGGCACTTCCTGGAGCGCCACCGGGACATGATCCTGTGGGGCGCGACGGCGCTGCTGTTCGTCATCGCCTGGTCCACGACGGCCCTCACGCACGAGGTCCCGCCCGCGCTGATGCCGGTGGTCGCCGCGCTCGGGACGCTTCCCCTGCTGTGCGTGCGAATCGCCCCGTTCCTCGGCTGGACGCTGTGGACGGCGGGTGCGACGTTCATCCCTCTCGCCTTTCGGCTCATCTCCGACGACGGCTTCCCCTGGCAGGTCTCGGCGTTCCTGGTGCTCCTGGCGCTGCTGATCGGGGTCGGTGTCCGCGAGGCACCGCTCCGTATCGGAGTGGCGTTCCTCGGGACCGTCCTGGCGTTTGTCACCTTCCTTCCCGACCAGATGGCCATCGGCTGGTCGGTCGGTGCCGCGGGCTTTATCGCGCTCGGGCTGCTGCTGCGCGGGCTGTTCCGCTCGCGCCGCGAGACCGAGGCGCAGACCCGGCGTGCCGAGCAGGAGCAGGCCCGGGCAGAGGCCGAGCAGGCCCGCGCCATCCTGGCTGAGGAGCGCACCAGGATCGCGCGCGACCTGCACGATGTCGCCGCACACCGGATGTCGATGGTCGTCGTCCAGGCGCAGTCGGCGCAGTACCGGCTCGGTGGGCTTGCCCCTGAGGTCAGCGCCGAGTTCGAGGCGGTCGCGGCCCAGGCCCGAGAGGCGCTCAACGAGGTCCGGGGGCTTCTCGGCGTGCTGCGCAGCGAGGAGGGGTCGCCCGAGACCGCTCCACAGCCCGGTGCGGCCGAGGTTGAACGCCTGCTCCGCGACACCAGGGCGGCCGGTGTCCCGCTCACCTGGTCGATCAGCGGTGACCGGACTCCCGGGGCGGCGTCGGCGATGGTGCTCTACCGGGTGCTCCAGGAGTCGCTGGCCAACGCCACCCGGCACGCACCCGGGGCCCCGGTCCGGGTGACCATCGACTACGACGACCGGGTGACCGCCCGGGTGCTCAACGGTCCCGCCCAGCGCCAGCCCGGAGCACGGCCGCATGCGGCGGGTCACGGCATACCCGGCATGAGAGACCGTGCCGCCTCGGTGGGCGGCCACCTGTCCGCCGGACCGGCTGCCGACGGCGGGTGGGTCGTGACCGCGACCATGCCTGCCGGAGCTCGGCCATAGGGTGAAGCCATGGTGAGTGTGGTCATTGCGGACGACCAGGCCATGGTCCGCCAGGGGTTCGGGGCACTGCTGTCCGCGCAGCCGGACATCCAGGTGGTGGGCGACGCTGCGGACGGTGCCGCCGCGGTGCGCGAGGTCGTCCGGCTGCGGCCGGACGTGGTGCTGATGGACGTGCGGATGCCGGAGATGAACGGGTTGGTGGCGGCCCGGGAGATCTTCCGCCGCCGAATCGACCCCGCCCCGCGCGTGCTCATGCTGACGACGTTCGACATCGACGACTACGTCTACGAGGCGCTGCGCCTGGGGGCGAGCGGCTTCATGCTCAAGGACGCGCCGGCCGAGGAGCTGGTGCGGGCGGTGCGACTGGTCGCGTCCGGAGAGGCGCTGCTGGCCCCGTCAGTGACGCGACGCCTGATCCAGGAGGTCAACCGGCGCCGGTCGGACGTGCGCCCGGCTGCCGAGCTGGCCACCCTCACGCCGCGGGAGCGGGAGGTTCTCGAGCTGGTGGCGGCGGGGCTGTCCAACGTGGAGATCGGAGAGCGGCTGTTCGTCGCGGAGCAGACCGTCAAGACCCATGTGGGCAAGGTGCTCGCCAAGCTGCACCTGCGCGACAGGGCCCAGGCCGTGGTCTACGCCTACGAGTCGGGCGTGGTCCGCCCGGGCGCCTAGGGTCGGCTGCGTGTCATCACACGAGACGGACCCCGTCGGCTACACCGCACACGACCGGGAGCGTTGGTTCTCGGAGGACCCGGCGCACAAGCGGCTGGACCGTGACGACTTCGCGCGCGACCGCGGGCGGGTGATCCACTCCGCCGGCTTGCGACGTCTCTCGGCGACCACGCAGGTCGTCTCCCCGGACACCGACGACTTCGTGCGGAACCGGCTGACCCACTCCCTCGAGGTCGCCCAGATCGGTCGCGAGTTCGGCGCTGCCCTCGGCTGCTCCGCCGACGTGGTGGACACGGCCTGCCTGGCGCACGACATCGGGCACCCACCGTTCGGACACAATGGCGAGACCGCCCTCAACGAGGTGGCGGCCCACATCGGAGGTTTCGAGGGCAACGCCCAGACCCTCCGGGTGCTGACCCGGCTGGAGGCCAAACGCTCTCACGCTGACGGACGGTCGGCCGGCCTCAACCTGACCCGAGCCAGCCTCGACGCGGCGACGAAGTACCCCTGGCCCCGCGGCGCGGCCCCTCACCCCACCCCGAAGTTCGGCGTCTATCCCGACGACGCGGAGGTCTTCGCGTGGCTGCGCGACGGGGCGCCCGCCGAGCCGGGACGCCGCTGCCTGGAGGCCCAGGTGATGGACTGGGCCGACGACGTGGCCTACTGCGTCCACGACGTCGAGGACGCCATCGCCTCGGGGCGGGTGGACCCGGCGGCCCTGCGGTCAGGTCCGGAGCAGACCGCGATCGTGGACGTGGCCCAACGCTGGTATGCCGACGACCTGGCCGGCGAGGACCTCGCCAGCGCCCTCGACCGCCTGCTCGCCTCCGGCTGGGTGCCCCGCAGCCACGACGGCACGCGCGGTGATCTCGCCGCCCTGAAGGACATGACCAGCCGGCTCATCGGTCGCTTCGTGCACACGGTCGAGGTTGCTACGCGTGAGCAGCACGGCCATGGGGTGCTCACCCGCTATGCCGCGGACCTGGTGGTGCCGGGAACGGTCCGGGCGGAGACGGCGGTCCTGAAGGCGACCGCCGCCTACTTCGTCATGCTCAGCGACGAGCGCAAGGACCTGATGGAGCGACAGCGCGAGGTCGTGCGCTCCCTGGTGCTCCATTTCGCTGATCACCCGGGCGCGATGGACCCGCTCCACCGGGCGGCCCGCGAGGCAGCCCGCGCCATCTCTGACGAGGCTGCGGAGCTCCGGTCCGTCGTGGACCAGGTGGCCTCGTTGTCGGACGCGCGGGCGCTCACCCTGCACGCCTCCCTGGTCGACTGACCCCGGCAGCACATCCGACTGCGCTGTCGGTGGAGGCGTCAGACCATCCGGGCTGTCTCAGTCGTCATCGGGCTCCGGAACGGGCTCCGCGCCCTCGGCCTCGTCGCGGTCCGCCCACTCGAGAAGGGTCGCAATGTCGAACACTGCGTCGTCGATGCCGGCGTGCAGGTCCCCGAGCCTGGCGAACCGGTCCGGCATCGTCGTGAGGGTGAAGTCGGCGGGCTCGGCGTCAGGCACCTCGTCCCACGTGAGCGGGGCGCTGACGCGGGCGTCCGGCCGGCCACGGACGGAGTATGCCGCCGCGATGGTGTGATCCCTGGCGTTCTGGTTGTAGTCCACGAAGACCCGGGTCGGGTCGCGGTCCTTGCGCCACCACGTAGTCGTGGCCTCCTCGGTGCGGCGCTCAACCTCCCGGGCGAAGGCGAGTGCGGCTCGCCGAACCTCGCCAAAGCCGTGCTCGGGAGGGATCCGGACGTAGACGTGCAACCCCTTGCTGCCGGTCGTCTTGGGCCAACCGGTGGCCCCTAGCTCGTCGAGGACCTCCTGGGCGACACCGGCGACGCGTCGCACCGTGGCGAAGTCGCATTCCTCCCCGGGGTCCAGGTCGATCCGCCACTCGTCGGGCCGCTCGATATCGGCACGCCGGCTGTTCCAGGGGTGGAACTCGACCGTCGACATCTGCACCGCCCAGATCACGCTGGCCAGCTCGGTGACGCACAGCTCATCGGCGGTGCGGTTCCACCGCGGGAAGGTGACATGTGCGGTCTCCACCCAGTCCGGGGCGCCGCGGGGGAGCCGCTTCTGGTGGACCTTCTCCCCAGTGACACCCTCGGGGAAGCGGTGGAGCATGCACGGCCGCTCGCGGAGAGCGTTGACGATGCCGTCGCCCACGGCGATGTAGTACTCGGCCAGGTCGAGCTTGGTATGTCCGCACTCCGGGAAGTACACCCGCTCGGGGTTGGAGATGCGCACCGTGCGCTCGCCGACCTGTAGCTCCGTGGAGGGTGTCCTCGACTTCGCTGCCATGCCATGATCATTCACCATGACGACCTCTGGCGCGCCGACGTCAACGCGCATGGTGCAGACGGAGCGGCTCAACACGTTCGTGCGGGAGGCGGGCGACCCGGCCAACCCGGTGCTCGTCCTGGTGCACGGCAACGTGAGCTCCTCGGTGTTCTTCGACGCGCTCATCGAGGAGCTGTCGGACCGCTTCCGGCTCATCGCGCCGGACTACCGCGGCTACGGCGGTTCCGAGCGCAAGACCATCGACGCGACCCGCGGCATGGCCGACTTCTCCGACGACCTGGCAGCCCTGCTGGACGCGCTGGACATCAACCAGCCGGTCGACCTGCTCGGCTGGTCGGCCGGGGGCAACATCGTGATGCAGCTGGCGATCGACCACCCCCACCGCGTCAGGCGACTGGTCCTGGAGGCCGGCGGCTCGCCATACGGCTTCGGTGGGACCACCGGCCTGGACGGACGGCCGGTCGCCGAGGACTTCGCCGGCAGCGGCGGTGGGACGGCGAACCCAGACTTTTGTGCCCGCCTGAAGGCGGGGGATCGCGATGAGGAGCCGACGAGCCCGGTGACCACGTTGCGCGCCTTCTACGTGAAGCCTGGCTTCACCTTCGAACCGGACGTGGAGCAGCGATACCTCGACGGGATGCTCGCGACGAGTGTCGGCGACGACATCTATCCCGGCGACAGCACCGCCTCGGAGAACTGGCCGGGCATCGCGCCGGGCACGACCGGCACCAACAACGCCCTGTCACCGAAGTACCTCAACCAGGCGGCCTTCGCCCAGCTCGACCCGGCGCCGCCGGTGCTGTGGATCCGCGGTGCCGACGACCAGATCGTCTCGGACACCTCGATGTTCGACCTGGCGCAGCTGGGCAGGCTCGGTGCCGTCCCCGCATACCCCGGTGAGGACGTCGTCCCCACGCAGCCGATGGTCAGCCAGCTGAGGTCCGTGCTCCAGGCGGCCGGTGACTTCACCGAGCTGGTCTACGCCGACTGCGGCCACAGTCCGCACCTCGAGCATCCCGAGCGGTTCGCTCGGGATGTGCGCAGCTTCCTCGAGTGACAGCCGCTCCGCCTACACTCACGACACAGGTGAAGGAGGGTCGGTGGCCGGACTGATCAGGCCCGAGGACGTGCAGGCCGTCAAGGAGCGCAGCTCCATCGAGGACGTCGTGCGCGAGCACGTCACCCTGCGCCCGGGGGGGACCGGCTCCCTGAAGGGACTCTGCCCGTTCCACGACGAGAAGACACCGTCCTTCAACGTGCGGCCTGCCGTTGGGGCGTGGCACTGCTTCGGCTGTGGAGAGGGCGGCGACGTCATCTCCTTCATCATGCAGATCGACCACCTGACGTTCTCGGAGGCCGTGGAGCGGCTCGCCGCCAAGCTCGGCATGGAGCTGCGGTATGACGAGAGCTCCGGCGGTCGTGGTCGGCGCGACGGCGAGGGCGGACTCGGGCGACGGCAGCGGCTGCTGGAGGCGCACCGTGCGGCGGCCGAGTTCTACGCCACGGCTCTGGCGGAGAGCACCGAGGGGGTGACCGGACGGGAGTTCCTCGACGCCAAGGGGTTCACGGCGGACGACTGGGTCCGCTTCCAGGTCGGCTATGCGCCCCAGTCCGGCGAGGCCCTGACCCGGCACCTGCGGGGCAAGGGGTTCACCGACGACGAGCTGGTGGTCGGCGGCTTGTCCGGCCGGGGGAGCCGTGGGCTCTACGACCGCTTCCGTGGCCGGGTCGTCTGGCCGATCCGTGACATCACGGGCGACACGGTGGGTTTCGGGGCGCGGCGCATCTTCGACGAGGACCGGATCGCCGCGAAGTACCTCAACACCTCCGAGACGCCGCTCTACCGCAAGACGTCGGTCCTCTACGGGCTCGACCTGGCCAAGAAGGCGATGGCCGAGCAGCGTCGGGCCGTGGTCGTAGAGGGCTACACCGACGTGATGGCCTGCCACCTCGCCGGAGTCGACACGGCGGTGGCCACGTGTGGGACCGCCTTCGGGGTGGACCACATCAAGATGCTGCGTCGGATCCTGCGGGACGAACCTGGCCTGTCACCGGCACGTGTTGTCTTCACCTTCGACGGCGATGCCGCCGGCCGGAAGGCAGCGATGCGGGCGTTCGCCGAGGACCAGCGCTGGGCCAGCCAGTCCTATGTGGCGGTCGCGCCGGCCGGTCAGGACCCCAACGACCTTCGGTTGTCCGGAGGTGACGAACCGGTCCGCGACCTGATCGAGCAGGCCGTCCCGCTCTTCGAGTTCGCGGTGCGTTCCACGATCGCGCCCTACAACCTGGACCGTGCGGAGGAACGGGTGTCGGCCATGCGCGCCGCAGCCCCCATCCTGGCCGGCATCCGCGACACAGCACTGCGGCCGGAGTATGTCCGCGAGGTCGCCGGGTGGCTCGGCCTGCCGGTGGAGCGGATGGGTGCCGAGGTTCTGGCGGCGGCGCGCCGTCAGTCCTCCCGTGGGCCCGGGCGGGCTCAGCCGGAAGCTCACGCCACGACCGACCGGGAGCGGGTGGCCGGTGGCCAGCCTCCCGGCAACGGCGGCGAGTCCCCAGCGCGGCACGAGCTGCCGCGCCCCGACCTGCGGGACCCGCTCGTCGCCGCAGAACGGCAGCTCCTCCAGGTGGTGCTGCAGTATCCCGGCTCCCTGGACGAGGGGTCGCTGGAGGTCCTCCCGGCGGACGCGCTGCGCGCCCCCGCACACCAGGTGGTGTTCGAAGGGGTCAGAGCCGGGGGAGGATTGGCCACGGCCCGCACCGTCAGCACTCAGGCCTGGGCTGCGACGGTCTCGGAGGCGACGCGAACCGACGCCCGAGGCCTGGTCCACGAGCTCGCCGTCGCGCCGTTGCCGGTGACGCTCGAGCCGAGCAGCGGGCTACCGCCCCGGCGCTATGTCGACTCGCTGCTTGCTCGGGTGCTCGACGCAGGGCTGGCCCGGCGCATCGCGGATGCGATGAGCGCGCTGCAGCGCGCCGAGCCGGGCAGCACCCAGGAGCGGGCTCTGAACGAGCAGCTGGCCGTGTTGTACCGAGAGCGCGCTCGGATGCGCGCAGAAACGGAGTGAGGATGGCCTGGGGAAGGAAGGACCAGGAGCGCGCGCCGGCGGAGGTTGCCGACGCGGGCGTCCCTCCGGGCGACAAGCTGCTCGCCGCGGCGCGCGACGAGCTGGGCGACCAGTGGGTGCTGGCCACGACGACGCGGATCGCGGTGGTCGGCCTGGACGGCGGTGTGCGCGTCTCCCGGCCGTGGCTCGACGTCGACCGCGGCGCGTGGGACCCGGACTCAGACCTGTTGCGGGTGACGTGGGTCAGCGGGGGCGGGCCGTCCCGGTGGCAGTTCAGCGGACGCGCTGCACACGGCTTCACTGACGCCTTCCGGGACCGCGTCCAGGCCAGTGTCGTGCTCGTGCGTGAGGTCGACCTTGGCCCAGGTCGTAAGACGCGGGTGGCGGTTCGCAAGGACCTGGCGACCCGCGAGCTGATTGACCAGGTGATCCCGGGCAGGGGAGTGCGTGAGGGGGACACCGAGCTCCTCGAGCAGGTCGCCGTGGCACGCGCCACACTTCGCGACCAGGCGGGCATGCCGCCGGTCTCTGCGTGATAGAGTCTCTCCTCGCTGCCACCTACTGGGTGGAGCCCTTCCCCTGTAGCTCAATTGGCAGAGCAGCCGGCTGTTAACCGGCAGGTTGTTGGTTCGAGTCCAACCGGGGGAGC
>DATGRS010000189.1:0-7880 GCA_035303365.1 Ornithinicoccus sp.
AGACACAGCCAGTCGATGGATCCGTCCTTGCCGACCAGCGCCATGGTGTGCAGGTCGCCGATGACGCCGTAGTCCTCGATGCGCTGGGTCATGGCCCCACGGTGTCAGATACCAACCGGCGCGGCAGGTTGGCACACGGCAAGTCCGGTGACCCGGGGGTCGGTCAGTCGTCTGACGATGCGGGCACCGGACCGGTGTCACACCCGGTGAACCGCCAGATGGACGCCTGCCCACCCTCGTCGACCAGCTCGAAGCCCGGTCGCTCGGTCGAGATCACCCGCAGGCCGGGGGTGGCCTCCTCCCACTTGCCGCCCTCCTCGAACGTGAGGTCGTCGACATACACGTGGGTGACGCCGATGTGGCGGACCGCCTCGCAGACGTCGGGCTCGAAGTACCAGCGGTTGAACCGTTCGGCCAGCAGCTGTCGCTCCGGCGACCCCGCGATGGGGGTCAGCTGCGGATAGACCACCTCGACCCCGCTGCGCGCCAGCAGGTATGGCGAGCCGTTGGTCGGCTCCCCCAGCACCACGGCGTCGTCCGGCAGCGTATCGGCGGCGCGGTCGATCATCGCCAGCTCGTCCTCGGAGTCGATCATCGTGCCCCAGGCGATCGGCCAGTTGCTGTAGACGGACGACATCACCTGCACCTGCGAGGGCCAGCGGAGTCCGAAGGTGGCCAGTGCGACGCCCACCAGCACCACGACCGTCGTGGGCGTGATCGAGAGCTGCCAGCGGTCGGCCAGCTTGCGGCAGGTCCAGGCCAGACCACCCGCCGCCAGCACAATCATCGGTATGACGAAGAGCTGGTTGATCCGCGAGGCCTGGGTGTACCAGAAGCCCGCCAGCTGGCGGAGGACGTTCTCCGGAGGCCCGGCCGCGAGCAGGGTCAGCACCGCAGCCGCGGCGAGCGCGACAACCAACCACCGGGCGTGCTTGCGGGTGATCGCGAGGTAGACACCGACGAACGCCATGGCGGTGATCACCAGGTTGACCGACTTGATCTCGTAGACGTAGATCAGCGGGTGGTCGATGAGCAGGCTGCCGATGCCTGGCCAGTAGGTCTGCTGACCGCCGCGCTGGTAGTCCAGGATCGCCTGCACCGGCTGGAAGTTGAGCAGCACCACCGTGGCGACCACCACCCCAACGACCAGCAGCGTCCCGGCCACGGCGACCGGCCACCGGTGTCCGCGCCGCCAGTAGCGACGCCCCTGCCGGAAGAGCAGGACCGCCAGCAGCGGCGCGGCCAGCAGCACCAGGGAGAAGAGCCCCGACCCGTGCGCCAGCACCACACCGGCCGCGGCGCCGGCGAAACCCAGTGCGTGCGCCAGGTGGATCCGCCAGGTCTGGTTGCCCCGCAGCGAGGCGATCATCAGCGCGAGCGCACCGGGCAGGCACGCCACGCTCACCGCGAACGGCCACACCCCCAGCATGGACACGGACACCGCCGGGAAGGCCACGAAGGTCGCGGCGATGATCGGCGTGAGCACGACCGGCAGGGCCCGCGCGGGCCAGACCATCCGGGTCAGCGCCACCAGGCCGGACATCCAGACCGCCGTGCCCAGCACGATTGAGGAGGCGTTGGCCGCCTGGGTGACGTTGTCGAAGCCCGGCGCTATGGCCACGATCGAGTGCCACACCGACGGGTAGTACGGGGCCGTCGTGTCGGCATACAAGGGCGCAAGGGCCCCCAGGCTCGAGGCGTTGCCGGTGTCCTGGATAACCCAGAGCGCGTTGAGGTGGTAGACCGCGTCCCAGACCTGCAACGGCATGTCGGCCCGCTGCATCCCGGTCATCATGGCCAAGGCCAGCACGCCCGCCCCGATGACCCCGGTGACGGCGAGCCAGCCGCGCTCGCTGCGGGCCAGCCGGCGGGTGCCGGCGACGACCTCACCGGCGGGTGCGTTGGTGGTGCCCAGCAGGCGACCCACCAGCAAGGCCATGAGTATGACGGCCAGACACCCGAGCAGGAACGTCGCCAGGGACCACCGGACCCCCACGACGTCGTAGCCGATGGCCAGCACACCGGCCAGGCCCGATGTCACACCCGCCCCTGCGCCGAGCGCGAGAAGGCCCCGGACGCCCAGCGCGCGCAGGACGAGATAGCCCGGTGCGACCCAGAGCCCGGCCATCATCACGAGGCCGGGCAGCACGCCCCACCAGCTCACGGGTGGACCGGTTCACCCCCGCCGATCGTCAGCCGGGGCACCCCGGTGAACGCGGCGGGGTCGGTGATCCGGCGGCCGTCGAGCAGGAGCTTCAGCCCCGGGAGGTCACCGGGGGCCAGGTCGGCATACTCCGGGTGGTCGGCCTGGACGATCGCGACGTCCACGGGCTGCCCGAGGTGGTAGACGTCCCAGCCGTGCGCCTCCAGCTCCTCGTCGCTGAACATCGGGTCGTGCACCAGCACCTGCGCCCCACGCGCGCGCAGTGCCTCGACCGTGCCGAACACCCCGGAGAAGGCGGTCTCCTTGACCTTGCCGCGGTAGGACGCGCCGAGCACGACGACCCGCAGGCCGGACAGCGAGCCAAGCAGGGACTCGACGCGGGCCACGGCATACTCCGGCATGGCCGCGTTGGCCTCCCGGGCGTTGCGGACGACCGTCGCGTCGGGGTCGGTCGAGAGGTAGAGCCGCGGGTAGACCGGGATGCAGTGACCGCCGACGGCGATGCCGGGCTGGTGGATGTGGCTGTAGGGCTGGGAGTTGCACGCCTCGATGACGCGCTGCACGTCGATCCCGACGGTGTCCGCGAAGCGGGCGAACTGGTTGGCCAGCCCGATGTTGACGTCTCGGTAGGTCGTCTCGGCCAGCTTGGCCATCTCGGCCGCCTCGGCAGACCCCATGTCCCACACGCCGTTGGGGCGGGGCAGGTCGTCACGCTCGTCGAAGGTCAGCACCGACTCGTAGAACTCGACCGCCCGCTGGGTGCCGGCCTCGCTCAGGCCACCGACCAGCTTGGGGTAGCGGCGCAGGTCGGCGAAGACCCGTCCGGTGAGCACCCGCTCGGGGCTGAACACCAGGTGGAAGTCCTCCCCCTCGGTCAGCCCGGAGATCTCCTCGATCATCGGCTTCCACCGGCCACGGGTGGTGCCCACCGGCAGCGTGGTCTCGTAGGAGATGAGGGTGCCCGGCGTCAGGTGCTGCGCCAGGCTGCGGGTCGCGTCGTCCATCCAGCCGAAGTCGGGCTGTCCGTCGGCGTCGACGAACAGGGGCACGACGAGAACCACCGCGTCGGCACCTGGGATCGCGTCGGCATACTCGGTCGTGGCACGCAGCCGTCGGGCGGGCACGAGCTCGGCGAGCTTGTCGGCGAGGTGGGCCTCGCCGGGGAACGGCTCGACCCCCTGGTTGACCAGGTCGACGACGCTCTGGTTCACGTCGACCCCGACAACCTCGTGGCTTGGGTCGGCGTCGGCGAACTGCACGGCCAGCGGCAGGCCGATCTTGCCCAGGGCGACAACGGCGATCTTCATGGTTCTCCTGTGGTCGTCGACGTGCGGTGGGACAACGCGCAGGTCAGCGCGGGCGTTCCGGCCGGGTGGCCCCGGCGTCTGAGTTTAGGCGCTAGCGCGTCAGCAGGGAGGCTGTCATGAACCGGGGCGGCGCCTCCCTGCGCAGAAGGTGGCGCAGGTCACGGGTGAGCACCGTCGCCGGCGTGCCGTGGCGCCGCCGGGCCCGGGCGCGGCGGACCAGCTCCTCGGCCGGGACTGACGGGTCTTGTATGGCGTCGAGCAAGTTGCGGTCCGCCCGCGACAGCACGTCCACCGCGTGCGGCGCGGCACGGCTGAGGTGCTCGGCGACAGCCCGGAGGTCGGCCCGCTCGGTCGGCGTCCAGGAGGAAGGCTCGGGTCGGTAGAACACCGCGCCGAAGAGGTGGATCCGCACTGCCTTGACGACGACCGCCTCCCGCACGACCTCCGGGTAGCCGGCGAACCACGCCTGGTCGAGCAGGTGCCGGAGAAAGGCCAGCTCCTGGGCGATAGGGCGAGGGTCGAGGGTCACCCGGTCGGTCGCATCCTCCCCAATGACGTATGCCGGGCCGCGCCGCTGGCAGGCGACCTTCGTCTCGACCCAGAGCCGGGTGACGTAGGGGACGTCAGGGCCGACCGGCACGCCCTCGACCAGCTCCAGACCGAGCCGCTCACGGGTGGCGTTCGAGACCAGGCCCAGCGGAGCGCTGCGGTAGGAGAGCCGGTCGCTGACCGGATCGGCCAGACCCCGCAGCCAGGGGCGGGTTGGCGGCGTGGGCACAACTCGCCGAGTCTCACCGATGAGCAGCCGCGAGACCACGGTCTCCGCAGCCGTGCGGTCCGCGCGATCGAGCCATGAGGCGACGGCTCCGGCCTGCAGCGTGTCGTCGCTGCCCATGATCGAGACGAACTCACCACGGGCGGCCCGCATGCCGGCGTTGAACGGGCCGGCAGCGGAGCGGATGCCGTCGTGGTGCTCCAGGAAGCGCACCCGGTCCCGGTGGTGGGCGGCGACACCCGGGGCAACCTCCTGGGTGCTGATGTTGTGGCACACCACGGTGACACCAGCGTGGGCGCCGTTCCCGTCAAGGACGCTGGCGACCGCTCGGCCGACCGGTCGTGCCGCCGTGTGGACTGCGATGACCACATCGACCCTCACGCTCCGGCGCTCCGGGCCCGGTCGTAGGCGTCCTGGTAGCCAGCCGCCACGGAGTCCACCGAGAACCGCTGACCGATGGTGTCCGAGATCTGTTGC
Organism: Ornithinicoccus sp.; assembly: GCA_035303365.1. GTDB lineage: Bacteria > Actinomycetota > Actinomycetes > Actinomycetales > Dermatophilaceae > Ornithinicoccus. The sequence goes on from DATGRS010000189.1 coordinate 4,724, forward strand.
GCGCTGAGTCCCTGGGTGCGCTCCATCACCGACTCGACGGCGTCGCCGTAGGCCGCCGCGGTCTGGGTGGCGACCGTCTGCCCGATGTCCGGGTCGATGTACTCCCCCTGTCCCCCGGTCGCACCGACGACCACCGGGCGGCCGGCGACGATAGCTTCGGCGCACGAGACGAAGAAGTTGTCACCGCGGGTGGGGCCGAGGAACAGGTGGGACCTGGCGAGCTGATCGAGCACGCCCTCTCGGTCGAGCGACCCGGTGAGGCGCACCCGCTCGGTGATCTCCAGAATGCGGGCACGTTGCCGGATCTCCTCCTCCAACGGCCCCTGGCCGACGAAGACCAGCCGGGCGTCGTGACCACGGACCAGGAGTTCAGCCAAGGTGTCCACGGCCAGCAGCGGGTCCTTGCGGTCGATCAGGCCGCCGATGGACACCAGCCGGAGCCGGCGGTCGTCGGCCGGGCGGGGTGGGACCGGCTCCGGCACGGGCACGATGCACGGCACGACCGTGGTCTCTTTCACTCCCCGGACCTCGCGGATCGGCGCCGCCAGGTAGTCGCACACCGCGGTGACCACGTCCGGGCGAGCCAGGAGGCGGGAGAGAACCGGCAGGAGCCGTTGCCACCAACCCGGCAGGGTCTGGGGCGCGGTCAGTCCGGACCAGTGCTCGGTGTGGACCCACGGCGCACGCGGCCGGCGGACCGCGAACGGCAGCAGGCTGGAGAACGCCATCGAGTGGACCAGGTCGGCGTGCCCGGCCATCCCCCGGAGCACCCGCCCGGCCTCCACGATCTGGACCGGGTTGGACGTCCCCATCGGCACCCGGGTGACCGGCAGGCCACCGATCGTGTCTCGCTCGGCGAGCCCCTCGGCATACTGCGCCGGGGGCATTAGGTGCACCAGGTGAACATCGTGTCCAAGACCGGCGATCGCCTGCGCGTCCCGCACCACGAAGGCGCCGGTGGACGGGCTGCCGGGTGTCGGGAGCCAGGTGGTGACCGCGAGGATGCGCATGTCCCCAACGTATCCGGCACCCTCCATGTTTCTGGCCCGCCGGGCGAACGCCGCCGAGACGAGCGGGATCGGGGGCGACCGTAGGCTGTGCTGCGTGAGGATCCTGAGCGTCGTCGGTGCGCGTCCGCAGTTCGTCAAGCTGGCCCCGATCGCTCACGAGTGCCGGCGCCGGAGGGTGGAGCACGTGATCGTGCACACCGGCCAGCACTACGACCCGATGCTGTCCGACGTCTTCTTCAGCGACCTGGGGATCCCTGACCCGGACGTGCACCTGGGCGTCGGCTCCGGCTCGCACGGGCAACAGACCGGCGCGATCCTGGGCGCGATGGACGCGGTGCTGGTCGAGCACCGGCCGGATTGGGTGCTGGTCTACGGCGACACGAACTCCACGCTGGCCGGTGCCCTCTCGGCGGTGAAGCTGCACCTGCCGGTCGCGCACCTGGAGGCCGGGCTGCGCTCGTTCAACCGGCGGATGCCGGAGGAGCACAACCGGGTCCTGACCGACCACGCCGCCGACCTGCTTCTGGCACCGACGCAGGCGGCGATGGACCACTTGGCTGCCGAGGGGCTGGCCGACCGGTCGGTCCGGGTGGGGGATGTCATGGTGGACGTCCTGATGTTGGTGCGCGAGGGGCTGGCCGACACCGGCGCGGTGCTCGAGCGGCTGGGGCTGGAGGCCGGTGACTTCTCGGTCGCCACGATCCACCGGGCGGAGAACACCGACGACCCCGCGCGGCTGGCGGCGATCGTGTCGGCGCTGCAGGAGGTAGACCACCCCGTGGTACTCCTAGCGCACCCGCGGCTGCGGGCCAGGGCCGCCGAGCACGACCTCGACCTGGACGGCGGATCGCTGACCGCCCGCAACCCTCTGGCCTATCCCGACCTCGTGGCGGCCGTCGATGCGGCCCGTGGCGTCATCACCGACTCCGGGGGCCTGCAGAAGGAGGCGTTCGTGCTGCGCACGCCATGCACCACGGTGCGCACCGAGACCGAGTGGGTCGAGACGGTCGAGCTCGGCTGGAACGTGCTGGCCCAGCCCGGCCCCCAGGTTGCCGCTGCTGCCTCCCGGCCCAGACCGGCGCCTACGGAGGCCGCGCCCTACGGTAGGGGCGCCGCCGCGTCGGCGACCCTCGACGCACTCCAGGTCACGCCGGTCAACAGCTGACTCGGGGCCCTGGTCCGCCGCCGCTCAGGACCGGGCACGCTCCGCGAGGGCGGCGACCGCCTCGGACCAGCCGCGGATCTGCTCCTGAGCGGAGAGGTCCCGCGCGACGGCGTGGCTGGCCGCCTTGTAGCGCGCCACCGCCTCCGGCGTGAGGTCGTCGAGCGCGCGAGCCAGGGACTGCGCCGTGAAGTCGCCGGTGACGACGCCGAGCCGGTGCTCGCGGACCAGCGCCGCCATCTCCGGGCTCGGGCCGACGACAATGGCGAGGCGCGCCTGGACGAAGTCGAAGAACTTGTTCGGCAGCGTGTTGAGGTAGTTGAAGGTCAGCGGCGGAAGCACGAACACGCCGACGTCGCAGGATCCCAGCCGCTCCACCACCTGGTCCGGCGTCACCGGGTCGTGGAACACCACCTGCGGGAGGTCGGCCGCCGCCTGCTGCAGCTCCGTGAGGTATGCCGGGTCGTTGGGCACCAGGTAGAGGTCCAGGGTGACCGGCCGCTGGGTGAGCCGGACCGCATCGAGCATCACGCCGAGGCTGCGGTTGCGCCGTGCTGCGCCGGAGTGGACGAGTCGCAGAGGATCACCGACCGGGGTAGCTGAGCGGTCGGCATACGGCGCCGCGTTGGGCACGACCGCTGCCTCGATGCCGAATTCGCGCCGGTACTCCCCCGCGAGGATCGCCCCCACCGTGGTGACCGAGTCTGCCCGCGAGACCCAGGTGCGCACCAGCCAGCGCCGGTAGGGGGCCACGAACCAGCGCCACCGCCGCGACTCCTCGTTCTGCCGGGAGGCGTACTCATGCAGATCCGCGTGGACTCCTCCTGGCGGCCGGAGACGCACTGCCAGCGGCACCGTGTCGACGTCGTTCGCCAGCACGACGTCCCAGCGTCCTGGCTCGAGCAGGGCAACCAGGTGCCGGATCACCGGGGCGGTGTCGTATGCCGCCTGGTAGCGCCGGAGGATCAGCAACCGGCGGTCTAGG
>DATGRS010000190.1:0-16226 GCA_035303365.1 Ornithinicoccus sp.
CGGGTGCGCGGATCTCAGCGGGGAAGTTGGGAAGCGTCGACAGGTCGTTGCCCAGGGCAGCGGTCTCTGACGTGAACCGGTCGCCGGTCAGCTGCATCCCGTCGCCCGAGTCCCCGGCGAACCGGATCACGACACGGTCCAACCGCTGGAGGGGCTTGCTACTCATTCGGGGAGGGTCACCAGATCTCGTGTCGCGGGGCAGGTGCTTCCATGGTAGGCCGCTCTCGGCCCTTCGCGCGTCATGGAGCCGCCCTACTGAGCGGATTATCACAACAACAGTTGGGTATTCAGCGTTCGGCGCAACGGTGCACACCCCACCGCCGCACCCGCCCCGCCCTCACGGCCGCACTCGCCCGCCGCACGACGCTGCGCGGGGCGACGCCGTGGCAGGGTGGCACCATGCGCATCTGCTTCGTCTGTCTGGGCAACATCTGCCGGTCGCCCGCCGCGGAGGCGATCCTCCGCCAGCTCGCCCAGCAGGAGTATGCCGAGGGGCAGCTCGGCGACCTCGTGATCGACTCCGCCGGGACGGCCGACTACCACGTCGGCAAGCCGCCGCACGGACAGAGCCTGGCGGAGGCGGCCCGGCGCGGCATCCCCGTCGATCATCGGGGGCGCCAGTTCGGGCCGGCCGACTTCGCGGCATACGACCTGGTCATCGCTCTGGACGCCAGCAACGAGGCGGACCTGCGAGCGATCGCACCCGACGATGAGGCGGCGGCGAAGGTCGTGCGCCTCGGCGCCTTCGCACCCGGCGCCGACAGGGAGGGCACCCGGGACGTGGAGGACCCGTGGAGCCACCCTGACGAGGCCTACGTCGTGATGTACGACCATCTCGTCGAGCTGTCGCGCGCGCTGCTGGACCACGTCGCTGCGGGCACCGTGGGAGAAGTCCTGGCGCGAAGCGCCGCCGCGACCAGATGATCCGCACGGTCGCGGTCCAGGGATACCGCTCGGTCCGGGACCTGGCCCTGGGGCTGCACGGCCTCGATGTCGTCACCGGCGCCAACGGCTCGGGCAAGTCCAACCTCTACCGGGCCCTGCGGCTGCTGGCCGGTTGCGCTGACGGGTCCGTGGTGGGTGCCATCGCCCGGGACGGTGGGCTGGCCTCTGTCCTCTGGGCGGGGCTGGAGCACCCGTCGCGGGAGGTCGTCGCCGGCACCGCGCCGGCCCAGGGCACCACGCGCCGGGGGCCGGTCGCCCTTCGGCTCGGCTACGCCAGCGACGAGCTGGGCTACCTGGTGGACCTGGGTGTCCCTCCGCCCGGCCACAGCCCGTTCGTCAACGACCCCGAGATCAAGCGGGAGCAGATCTTCCACGGGGCGGTCGCACGTCCCGGCAGCCTGCTGCTGGATCGCCGCGGTCCGGTGGCCAGGGTCCGGGACGGTGCGTGGCGCACGCTCGACCAGCAGGTGGCCGGCCAGGAGTCGGTGCTCGCCGAGGCGGTCGGTCTCGAGGGGGCGCCGGAGATCGCGGCCGTCCGTGGGGCCATCCGGGGCTGGCGGTTCTACGACCACTTCCGCACCGATGCCGACGCACCGGCCCGGCAGCCGTGCATCGGCACCGTCTCGCCGGTGCTCTCGCACGACGGGGGCAACCTCGGTGCGGTGCTGACGACGATCGGCTTCCAGGGCGACCGCGACGGGGTGGACAGCGCTCTGGACGCGGCCTTCCCCGGGTCGTCCCTCGCGATCACCGGGCTGGACGACGGCAGGGTCCAGGTCGCGTTGCGCCAGCCCGGCCTGCTCCGACCCCTGTCCACACCGGAGCTGTCCGACGGCACCCTGCGCTACCTGCTCCTCGTCGCCGCCCTCAGGACGACCCGCCCGCCCGGGCTGATGGTGCTGAACGAGCCCGAGACGAGCCTGCACCGCGACCTGCTGCCCGCCCTTGCCGGACTCGTGGCCGACGCCGCCCGTGCGACGCAGGTCCTCGTCGTCACCCACTCACCGGAGCTGATCGACGCGCTCGCCGCGCACGGAGCGGCGCGCCACGAGCTCGTGCGGGACGCCGGGGGCACGAGGTTGGCGCAGGGCGGCGGTCTGCTGGACGGCCCGCAGTGGGAGTGGCCCGGCCGCTGAACCGGTCCGCGCGATCGGCGTCGCGCGAGATCCTGCGGTCGTCGGGACCTGCGGGATAGGCTCCCACTGATGACCGACTACCTCGTGGTGCTCGCCGTGACCGTGACCGGGATCCTCCTGGTCGTGGCCGCCGCCGGTGCGCGACGGGTGATGGCTCCGCACGACCCCTTGCCGCGCAAGCTGACGACCTACGAGTCCGGCGTCGACCCCATCGGATCGGGGTGGGCCCAGGGCGCTGTCCGCTACTTCGTCTACGCCCTGCTCTATGTCATCTTCGCCGTCGACGTCGTCTACCTGTTCCCGTGGGCGCTGGTGCTGCGCTCCGACCTCGGCGCGGCCTCGCTGGTCGAGATGGGCATCTTCCTCGGCGTGATCCTCATCGGGCTCGGGCACGTGTGGCGGCGCGGTCTGCTGAGGTGGGTGTGATGACCGTCGACCTGCCCACTCCGCGCGTCGGACGGGCCGCCGAGGCGGCCCCGGACGCCGTCCGCGTCGTCCTCAACTGGGGGCGGCGCTACAGCCTGTGGGTCTTCAACTTCGGGCTGGCCTGCTGCGCCATCGAGTTCATCGCCGCGTCGATGGCCAGGCACGACTTCATCCGCCTCGGTGTTATCCCGTTCGCCCCGGGACCCCGCCAGTCCGACCTGATGGTCGTCTCCGGCACCGTCACCGACAAGATGGCCCCCGCCATCCGCCGCCTCTACGACCAGATGCCGGAGCCGAAGTACGTCATCTCCTATGGCGCCTGCTCCAACTCCGGCGGGCCCTACTGGGACTCCTACTCGGTCACGAAGGGGGTGGACCAGATCATCCCGGTCGATGTCTACGTGCCCGGCTGTCCGCCCCGTCCGGAGGCGCTGCTCAACGGCATCCTCACCCTGCAGAAGCAGATCGCGGCCGAGGTCCCGGGCCGCGCCCGGGCGCGTTCCCGCCCACGGCCGTATGCCGAGCAGCCGGCCTCCGCGGCCGAGGTCACCCGCGGCCTGGTCCGCCCACCCGAGCGTGAGGGACGACCCGTCACCCCGGCAGAGGCGCCGTCCGGCGCGGACGGCGCTCCACCGGATGCTCCGACCGGCGGTGAGCAGCCGTGATCACCCGCGAGGTCGCCGCGACCGAGTGGGCCGCGCAGGTGCAGTCCGCACACTCCGAGGGCTACGACTACTTCGACTGGCTGTCCGCTGTCGACCAGACCGACGCCGAGGAGGAGCCCGGCTTCGATGTCCTCTGCCACGTCATCCGGGCCGACCCGTGGGACCGGATGCTGCTGCGCACCCGGGTGCCGGACGGCGGCTCCCTGCCCAGTGTCACCGGGGTCTACCGCGGAGCCGCCTGGCACGAGCGGGAGACGCACGAGATGTTCGGCATCGACTTCACCGGCTTCGACGACGGCACCGACCTCGGGATGCGACCGTTGCTGCTCCCGCAGGGGTTCGAGGGCACACCGCTGCGCAAGTCCTTCCACCTCGCGGCCCGCGCCTCCAAGCCGTGGCCGGGGGCGAAGGAGCCCGGTGAGGGCGGGGGCGACGGCGAGGACCGCGCCAGCGAGCCGGCAGCGGCACGCAAGCGCCCGCGCCGCCGGCTGCTGCCGCCGGGAGTGCCCGATGAGTCCTGGGGGCCCCGGTGAGCGACCTGCCGCTGACCGTCGAGGTCGCCCTCAAGGCCGTGGTCGTGCTGGCGGCCTTCCTCTCCCTGCCGCTGGCGATCGGGCAGACCGAGCACAAGGTGATGGCTCACATGCAGGGGCGGCTCGGTCCGATGGAGGCCGGTCCGCACGGCATCGCCCAGCTCGTCGCCGACGGCATCAAGTTCGTCCAGAAGGAGGACGTCACCCCGGCGGCGGCCGACCGGTGGGTCTTCCGGCTGGCTCCGGCCGTCGCGCTGATCCCCTACCTGGTCGCCCTGGCCGTGATCCCCTGGTCCGCGGCCTGGGTCGCGGCCGATGTGCCGGCGAGCCTGCTGTTCGTGCTGGCGATCACCTCGGTCGGCATCTTCGGCACGCTGATGGCCGGCTGGGGCAGCGGCAACAAGTACTCCCTGGTGGGCGGCATGAGGGCCGGTGCCCAGCTGGTCAGCTACGAGCTCCCCATGGTCCTGGCGGCTGCGTCCGTGGCGATGGCCGCTGGCACGCTGTCCCTGACAGGTATCGCCGAGGCCTGGTCCTGGTGGTGGCTGGTCTGGCAGCTGCCCGGCGCGCTGGTCTTCCTGATCGCCGCGGTGGCCGAGCTCCAGCGGGTGCCGTTCGACGCACCCATCGCGGACTCCGAGGTGGTCTTCGGCCCCTACACGGAGTACTCCGGCCTCGGCTTCGCCTTCTTCCTGCTCGCGGAGTATGCCGGGATCGTCGTGATGTCCCTGCTCTTCACCGTCCTCTTCCTGGGCGGGTGGTCCGGACCCTGGTCCGACACGCTCGGTCCGCTGTGGACCCTGCTCAAGGCGACGGCGGTCGCCATACTCATCCTGTGGTTGAGAGTCGCCTGGCCGCGTGTGCGGGAGGACCAGCTGCAGCGCCTGGCGTGGACGGTGCTGGTGCCGCTGGCGCTGGTCCAGCTGGGCCTGACCGGCATCGGAGTGGTGATCTGGACATGACGACACACCGCGAACCCGGGGCGATGGACCTGCTGAGGGGGCTGGGCAAGGGACTGGCCACCACGGCCAAGACCCTCGCCCGCCCTGCGCACACCCGGCAGTACCCGCACCAGGAGCCCGACCTGCCGGAGCGCTCGCACGGCGTCGTCGCCCTGCTCGAGGAGAACTGCACCTCGTGCATGCTGTGCGCCCGCGAGTGCCCGTCCTGGTGCATCTACATCGACTCGCACAAGGAGACGATCGAGCCAGGTCCCGAGGGTGGCCGGGCCCGGCAGCACAACGTGCTGGACCGCTTCGACATCGACTTCTCGCTGTGCATGTACTGCGGCATCTGCATCGAGGTGTGCCCGTTCGACGCGCTGTTCTGGGCCCCCGACTTCGCCTACTCCGAGGGAGACATCCGCAACCTGCTGCACGACAAGCCCAAGCTCGGGACCTGGATGACCAACGTGCCTGACTCCACCCTGCCGGACGGCTACGTGCGTCCCGGCCAGGAGGCGGCCCGACCGGTGGCCGATGCGGCACAGCACGACGAGACGCAGGACGGGACAGAGCAGGCAGGGGAACCCGACGGGTGACAAGTCGTGATGTGCTCTTCGCGGCAGTGGGTCTGATCACCGCTGCCGCTGCTGTGTTGGCAGTGACCAACCGCAAGGTTCTGCACGCTGGTCTGTGGCTGGTGGTGGCACTCGGGGGACTGGCCGGCTGCTATCTGGTGCTGGGCGCCGAGCTGGTCGCGCTGGTGCAGCTGCTTGTCTATGTCGGGGCAGTCGTCGTGCTCATCCTGTTCGCCCTGATGCTGACGCGGGGCGGAGCGGACGAGGTCGATACGGCACCGGGACACCGTTGGCTCGCGGGTGCCGTAGGGGCGGGGGTGACGGTGCTGCTCGGTGGCACGCTGGTCGCCGCCTACGGCTGGGAGTCCCGCGAGGTCGCCGGCCCCTCGAGCACGAGCATCGGGGAGCAGATCTTCGGGACGTGGGTGTGGCCCTTCGAGCTGCTGTCGCTGCTGCTCCTCGCCGCGCTGGTGGCGGCGGTCGCCGTGGCCACGACCGGGTGGGGACGGAGGGCCGAGCGGTGAGTCCCGCACTGCCGCTGCTGCTCGCTGCCCTGCTGGCCGGCATCGGGACCTACGGGGTGCTGGCCCGCCGGCACGCCGTGCTGATGCTGATCGGCGTCGAGCTGCTGCTCGCCGCAGCTGGCCTGGTGCTGGTCACCGTCGGCCAGCTGGGTCCGGACGAGCTCGCGTCCGGGGCGGTGCTCACCCTCTTCATCATCACCATCGCGGCGGCCGAGATCGTCGTCGCCCTGGCGGTAGTCATGGCGATGTATCGCACACGGGGAGACGTCGACCTGACCGGTGAGGCGAGCTCGGCCGACCTCACCGGGGAGGCGACAAACATCGTGCTGCCCGAGGCCGCCGATGCAACGCCGTCCAGGTCGGTGCACGCCGGACCAGGATCCGGCGAGGGGGACGCGCGGTGATCCCCACGATCGACTGGCCCTGGCCGGACTGGGAGATGAGGCGGTTGCCGCTGCCGAACCTGCCTGAGCTGCCGGTCCCCGAGCTGCCCGGAACCCCCGCGCAGTGGGCGATCGGACTCGCCGTGGCGGCTGCCGTCCTGGGCCTGGCCGTCTCCCGGCGCTCCTCCCGACCGGCCGCCTGGGTCGCGATCCTGTCCTCCGGGCTGGTCCTGGTCGCCACCCTCTGGCAGCTGTACACGCTGACCGAGGCGGTGGACCCACGCATCTCCAGCACCATCGGCCCACTGGCCTTCGGGGAGCTCACGGTGCCGCTCGAGCTGTCGGCGAGCCGCCTCACCGCGCTCGTCGGTGCCGTCGTCGGCCTGGTGGCGTTCGTCGTGCAGGTCTTCGCCCGGTGGTATCTCTGGTTCGACCCCCGCTACCGCCAGTTCTCGGCCACGGTCTCGTTGTTCACCGCAGCGATGCTGCTCGTGGTCCTGTCCGACGACGTCCTGCTCACGCTGATCGGGTGGGAGGTGATGGGCTGGTGCTCGTTCCTGCTGATCGGCCACCTGTCCGCCAAGGACAGCGCCAACCGCGCGGCGGTCAAGGCCCTGCTGGTCACCCGTCTCGCTGACGTCGGGTTCGTCCTGGGCCTGATCGGGTTGGCCGCAGGAGCGGGCACGACCTCGATCCGCGGCATCATCCAGCACTGGGAGGCCTCGTCATCGACCACCTGGCTGTCCGTGGCGATGATCGGCGTCGTCCTCGGCGTCATCGGCAAGTCCGCGCAGCTGCCGTTCCAGGACTGGCTGCCGGACGCGATGGAGGGTCCGACGCCCGCGTCGGCCCTGATCCACGCGGCCACCATGGTCGCTGCCGGCACCGTGGTGCTGGCCCAGCTCTTCCCGCTGCTGCAGGCCAGCACCCCCGCTCGGGTGCTCCTGGCGGTGCTGGTCGCGACGACGATCGTGCTGGCGGCTCTGCTCGCCTTCGCCCAGCCGGACATCAAGCGTCTGCTGGCCTGGTCGACCGTCAGCCAGGTCGGTCTGATGCTCGCCGCCCTCACCGTCGTGCCGGTCGGTGAGGGACCGGACGCGGCGATCATGCACCTGGTCTCCCACGCCTGGTTCAAGGCACTGCTCTTCCTCACGGTCGGCTGGATGGGGGTGCTGACCGGCGGCACGGTCGTGCGCTACGTCGTCTCCTCCACCAAGCGCTACCGCTCCCTGCGCCGGCCGATGGGCATCGGCCTGCTGGCCCTCGCGGGCGTGCCGCCCATGGTCGGGTTCGTCTCCAAGGAGCTGGTCCTGGCCCAGGCCGAGCACGGCGTGCAGGCCGGTGTCGGTGTCGCCGCCACCATCGTCCTGGCCGCGGTCGGGGCCAGCGTCCCGCTCACCGCCGCCTACTGCATGCGTGCCTGGCTCATCCTCGACCGTGGCCCGCGGCGCCGGCACGTGCCCGTCCCCCGGCCCCGGCCGGGCGGTCAGCTCATCGACGACTTCTTCAGCGAGCCGGAGGTGGTCGACGAGGCCATCGGCATCGAGGAGGCTGAGTCGGCGATCTCCTCCTCCGCGCGTTCCGCGGTGGCAGTGCTCGGCTTCCTGTCGGTGGTCGGCGGCATCCTCGCCTTCACGCCGCTGATCGACCTGCAGCTGACGATCAACATGCAGCTGCTCGTGGCGGCGCTGCTCCTGATGGCACTCGCCGGGCTCGCGGTGTGGGTGGCCTCGCGGGGCGTCGGCTCTCGGGACGCTGCCGCTCGCCTCCCCGCTGGTCTCAGCCTGGCGGCCGAGCGAGGGCTGGGCTTCGACCGGCTCTACCACGCTGCCGTGGCGGGGCCCGTCATAGCCCTCGCGCACTGGGTGCAGTGGCTGGACCGTGAGGTGCTGGATGCCTACGTCCGGGCGACCGGCCCGGCCGCCCGCCTGCTCGGCATCGCCCTCCAGTCGACCCACCCGCGGCGGCCCGCACCCGGCCTGCTGCTCGTCCTCGGCGGCGTCGTCGTCCTCGCTGCCATCGGGGTGGCGGTCTCGTGAACATCGTCGACGCTCTCGCCATCCCGGTGCTCGTGCTGTCCCCGCTCATCGGGGCCGTCTGGCTGCTGGTCGCCGACCGGGTGAGTCCGCCACCGCGACCCCGCGTCAGTCGCGGCATCGCCGTCGGGGCCGGCGTGCTGGTCGCGCTTGCGGCCGGCTGGGTGGTCTGGCGACGCCCCGAGGTCGACCTGGTCTGGATCGAGAGCCTGGGCGTGCGGCTCGACCTGGGCGTGGACGGGCTCAGCGCGCCGTTCGTCCTGCTGACCGGCCTGATGGCGGTGGTCGCCACCCTGGTGCCTTACCACGAGCCGCTGTCCGACGCCCGGATCGGCGAGCCCGGCCGGCACGAGCGCACCGAGCCGCTGCCCGTCGGGACCGTCGTCCCCGGGCCACGCTCGCTGGCGACCTACTACGCCTGCCTGCTGGTCGTCGTCGGCGGGTCGTTGCTCACGTTCCTGACGCGAGACGCACTGGTCTTCTTCGTCGCCTTCGAGCTGGTCCTGGTCCCGATGTGGGTGCTGGTCGCCCGGCACGGCGACGCCACGACCCCCGCCGACCGCGACGGCGCGGCGATGCGGTTCCTGGTGTTCACGGCGACCGGCTCGATGCTCATGCTGATCGGGATCCTGGCCCTCTGGGGCGCGACCGGGACCACCGACCTGGTGCGCTGGGCCGCACTGGCCGGAGGCTCCCTGGACCACGGAAGCCAGGTGATCGTGACCGTCATACTCCTCATCGGGCTGGGCATCAAGGTGCCGGTCTGGCCGCTGCACACGTGGCTGCCGTGGGTGCACGCCACCGCTCCGACCGCCGGCTCGGTGCTGCTCGCGGCCGTGCTGCTGAAGATGGGCGCCTACGGGATGATCCGGCTGGTCGCCGCACCGCTGCCGGACGGACTCGCCACGGTCTCACCCGTGCTCGCCGGCTTCGCGGTGACGGGGATCCTCTGGGCCGGCCTGGCGTGCCTGGTCGAGCGGGACCTCAAGCGGCTGATCGCCTGGGCGTCGATCGGTCACCTCGGCTTCGTGGTGCTGGCCATCGCCGCGGGCTCGGAGACCGGCCTGCAGGCAGCGATCTACGGCAATATGGCGCACGGCCTGATCTCGGCGCTGCTCTTCGTCGTGGTCGGCTCGCTGAAGCACCAGTGGGGCGGCGCCGACCTGGCCACCCCGCGCGCTGCCCTCCGCGAGATCACCCCGCGCCTCGGGTTCGCCCTGGTGCTGGGGATGGCGGCCGCCCTGGGGCTGCCTGGCCTGGCCAGCTTCTGGGGCGAGTGGGGTGCGCTGTATGCCGCCTGGGACCCGGGCGCCGGCCGCACCGTCGGCTGGTTCCGCGTCTTCGCCCTGGCTGGGGCACTCGGAGCTGTCCTGGCGGCGGCGTATGCCGTGCGCGTCCTGCGGCACGTCTGGGCCGGTGACCGGCGCAGCCCGGCGATCCACGACGCCCGCGGCGTCGAGCTCGGCATCCTGGCCGTCCTCGGCGTCGGCATCGTGGCGCTGGGTCTCTACCCGGTCGCGCTGCTGGACCTGACCGCTCCCGTGGTGGAGGGCATCATCGCGACCGTGGGGGCGGGCCGGTGACCCTCGACCTGAACGTCTCCGCCCTGTGGCCGGTCCTGGGGCCGGCGCTCGCCGCCCTCCTGGTCCTCGTCCTCGACATCGCCTGGCCCCGGGCCCGCTCCGCCCACCTGTGGCTGGCCGCGGCAGGCCTGGCCGTCGGCGCAGCCGGCACGATCCCTGCCATCACGCAGTCCGCGGCGGACTCGACCGGCGCGTTCTGCCTGCCCTCCGGGCACTGCCTGTATGCCGCGAGCTCACTGACCGGAGGCCTGCAGCTGCTCGCCCTGGCCAGTGCCGCGGTCGTCCTGGTGCTCACCTGGTCTGAGTGGGCGCGGGCCGGTCGGGGCGACCGGACCAGCGCAGCCACGGTGGTGCTCGTCGCGCTGTTCCTCGCCGCCACCGCCGGCGTGACCGCGGTGACCGCGGCGCGCGACCTGGGCAGCCTGCTCGTGGCGCTCGAGCTGGCCACCCTGCCGGTCGTCGGGCTCGTGGCCCTGGAGCGCAGAGCGCAGCGTCACGCCGGGGCGGTGGCCGGTGCGGTCGCGCTGCTGACCACGTCGCTGGTCTCGTTTGCCCTGCTGGCGCTCGGAGCTGCGTTGTGGGTCGCGGCCACCGGCACCGCCCTGCTGTCGCCAGACGTCGCGGCCGAGGCAGCAGCCGTTCCCGAGCGGGCCGCGCTGCTGCTCCTGGCCGCGGTGTTCGTGCTGGCCGGCCTGGGGTTCAAGCTGTCGGCCGTCCCGTTCCACGCCTGGACGCCGCTGACCTACGGCGCAGCGCCGCTGCCGATCACGACCTACCTCGCCGGCACCTCCAAGGTCGCGGCCCTCGGCGGGATGATCGTCCTGGTCCAGGCGCTCTCGGGCAGCTCGGGCTTCGCGCTGGTCGCCGTCGCGGTGCTTGCCGCGGTGACCATGACGCTGGGCAACGCAATGGCGCTGCGCCAGGACGACCTCGTCCACCTCCTGGCCTGGTCGGCCATCGCCCAGGCCGGGTGGCTGATGCTGCCGCTCGCCTCCCTGTCCTCGCGTGCTGTCCACGCGGCCGGGGGCTACCTGGCCGTGTACGTGCTGGCCACCGTGCTGGCCTTCGTCGTCGTCATCGCCGTGGCCCGACGACCCGGCAGTGGGGTCAGCATCGGGGACCACCGAGCGCTCGCCCGGCGCCAGCCGCTGACCGCGGCCGCCCTGGGCTTCGCGCTGCTCACGCTCGCGGGGCTGCCACCGGCGATCATCGGACTGGTCGCCAAGGTCGTCGTGCTGCGCCCGGTCGCGGCCGACGGGACCTGGTGGCTCCTCGTGGTGGCGACCCTCAACATCGCCCTGGGGATCGCGGTCTACGTCCGCTGGCTCGCCGCGCTCATCCAGCGGGAGACGCCCGGCGAGACGGTCTCGGCGGCCGGGGCGTCCCACGCCAGCGCCTCGCTCGGTGGCGCGTCCGCCGCGGAGGGTGAGAACAACCAGGAAGGTGAGGCAGCCGCCCAGGGGAGTGCCGCGAACGGCGCGTTGGCGCCCACCGCACAGGGCGGCGCGACGGCGGTCGCCGGCCCCCCGGCATACTCCGTGCCCTGGTCGCACCGGATCCTGATCGGGGTCCTGGCGGCCCTGCTCGTGCTGGGGAGCATCGCGCCGGTCGGTATCTTCTGACGGAACACCCCGGCTGGATGGAGCGTTCCACGGACATGCACAACCACTACAACGGGCTCAAGACCGCACTGCTCTTCGGCGGCATCTGGGCTCTGCTCCTCGGCATGGGCGCCCTGATCGGGAACGGCCGCTACATCTGGCTGTTCGCGCTGATCGGTGTGGCCACCACCTTCTACGGCTACTGGAACTCCGACAAGATCGCGATCAAGGCGATGAAGGCCTACCCGGTCACGCCGGAGCAGCAGCCGGGAATGTACCGCATCGTCCAGGAGCTCTCGATGCGCGCCGGCAAGCCGATGCCGCGGCTCTACGTCAGCCCGACGGCCGCCCCGAACGCCTTCGCCACCGGTCGCAACCCCGAGAACGCCGCGGTCTGCTGCACCGAGGGGATCCTGCACCTGCTCGATGAGCGGGAGCTGCGAGGTGTCCTGGGCCACGAGCTCATGCATGTCTACAACCGCGACATCCTGACCGGCTCGGTCGCGGCCGCCCTGGCCGGCGTCATCACCTCGGTCGCGCAGATGATGCTGTTCTTCGGCGGCGGGGGTGGCGAGAACCGGCCCAACCCGCTGGCGCTGCTCGCGATGGCCTTCCTCGCCCCACTGGCTGCCTCGCTGATCCAGCTGGCGATCACCCGCACCCGGGAGTATGACGCCGACGAGGACGGCGCGGCCCTGACCGGCGACCCGCTCGCGCTGGCCAGCGCCCTGCGCAAGATCGCGGCGGGCACGCAGGCGGCCCCGCTGGCGCCCGAGCCGCAGCTGGTCAACACCAGTCACATGATGATCGCCAACCCGTTCCGGGCCGGCGACGTCAAGCGTCTGTTCGCCACCCACCCGCCGATGGAGGACCGCGTCGCCCGCCTCGAGGCGATGGCGGGCCGCCAGCGCTTCTGACACGCCCGCGTCGCGCCCCTCGCCACTCGCGCGTCCGCCCGGTTCTCGCGTCCGCCCGCCCTTCGCGTACATCCAAACCGGAGACGTCGTCCGGTCCCGCACAACGCTGCTGCTCAGCGCGGGGCGCTAGTCGCTAGCCGCTGACATCGCCTGTTTGAGTGCACGGGTGCACCGGGCGAAGTCGATGTGCGGCTCACGGCCGCTCACCGCGCTGCCCTCACGCTCCCGCGGTCACGTCCCGGCCGCCGGCTCGCCTCGCACGCTGCGCGCAGGCACACGGTCGCCCCGGATCGTGGCCACCATGTCGACGACGCGTCGGGTGGCGCGCACGTCGTGGGCACGGAACACGGTGGCGCCCAGCCAGGCCGCCACGGCGGTCGCCGCGAGCGTGCCCTCCAGCCGGTCGTCCGGCTCGAGGCCAAGGGTCTCGCCCACGAAGTCCTTGCGTGACAACGCCTGCAGGACCGGGTAGCCCAGCGCGGCCAGGTCGCCGGTGTGCCGCAGCACGGTCAGGCTGTGCCGCGTCGTCTTGCCGAAGTCCAGCGTCGGGTCGATCAGCACCCGTTCGGCGGGCACGCCGGCTTCGACTGCCGCAGCCGCCCCACGCGCGAGGACCCGCAGGACGTCCCGGACCACGGCGAGCTCGTCGTCGCCGCGCTCGTCGGCATACGTCATCGCCACCGGGTCCGTGCGCGGCGGCAACCCACCGGTGTGGGAGATGACGAGGCCTGCCCCGACGTCTGCCGCGACGTGCACCAGGTCCGGGTCGTGGCCGGCCCATGTGTCGTTGACCAGGTCCAGGCCGACGGTGGCAGCCTCTCGGGCGACCTCGCTGCGCCAGGTGTCCAGGCTGAGCACCAGGTCGGGGAACTCCGTGCGCGCCGCCTCCAGGAACGGCATCACCCGGCGCAGCTCCTCGGCGGCGTCCACGACCTCGCCCTCCTGCCCGGCCCGGACACCCCCGATGTCCACGATGTCCGCCCCGTCGGCCACCGCGTCCCGCAGCGCCTGCATCGCAGACTCCAGCTCGGCGTGGCGGTTGCCGCCCCAGAACGAGTCCGGCGTGCGGTTGATGATCGCCATCACGGCCGGTCGCCCGGAGTCGAAGGTCCGGCCACGGAGACGCAGTGCGGGCGTATGACGGAGCTCCAGCGGGCGGACCGACGGCTGCCCAGGTGTGGTCGAGGGTGAGGTCACGTGGTCATCGTGCCACTCTGGGTCCGGTCAGCCCTTGCCCTCGGAGCGGTCTACCGCGAGGATCGTCGGGTGAGGATCGGAGTGCCCCGGGAGCTGAAGAACCGTGAGTACCGGGTCGCGCTCACCCCGATCGGGGTCCACGAGCTCGTCGCGCACGGCCACGAGGTCCTCGTCGAGAAGGGAGCTGGCGCCGGCTCGCTGATCGCCGACGAGGACTACGCCGCCGCTGGGGCCCGGCTGTCCGGACCTGATGACGTCTGGGACTCGTGCGAGCTGGTGCTCAAGGTCAAGGAGCCCCTCCCTGAGGAGTACGACCGGATGCGCGACGGGCAGGTGCTCTTCACCTTCCTGCACCTGGCCGCCAACAGGCCGCTCACCGATGAGCTGATGCGGCGCCGGGTCACCTCTGTCGCCTACGAGACCGTCCAGCTGCCGTCGGGTGCCCTGCCGCTGCTCTATCCGATGTCCGAGGTCGCGGGCTGCCTCGCGCCGCAGGTGGGTGCCCACGCGCTGATGAAGGCCCACGGTGGTCGTGGTGTGTTGATGGGTGGTGTCGGGGGTGTCGCCAACGCCAAGGTGGTGATCATCGGGGCGGGCGTCTCGGGACAGAACGCCGCCAACATCGCGCTCGGCATGGGCGCCGACGTCACCATGCTCGACACCGACCTCGACAAGCTCCGGATGGCGTTCTGGCGCTACAACAACCGGGTTCACGGGTTGGCGTCGTCGCAGCTGGCGATCCGGCAGCAGGTCCTGCAGGCCGACCTCGTCATCGGCGCCGTGCTCATCCCCGGTGCCGCGGCCCCGCGGCTGGTGAGCAACGACCTCGTGGCGCAGATGAAACCCGGCTCGGTGCTCGTCGATGTCGCCATCGACCAGGGGGGCTGCTTCGAGGGCAGCCACCCCACGACCCACGACGACCCGACCTACACGGTCCACGGCTCGGTGTTCTACAGCGTGGCCAACATGCCAGGTGCGGTGCCGAACACCTCGACCTACGCGTTGACCAACGCCACGCTGCCGTATGTCGTGGCGCTGGCTGGACGGGGTTGGGAGCGGGCGATGCGCGAGGACCGGTCGCTGGCCCTCGGCCTGAACACGCACGCCGGGCAGCTGACCAACCGTGCGGTCGGTGAGTCGCTCGGTCTGGAGGCAGTCAGTCCGGAGAGCGTCCTGGAATGACGTGGCGGCAGTGCCTCGCCGCTTATCCGTGGGCCGTGACAGGCTAGGCGACCATGTCATCCCTCACCCGCGTTGAGGCCGAGGCGCGGTCCGCGCTGCTGGCCGTCACGGCATACTCCGTCGATCTCGACCTCACCGGTGGTGACAACCCGGACCAGGAGACCTTCACGTCTCGGAGCACCATCGCGTTCACTGCGGTGCCCGGTGCCAGCACCTTCCTGGACGTCCGGGCGGTCGAGGTCCGCTCCATCGACCTGAACGGGGCGTCGATCGACCCCGCGACCATCCGGGACGGCCGGTTGGAGCTGAGCGGGTTGCTCAGCGACAACACCGTCGTCGTCGAGGCCACGATGGGCTACAGCAACGACGGCCAGGGGCTGCACCGGGCGGTGGACCCTGCCGACGGGCTGGTCTACCTCTACGGCCACCTGTTCCTGGACGCCGCGCCACGGGTCTTCGCCTGCTTCGACCAGCCGGACCTCAAGGCGCCCTACACCGTCACCGTCACCGCGCCGGAGTCATGGGTCGTGCTGGGCAACGGTGAGGCGGTGCCGACCGGTGGGGGCCGGTGGGAGCTGGCCACCACCAAGCCGCTGGCCACCTACTTCGTGACGATCTGCGCCGGCCCCTACGCGTCCGTGACGGACGAGCACGACGGCATCCCGCTCGGGGTGCACGTCCGCGCCTCACTCGGCGAGCACCTGCGCGCGCAGGCGCCGGAGATGCTGCAAGTCACCAAGGACAGCTTCGACTACTACCACCAGCTGTTCGGCATCCGCTACCCGTTCGGGGCCTACCACCAGGTGTTCGTCCCCGAGTTCAACGCGGGCGCGATGGAAAACCCGGGCTGCGTGACGTTCCGCGACAGCATGATTCACCGCGGCGCGGCCACGGACGACGAGCTGCTCGGCCGCGCCAACACCATCTGCCACGAGATGGCGCACATGTGGTTCGGTGACCTGGTCACGATGAGGTGGTGGGACGACCTGTGGCTCAACGAGTCGTTCGCCGAGTACATGGCGCACCGGACGCTGACCGCGGTGACCGGGTCCGACGACGCGTGGGTGGACTCCACGATGTCCCGCAAGGCCTGGGGGTATGCCGCGGAGCGCGCCCCCTCCACCCACCCGGTGGCGGGGTCTCCGGCACCGGACGCCGACGCCGCCCTGCAGAACTTCGACGGCATCTCCTACGCCAAGGGGGCGGCCGTGCTGCGCCAGCTGGTCGCGCACCTGGGGGATGCGGCGTTCGTCGCCGGCATCACGGACTACCTCACCGAGCACGCCTACGGCAACGCCGCGCTCGCCGACTTCCTCGGGGCGATGGAGGCGGCCTCGGGCACTGACCTCACGGAATGGTCGAGAGCGTGGCTGACCACCGCGGGTCTGGACCGCATCACCGCCGAGGTGACTGACGAGGGCCTTCGCGTCACGCGGACCCGCCCGGACGAGCGGACGGCTCGACCGCACACGCTCGATGTCGCCGGCTGGGCCGACGGGCACCAGGTGCTGCACGCCGACGTGGACCTCCACCACGACGAGGTGGTCGTCCCGGTCGACCCGTCCCGCCCCGCCGCCCT
>DATGRS010000191.1:0-19153 GCA_035303365.1 Ornithinicoccus sp.
GGCGGACCCGACCCAGGGCACGGCGGGTGACCCGCAGACCGGCGAGCCGGCATACGCCCCCGACGTGCCGGACCACACGCCCAGCCCGCAGCCCCTCGACGACCAGGACCTCGAGCGGCTGCTCCGCGGCCTGCACCACGACCCGCACTCGATCCTGGGCGCCCACCCGCACGACGGCGGCATCACCGTCCGGGCCCTGCGGCCGCTGGCCGAGAGCGTCACCGTGCTGCTGGCCGGCGGCGAGCGGCGCCCGATGCACCACGAGAAGCACGGCATCTGGACGGCCGTCCTGCCGCGCACGGAGATCCCCGACTACCGCATCGAGGTATCGTGGGGCGGTGGCGGCACGCACGTGCAGGACGACCCCTACCGCTTCCTGCCCACCCTCGGCGAGGTCGACCGGCACCTGATCGGCGAGGGCCGGCACGAGCAGCTCTGGACCGTGCTGGGCGCCCACCTGCGGACGTATGACGGACCGCTGGGTGAGGTGCGCGGCACCAGCTTCGCGGTGTGGGCACCGCACGCCCGCGGGGTGCACGTCGTCGGTGACTTCAACCAGTGGGACAACACCGCCCACCCGATGCGGGTGCTGGGCACCAGCGGGATCTGGGAGATCTTCGTGCCGGGCGTGTGGGAGGGCAACCGCTACAAGTTCGACATCACCGGCCCGGACGGGCACCGCCGGCTGAAGGCCGACCCGATGGCGCGCGCCGCGGAGGTGCCGCCGAGCACCGCCTCCGTCGTCACGCACGCCCGCCACGAGTGGCGGGACTCGGAGTGGATGACCCAGCGCACCCAGCGCGACCCGCACGGCGGCCCGATGAGCATCTACGAGGTGCACATCGGCTCCTGGCGGCAGGGTGCGTCCTACCGGGACCTGGCCGACCAGCTCACCAACTACGTGACGCAGATGGGCTTCACGCACGTGGAGTTCATGCCGGTGATGCAGCACCCCTACGCGCCGTCGTGGGGCTACCACGTCACGGGCTACTACGCCGCGGACTCGCGGTTCGGCTCTCCCGACGACCTGCGCTACCTGATCGACCGGCTGCACCAGGCAGGGATCGGCGTGATCCTGGACTGGGTGCCCGGTCACTTCGCGACCGACCCGTGGGCCCTGGCGAAGTTCGACGGCACGCCGATCTACGAGCACCCCGACCCGCGCCGCGGCTGGCAGAAGGACTGGGGCTCCTTCATCTTCGACTTCGGGCGGCCGGAGGTGCGCAACTTCCTGGTGGCCAACGCGCTGTTCTGGCTCGAGGAGTTCCACGTCGACGGGCTGCGGGTGGACGGGGTCGCCTCGATGCTCTACCTCGACTACTCCCGCGAGCCCGGCGAGTGGCTGCCCAACAAGTACGGCGGTCGGGAGCACCTGGAGGCCGTGGCGCTGCTGCAGGAGACCAACGCCACGGCATACCGCCGCTCCCCCGGGGTGGTGATCGTGGCGGAGGAGTCGACGGCCTGGCCGGGGGTGACCCGGTCCACCGCCAGCGGGGGCCTGGGCTTCGGCTTCAAGTGGAACATGGGCTGGATGCACGACTCCCTGGACTACATCCGGCGGCAGCCGATCCACCGGCAGTACCACCACCACCAGATGACGTTCTCGCTGATGTATGCGTTCACCGAGCAGTTCGTGCTGCCGATCAGCCACGACGAGGTCGTCCACGGCAAGGGGTCGCTGCTGCGCAAGATGGGCGGCAGCGACCGCTGGCAGATGATGGCGAGCCTGCGGGCCTACCTGGCGTTCATGTGGGCCCACCCGGGCAAGCAGCTGCTCTTCATGGGACAGGAGTTCGCCCAGATCGCCGAGTGGGCCGACGGCCGGAGCCTGGACTGGTGGCTGCTGGACCAGCCCGCGCACGTCGGCGTCCAGCACCTGGTCCGCGACCTCAACCTCGCCTACAAGGACACCCCGGCGCTGTGGGAGCTGGACCACAAGAGCTCGGGGTTCCAGTGGCTCGACGCCGATGATGCGCATGGCAACACGTTCAGCTTCGTCCGCTACGGCGCCGAGGACGAGGCCGGTGAGCGCCCCATGCTGGTCGCGGTGGCCAACTTCTCGGGGCAGCCCCGTCAGCAGGTGCGGGTCGGCGTCCCCCGGCCCGGACGGTGGCGCGAGCTGATCAACACCGACGCCGACTCCTACGGCGGCTCGGGGGTGGGCAACCTCGGCACGGTCGAGTCGACCGACCAGCCCCACCAGGGCCAGCCGCACTCCCTGGAGCTCACCCTGCCGCCGCTGGGGGTGCTCTGGCTGACGCCGGAGCCCATCACGCCAGCCGACGTGGCGGCGGCACAGACCGCGACACCGGCCGCGGACGACGACGTGACCGACGAGCAGACCCGAGACGACGAGCAGTCCGGGGGCCGGACCCAGGACCCCACCGGCAGCACCATCTAGGAGGAGCAGTGGCCCACGAACGCGCCGGCCAGACGGCGGAGCCCGAGGACCTGATCGACGTCGCGCACCTGGTGACGGCCTACTACACGGTGCAGCCGGACCCGGCGCAGGTCGACCAGCAGGTCGCCTTCGGCACGTCCGGGCACCGGGGCAGCGCACTCGACGCGGCGTTCAACGAGGCGCACATCCTGGCCACGACCCAGGCGATCTGCGACTACCGCAGCAGCCAGGGCACCGACGGCCCGCTGTTCATCGGACGCGACACCCACGCCCTCTCCGAGCCGGCGTGGGCCACCGCGCTGGAGGTCCTGGCGGCCAACGGCGTCGACGTGCGGGTCGACGACAGGGACCGCTACACCCCGACGCCGGCGGTGAGTGTCGCCATCCTCCGAGCCAACCGGGGCAAGGAGTCCGGCCTGGCCGACGGGATCGTGGTGACTCCGTCGCACAACCCGCCGCGGGACGGTGGGTTCAAGTACAACCCGCCCAACGGTGGGCCCGCCGACACCGACGCCACCGGGTGGATCGCCGACCGCGCCAACGAGCTGCTGCGGGACCGCCTCGAGGGGGTCCGGCGCCAGCCGTTCGCGCAGGCGCGCGAGGCTGCGGTCGAGTACGACTTCATGGGTGAGTATGTCGCGGCCCTGCCAGAGGTGGTCGACCTCGAGGTGATCCGCAGCGCCGGCATCCGGATCGGCGCCGACCCGCTGGGCGGCGCGAGCGTCGACTACTGGGGCGCGATCGCGCAGACGCACGGACTGGACCTGACCGTGGTGAACCCGCAGGTGGACCCCGCGTGGGGCTTCATGCCACTGGACTGGGACGGCAAGATCCGGATGGACTGCTCCTCACCGCACGCGATGGCGGGCCTGATCGCCAACCGGGGCCAGTTCCAGATCAGCACCGGCAACGACGCCGACAGCGACCGGCACGGCATCGTCACGCCGGACGCTGGCCTGATGAACCCCAACCACTACCTGGCCGTGGCCATCGACTACCTCTTCGGCGGCGCGCGCCCGGACTGGCCGAGGACCGCGGCGATCGGCAAGACGCTGGTGTCGTCCTCGATGATCGACCGGGTGGCCGAGTCCCTGGGTAGGGCGCTGCTCGAGGTGCCGGTCGGGTTCAAGTGGTTCGTGCCGGGTCTGCTGGACGGCAGCATCGGCTTCGGTGGGGAGGAGTCGGCGGGCGCCTCGTTCCTGCGCCGGGACGGGTCGGTGTGGTCCACCGACAAGGACGGCATCATCCTCGCGCTGCTGGCCTCCGAGATCCAGGCCGCCACCGGACAGTCGCCCTCGCAGCGGTATGCCGAGCTG
This sequence comes from Ornithinicoccus sp., assembly GCA_035303365.1. Classification (GTDB taxonomy): domain Bacteria; phylum Actinomycetota; class Actinomycetes; order Actinomycetales; family Dermatophilaceae; genus Ornithinicoccus. The sequence goes on from DATGRS010000191.1 coordinate 3,718, forward strand.
GTGGCCCAGCACGGCGACCCGGCCTACGCGCGCATCGACGCACCCGCCAACCGCGAGCAGAAGGCAAAGCTGAAGCAGCTGAGCCCGCAGGACGTCAGCGCGACCACGCTGGCGGGTGAGGAGATCACGGCGATCCTCACCGACGCACCGGGCAACGGGGCGGCCATCGGCGGCCTCAAGGTGCAGACCAAGAACGCGTGGTTCGCGGCGCGGCCGTCCGGCACCGAGGACGTCTACAAGATCTATGCCGAGTCGTTCACCGGTCCGGAGCACCTGGCTCAGGTGCAGCAGGAGGCGCAGCAGGTGGTCGACACCGCGCTCAACGGCTGAGCTCGAGTAGAGCGCGCCCGACGGTTGACCTTCAGAACAGCACGCTCAACGGCTGAGCTCTAGAAGAGCGCGCTCATCAGCGACTGACGAGCCTTGGTAACGCGCGGGTCACTCGCACCCACGACCTCGAACTGCCCGAGGAGGTGCTTGCGGACGCGGTCCCGCTCGTCGCCTGAGGTCCTGCGGACGAGGTCGATCAGCCGCAGGAACGCGTCCTCGACGTGCCCACCCACGAGGTCCAGGTCTGAGGCGTTCAGCTGGGCGTCCACGTCGGTCGGATCGGCCGCTGCCGCGTCCCGCACCGCGTTGAGGTCCATCCCGCTGGTGCGGCGCAGCAGGTCTACCTGCCCGAGACCGAGGCGGGCGTCCTCATCCTTCGGGTTCTCCTGCAGTGCCTGCTGGTAGGCCGCCGCCGCGGCATCCAGGTCGCCTCGGTCGATCGCGTCGTAGGCCTGCTGGTGCAGCGGTGGGAGCTCCGGCTCACCGGTGCCCTCCCCCTCCGGCCCGCCCTGGGGGGCCGCGCGGTCCGGCATACTCTCGACGCGGCCGGTGACCCCGTTGGCCACGGCCGCCGCCAGGAACTGCTCGAGCAGCTGGCGCACCTGCTCGATCGGCTGCACGCCGAGGAAGAACGGCACCGGCTGGCCCTGCAGCAGGCCGACCACGACCGGAAGTGCACTGACCTGTCCGAAGGCCTCCTGCAGGACCGGGCTCAGCGACTGCACGATGCCGGGGTTGGCCGCGATGTCGACCGCCACGACCCGGAAGCGGCCCTCCTGGGCGACGGCCTCGTCAGCCAGCGTCTGCGCGAACTGCTGGGACTCGGGAATCTGGTCGGTGTAGAGCACCAGGACCGCCGGCACCGCCGTCGTGCCGTTGACCAGCGTGGCGAACGTCGCGTCGGTGCCCTGGACCAGAACCCCATCGGCTCCGCCACCCGGCCCGCCAGGTCCTGGGGCGCTGCCGGGCGCTTGGCCCCCGCCGGCTGGTTGCGGGCGGGACAGTGCCGAGAGGTCGACGGCGCCGCGCAGGGCGGCATTGAGCGACTGGGAGGGCTGTGTCATGTCTCCATTGTGTCTGATGCGCGAGGATCAGCTGCCGGAGGCTTCGAACACCTGCTCCCGGGCAGCGATGACCTCGGGGGCTCCGCCGTCGGTCCGGATGTGGACGGCGAGGAAGACCAGGGTGCGCAGCTCGGCGCTGTTGGTGAGGGTGTCGTCTCCGGCCAGGTGCGCGAACGCTGTCGACGGCTTGAGGATCATGCCGTCCTTGACGTCGAAGGTGCTGGTCCGCTCGAGCACCGGGAAGGTGATCGCCGAACCGTCGGCCAGCTCGATGGTCCGCAGCGTGCCGGAGCGCAGGTCGTGCTCGGAGGAGAGCGTCGCCTGCTCGCTCACGCTGGAGGCCTGGGCCTCGGTGGCCTTGCGGACCTGGGGCCCGTAGTCGTTGGTCCGGAAGTCCGGGCGCTCCTCGGCGAACGGGTAGTCCAGGATCTCGAAGAGCCTGTCGACGGCCTGGCTCGGGGACATGCTCAGCTCCCCGGCGGAGTCGCGCAGCACGGTGGAGCCCTCGGAGCGGGGGTCGAACGTGCCGACCTCGGTGCCCGCGAGCATCGGGGCGCTCCAGCCGATCCGCCAGTTCTCGCCGTCGTCCTCGCTGACGATCAGGTGCAGCTCGGGCAGGCCGGACTCGGGGACCGACTGCACGACCATGTATGCCGGCGACTCACCGTCGTCGCGGCTGATCGCCAGCACGTTCGTGCCCCACGGGTGGTAGTCGATAACCGGCTTCAGGCCCACCTCGCGCAGCTCCGTGGCGGCATTGGCGGCACGGAGCTCGGAGCCGACGAAGGTCTCCTCGTTGATCTCCATGGCCTCGTCGATGTCGGCGTTCTGGGAGTCGGCCGCCTGCTTGATGAGCCGGGCGGCGACCTCCTCGGCCTGCTCCACGGAGATGACCGCGACGCCGTCCGGGGGGGCGGTGACCTTGCCGTCGTCCGTGGACGTGGCTGCGTCGCCCGTGGCGGTCGTGGCGTCCCCGGTGGCGCTTGTGGCATCGCCGGTGGCGCTCGTGGCGTCGCCTTCGTCGCCGGCGGTCGCCGAGGAGCTGTCACCGGAGGTGGCGGGGGTCGTGGCCTCGTCGCCCTCGTCAGTGCCGCTGCAGGCGGACAGGACGAGGGACGAGGAGAGTGCGAGCGCCAGGGCGGCGCGGGTCAACTTCATAACGAAATGGTAAACGGAGGGTGGTCGGTTCAACCTAATCCGTCAGGCGGCCACAGGCGGCCCGACCGCCGCGTATGACGTCTGTTCAGCAGGCGGGCGGCGTGACGTAGACCTCACTGTGAGTTGGCTGTGAGGAGGCGCGTGCCACCCATGATCGCTCCTCGGAGCCGGCCTGGGCCGCGGGGCCGGAACCGCGCGGCTCGCCGGCTCAGAACCTGGCCGGCTCCCGGTAGATACCCCACTCGTCGCGCAGCGTGTTGCAGATCTCGCCCAGCGTCGCCTCCGCGCGGACCGCCTCGAGCATGCTCGGGATCATGTTGTCGTCCGTCCGGGACACCGCCAGCATCGCGTCCAGAGCCGACTGCACGCGAGCCATGTCGCGACCCTCGCGGCGCTGTCCGAGCGTGGCCACCTGGTCGCGCTCGACCTGGTGGCTCACCCGCAGGATCTCCAGCTCGTGGCTCACCGACTCGGTGTGCACGTTGACGCCCACGATCTTCTTCTCGCGCTTCTCGAGCGCGATCTGGTACTGGAACGCGCTGTCGGCGATCTCGGACTGGAACCAGCCGTCCTCGATGCCGCGCAGGATGCCGCTCGTCATCGGGCCGATCGGGTGGTCGAAGGTGCCGTCCTCGCGGGGGGTGCGACCGCGCTCGCCCATGCTGCGGACGGTCTCGAAGATCTTCTCCGCCTCGGCCTCGATCTGGTCGGTGAGCGCCTCGACATACCAGGACCCACCGAGCGGGTCGGCGACGTTGACGACGCCGGTCTCCTCCATGAGCACCTGCTGGGTGCGCAGGGCGACCTCGGCGGACTGCTCGGTCGGCAGCGCCAGCGTCTCGTCCAGTGCGTTGGTGTGCAGCGAGTTCGTGCCGCCCAGGACCGCGGCGAGCGCCTCGACGGCGGTGCGGACCACGTTGTTCAGCGGCTGCTGCGCGGTGAGCGAGACGCCGGCGGTCTGCGTGTGGAAGCGCAGCCACTGGGCCCGCTCGTCGGTGGCGCCGTAGACGTCGCGCATCCAGCGCGCCCAGATCCGCCGGGCCGCGCGGAACTTCGCGATCTCCTCGAAGAAGTCGACGTGGGAGTCGAAGAAGAAGGACAGCCCCGGCGCGAACTGGTTGACGTCCATCCCCCGGGACAGGCCCAGCTCGACGTAGCCGAAGCCGTCGGCCAGCGTGAAGGCCAGCTCCTGCGCGGCCGTCGAGCCCGCCTCACGGATGTGGTAGCCGGAGACCGACAACGGCTTGTAGGCCGGGATGTTGGCCGAGGTGTACTCCATCAGGTCGCCGATCAGGCGCAGGTGCGGCTCCGGCGGGAACAGCCACTCCTTCTGGGCGATGTACTCCTTGAAGATGTCGGTCTGCAGGGTCCCGTCGAGCTTGCTGATGTCGACGCCCTGGCGCTCGGCGGCCACGAGGTACATGCAGAACACCGGCACCGCGGGACCACTGATCGTCATCGACGTGGTCACGTCGGAGAGCGTGATGTCGGAGAAGAGGATGTCCATGTCGGAGGCCGAGTCGATGGCCACCCCGCAGTGTCCGACCTCGCCCAGGCTCTGCGGCTCGTCGGAGTCGCGGCCCATCAAGGTCGGCATGTCGAACGCCACGGAGAGGCCGCCACCGCCGCGGGCGAGGATCATCTTGTAGCGCTCGTTGGTCTGCTGGGCGTTGCCAAAACCGGCGAACTGGCGGATCGTCCAGGTGCGGCCGCGGTAACCCGTCGGGTAGAGGCCCCGGGTGTAGGGGAAGGTGCCCGGCCAGCCGATGCGCTCCATCCGCTCGTCCGCCGCCTCCATCTCCGGGCTGGGCCCGTAGACCGGGTCGACGGCCATGCCGGACAGGGTGGTGAAGTCGGCATCGCGGACCCGCCCCTTGGCTACGGCAGCCTCGAAGCGCTGCTGCCAGCGGTCGCGGCCGGAGGTCTGGGCGGTTTCGGGGACAGCGCTGTCACTCATGCGGCCTAGGCTACCGTCCGCCCACCGCCTCGCGGTCCCTTGTCCGGACGCCCTCCCGGTTGGCCGGACCGCTCACCACCCGCTCGACCAGCTGGTAGGCCACGACCAGCAGCGCGAGCACGATCGTGACATGGAGCAGGAAGGCGAGCGCGATGCCGGTGATGACGCCTGCACGCCACCACTTGCCCCACGTGAGGCTCAGCGCCGACGGGATCAGGACGGCGCCGACCGCACCCTGCAGCGCCTCGCGCCACCAGACGTGCTCACCCATCCAGGGCAGCACGTCCCAGACGTCGAAGAAGTCGAGGGTGGCCAGGCCCCCGAGCGCCACGACCACGCCGAGGACGCCCGCGAGCGCCACGCGGGTCCAGGCCCTGCCCGAGTGCCACATGGTGGTGAGGGTGACCGCGGCCCACATCAGCCAGGCACGCACCCGCCCGGTGCCCAGGCCGATCATGGCCTCCCGGAAGATCTGGTCGGCCTCGGCCCGGCCGAACGGCGTGCCGTCGCGACCGGTGTCCGGCCCGATGAAGGCGCCGGGACGGGTCAGGGCGTCGTGCAGGACGGCCGCGGGCAGGAAGTCACCGCTCTTGGGCACCAGCCAGGTGAACAGCGCCGGCACCGAGGCGAGGTCCGTGGTGAACCGGCGCAGGTCGGCCGGCACGACGAAGCACTCCTCGTAGTGCGCGCTGCAGTAGCCGATCTGGCGGAGCAGGTGGAAGTCCCGCCCGTCCACGCTGCGCAGCTCCAGGCGCAGCGGCCCGCCCTCCTCGGCGTCGAAGAACTCCCCCATCCGCGAACCCACTCAGCCGCGCACCATGCGCACCTCGACCAGCCCGTCGTCCGGGTCGGTGACCCTCGCCCCGTCCAGCCGGAAGCCGTTGCGCTGGTAGAACCGGATCGCCCGGTCGTTGCCGTCGGCGACCCACAGGTATGCCGGACCCTCACCGAGGACCTGGTCCATCAGGTCCTGCGCCACGCCGCTGCCGTAGTGCTCCGACGCGACGTTGATCGCCCAGAGCTGGGTGTCCGTGGGGGCCGCCTCGTCACGCGCGGGCCCGACGCTGATGAAGGCCACGAGCTCGCCGTCCGCCTCGGCGACGGCCACGTGCTCGCCCCGGGCGCTGCGCCCGTCCCTCAGCAGGTTGGGGTTCTGCTCCTCGGGGGCCACCCCCTCCTCGGCGACGAGGCGCCTTCCCCAGGTGCGGGCGAACCGCTCGGGGGAGAGCGCGGCGAAGGCCTCCGCCTGCATCAGGCCGGCGTAGGCCTCCTGCCACACCCGGCAGTGCAGGGCGCCCAACGCCTCAGCGTCCTCGGGGCGTGGCGCCCGGATGACGTATGTCGTGTCCCGGGTCATGCGAACAACCTACGCGTCCGCTCCGACAGGGGCAGGTTCTAGAGGGCGGCGACGACCTCGTCGGCCGCGGCGTAGGGGTCGGTCGCGCCCGCGACCACCTGCTCGGCCGCGGAGTCGATGTCCTTGCCGTGACCGAGGACGCCCATCCGCTCACGCAGCTGGGCCACGGCGATCGCCTCGATCTCTGCCCCCGCCCGGCGCACCCGCCGGCGGTGCAGCTCGCCGTGGTCCGCCATCCACGCGCGGTGCTTGTCGAGCGCCTCGAGCACCTCCTCGAGACCCTCGTGGCGGTCGGCGACCGTCTTGAGCACCGGCGGGCGCCAGAGGCCCGGCTCGGTGCGGTCGCCGAGGCTGATCATGTGCCGGATCTCGCGCACGGTCGCGTCGGCGCCCTCCCGGTCGGCCTTGTTGACCACGAACACGTCACCGACCTCGAGGATGCCCGCCTTGGCGGCCTGGACCCCGTCACCCATGCCGGGGGCCAGCAGCACTACCGTCGTGTCGGCCAGTCCGGCGATCTCCACCTCACTCTGCCCGACGCCGACGGTCTCCACGACGACGACGTCGCAGCCCGCGGCGTCCAGCACCCGCAGCGCCTGCGGCGTGCTCCACGACAGCCCGCCCAGGTGGCCGCGGCTGGCCATGGACCGGATGTAGACCTCCGGGTCCAGGGCGTGGTCGCTCATCCGGATGCGGTCCCCCAGCAGTGCGCCGCCGGAGAACGGCGAGGACGGGTCCACTGCAAGCACCCCGACCCGCAGACTCCGCCCGCGCAACCCGCTGACCAGCATGTTGGTGCTGGTGGACTTGCCGACGCCGGGGCTCCCGGTGAGGCCGACGATGTAGGCGTGGCCGGTGTGCGGGGCCAGCGCGGCCATCACCTCCCGCAGCGCCGGGTGGTCGTTCTCGACGAGGGTGATCAGCCGCGCCACGGCACGCGGAGAACCCGCCCTGGCCTGCTCGACCAGGGCGGGGACGTCTACCTCGCGACGCCGCATCCGGGCGGCGCTCAGGCCTGCGCGGGCACGCGGACGATCAGGGCGTCGCCCTGCCCCCCGCCGCCGCACAGGGCGGCCGCACCGGTGCCACCGCCCCGGCGCCTCAGCTCCAGGGCGAGGGTCAGGGCCAGGCGAGCACCCGACATACCGATCGGGTGGCCGAGCGCGATGGCGCCCCCGTTGGGGTTGACCCGCTCCGGGTCGAGGCCGAGCTCCTTGGTGGACGCCAGACCGACTGCCGCGAACGCCTCGTTGATCTCGACGACGTCCAGGTCAGTGGGCTCGATGCCCTCCTTCTTGCAGGCGGCGGCGATCGCGCGGGACGGCTGGCTCTGCAGGGTCGAGTCTGGGCCGGCGACCACGCCGTGGGCACCGATCTCGGCCAGCCAGGTCAGGCCCAGCTCCTCGGCCTTGGTCTTGCTCATCACCACGACCGCGGCGGCGCCGTCGGAGATCTGGGAGGCGCTGCCCGCGGTGATGGTGCCGTCCTTGGAGAAGGCCGGGCGGAGCTTGCCCAGCGACTCGACCGTGGTGTCGGGGCGGATGCCCTCGTCGTCGCGGAAGTCGATGGGGTCACCCTTGCGCTGCGGCACCTGGACCGTGACGACCTCGTCGTCGAACTTGCCGTCCTCCCACGCCTTGGCGGCGAGCTGGTGGCTGCGGGCGGAGAAGGCGTCCTGCTCCTCGCGGGTGAACTCGCGGTCCGCCGTGTTGGCGTCCTCGGTCAGCCCGCCCATCGCCTGGTCGGTGAAGGCGTCCCAGAGGCCGTCGTAGGCCATGTGGTCGCGCATCGTCACGTCGCCGTACTTGAAGCCCGCGCGGCTCTTCTCCAGCAGGTGCGGGGCGTTGGTCATCGACTCCTGCCCACCGGCGACGACCACGTCGAACTCGCCGGCGCGGATGAGCTGGTCGGCCAGCGCGATCGCGTCCAGGCCGGACAGGCACACCTTGTTGATCGTGAGGGCGGGGACGTCCATCGGGATGCCCGCCTTGGCGGCGGCCTGGCGCGCCGGGATCTGCCCCGCGCCGGCGGTCAGCACCTGGCCCATGATCACGTAGTCGACCTGGTCACCACTCACGCCGGCCTTCTCGAGGGCGCCCTTGATGGCAAAACCGCCGAGGTCGGAGCCGGAGAAGTCCTTCAGCCCGCCGGACATGCGGCCCATCGGCGTGCGGGCGCCAGCCACGATGACTGACACGGGGGCACCCGAGGGGGTGGTGTTGGTGGCGTCAGTGGGAGCGGTCATGAGGTCCTCCAGCGGCAACGGTGGGTGGTGACGTTCTCCCTCATCCTAACGAGCAGACCCTCGGGTCTATGCCCTGCGTTCCGCTAGCCGCCGTGCACGAGGTGGCCGCCGATGACGGTCGCGCTGACCCCCATCGTGCGCAGCACCCTGGCCTGCTGCGCGGGATCGGACGTGGCGCCCTCCTCGGGTCCTGCGCCGGGGTCGCCACCGGCCAGCGGGTCGTCGTCCAGCAGCACGACGTCCCCGGGCTCACCCACCGCGAGCCGGCGGCCGTCCACGGAGGCGGCCAGGGCCTCGCGCGGGGTGAGCGAGAGCTCGGGGTGCCACGGATCCCCGCCCTCGGAGGCCCGGAAGACCGCCACGGCCATGGACAGCCAGGGGTCGAGCGGGGCCACCGGTGCGTCCGAGCCCAGCACGAGCGGGATCCCGTGCTCTCGCAGGGCACCGAACGCGAACGCCCGCTGGGTGCGGTCCGGCCAGACCCGCTCGGTGACGCTGCGGTCGTCGAGCAGGTGCGCGGGCTGGACGCTGGCGCGGACCGGCAGACCGGCCCACAGCTCCAGGCCGTCCCGGGGCACCAGCTGCACGTGCTCGATCGATCCGGCGGCCCCGGTGCGGGCGAAGACCTCCAGCGCCTGGCTCACCGCGCGGTCCCCGATCGCGTGCAGCGCCGTCTCCAGGCCGTGCGCGTGCGCGGTGGCGACCAGCTCGGTGAGCTCCGCCTCCGTGAAGTTGGCGGCACCCCGCGGCTCGTCGAGGTCGGCCGACCCGGCATACGGCTCGCAGCACCACGCCGTCCGCGTGTTGAGCGAGCCGTCCGAGATGAGCTTCAGCGGCCCCATCTGGGCCCAGCCGTCAGTGCCGGGCAGATCGGTGCCGGTCCGCCAGCCCCGCTCGATGATGTCCGGCAGCCGCCCGGCATACGCCGACGTGCGGACACGGAACGGTCCGAGCGCCGCGAGCCGGCCGGGCCACCGGTCCCACGACGGGCTGAACTCCAGGTCCACGAGCCCGACGACGCCCCGGCTCCTGGCCTCGCGCACCGCCTCGAGGACGGCGGCCTCGGACTGCTCGGCCGCACCGGGCAGGCCTCCCAGCCGGTCGTAGGCGTCGAACCACTCGTTCTCCCAGACCACCTCCTGCCGCACGGGAACGCCGAGCAGCCGCTGGCCCGCAGAGTTCAGCCAGCCGTGGTGCGCGTCGCCGCTGATCAGGACGACGGGCCGTTGCGGGCTGACCTCGTCGAGGTCCTCCGCGGTGGGCTGCCTGGCCCAGGTCGCCGACCGGTGGCCGTAGCCCACGAGCGGTCCGTCACCGTGTGGATCCGCAGCGAGCCCGGCGCGGACCAGGTCCACGGCCGACTCAACGCCGGTGGCTGCGGACAGGTCGAGGCGGGACCGGACCAACGACCACTGCACGACGTGGACGTGCTGGTCCCACAGCCCGGGAAGCGCCCAGCGCCCCCCGCCGTGCAGCTCGGGGATCCCCGCCGGCCGGTCCAGGCCAGCGCCGACCGCGGTGATCTGTCGGTCTCTGATCAGTATGTCGAGGGGCCGGCTCCCCTGGACTGCTCCCCGGCCGCCCGGCACCTGGCCGCCGAGGGGCACGGGACGCACCTCCCGCAGCAGCACGTCATTCATGGCTGCACCGTATGTCGACCGACCGGGAAAGGACGCACCGCGGCACAGCGCACCTGTGCACCCGGACGGCGGCACGGCGCCTTCCCTCCCCGACCGTGGGGCATCGGTAGGCTCGGCGCATGACCGGCCTGCCCGAGGACCTCCGCCCGCTGCTTCTAGCGATTGACCACGTCGGGATCGCGGTGCCGGACCTCGACGAGGCCATCGCCTTCCACCGGGACGTCCTCGGTCTGGCCGTGCTCCACGAGGAGACCAACGCCGAGCAGGGGGTCCGGGAGGCGATGCTGGGCATCCCGGGTGCTGAGGCCGGCGGGGCGCTGGTGCAGCTGCTCGCCCCCACCGGCCCGGAGTCGACGATCGCCAAGTTCATCGACCGCACGGGCCCCGGGCTGCAGCAGCTGGCCTACCGGGTGAGTGACGTCGATCATGTGAGCGCGGCGCTGCGCGAGCGCGGCCTGCGGCTGCTCTACGACGCACCGCGCCGCGGCACCGGCGGGAGCCGGATCAATTTTGTCCATCCGAAGGACGCCGGCGGCGTTCTGATCGAGCTGGTCGAACCACCTGCGGACGGGTCCGGCGCGGTCCACGCTGAACGAGAAGACCTTGGGTGATGATGGGTCGGTGAGCGAGGGACAGGCCGCTGCCGAGGCGAGTGCCCGCGCCCGGGGGCGGTTGCGCCGCCTGCCGAGGCTCGGCGCTGGCGGGTTGGGCGGCCGTGGCCGGGAGGCCGTCGCCTCGTGGCGCCGCTACCGCGAGGCCCAGCTCGCCGAGCTGGCCGAGAGCAACCGGCTGCAGCGCGAGCTGATCGAGCGTCGGCAGCAGAACGGCGGCGCGGACCCGTCGGCCCTGCCGGGGTCGTCCGACGACGGCCCGCGTCCGGCGCCTGAGCCGGCAGCCAATGAGGACTCCGGCGAGCGACGCCGGGATCTGCTCACCGTGAGCTCGCCCTTCATGTTCGGCTTCTTCGGGGCGCTCGGGGTGCTGACCGCCTGGTTCCTCGCGCAGAACATCAGCCGTCTCAGCTCGGTGATCACCTTCATGCTGATCGCGACCTTCCTCACGCTCGCGCTCAACCCGATCGTGGAGAGCCTGACCAAGCGTGGCGTCGGCCGGGCCACCGCTGTCTTCACCGTCTTCGTCGGGATGCTGGTGGTGCTGGGCCTGCTCGCCTGGCTGGCGGTGCCACCGATCGTGCAGGAGACGTCGACCCTGATCGAACGGGCGCCCCGCTATCTGGAGGACCTCCAGGCCCAGCCGTGGGTGCAGCAGCTCGACGCGGAGTACGACATCAGCGACCGGATCAACACCGAGATCGAGAACCGTCTCCAGGACAGCAACTTCCTGTCCACGATCTTTGGCGGCGTGCTCGGCGCCGCGGGCTGGGTCGCCGGTGGTGTGATCGGTGGCTTCACCGCCCTGGTGCTGACGCTCTACTTCCTGGCTGCGCTGCCGACGGTGAAGGACGCGGCATACAAGCTGGTCCCGATGACGCGGCGTCCCCGGGTGATGGGCCTGGCCGAGGAGATCATGCGCCGGGTGGGCGGCTACGCGCTGGGGCAGGTCGTCGTCGCGACCATCAACGGCACGGCGTCGTGGATCATGATGTCCCTGCTCGGGGTGCCGTATGCCGCGGTGCTGGCGGTCATGGTCGGCATCTTCGGCCTCATCCCGCTCATCGGTGCGACGCTCGGTGCCGTGATCGTCTCACTGGTCGCGCTGAGCCAGGGGTGGGCGGTCACCCTGGTGGTCGTCATCTACTACGTGGTCTACCAGCAGTTCGAGAACTACTGGATCGTGCCGCGCATCATGTCCCGGACGGTGTCCGTGCCGGGCGCGGTCACCGTCGTCGCCGTGTTCGCCGGCGGCACGCTGATGGGCATGCTGGGAGCCCTCATCGCGATCCCGGTGGCCGCCGGGCTGCTGCTGATCTACAACGAGGTCGTCGTCCCCCGCCAAGCAAAAATGTAGAGGTTTCGTACGCCCTGCCCGAAAAGATGTAGCGGTTTCGTACGGCCGAAACACAAAACCGTAGGCGTTTCGCACGCCCATCGGTCCTACAGAGCAGGAAGCGTGAGCACCGCAGGGACTTGTCGAGTGCGTGACAGCCGACCGTGCTGTCCGCCGACCTCTTACCAGCCGACTGGTGGGACTGCTGAGTGCTCACCAGTCAGGGCGAGACTGTGCGAGGCAGTTGGGCCAGCCAACTCGGAGGTCCAGGCCAGATGACTCCGGTTTAGGGCGTGAGAGACCCCTATCTTTTTCCGGGCTGGGCGTGCAAGACCCCTATCTTCTTGCGGTGTGGGCGTACGAGACCACTATCTACTTGCGGGATGGGCGTACGAAACCTCTATCTTTTTGCGGGGTGGGCGTACGAGACCCCTATCTTTTTGGGTCAGGCCCACGCGTGCCCGGGGCGGCGCCGGTCGCGCGCAACCCAGCAGGTGGTGTGCCAGTGGCGCCGGTTCTCGACGCCGTGCATCGAGGCCGCCGGCCACGCCACCGTGTGCGGCGCTGCGGCGGAGACGTCCTGCTGACAGCCAGGGCACAGGTAACTGCGCCCCGAGTCGTTGCCGCGCACCTGCCGCGCGGCCCACGACTGACCCTCGAACTCGACCTCGGCCACGACCGGTCGCCGCTCGGCGGGTGACCCGCCACCAGCATCCCGAGGGAGCGGTCGACCGCGCCGACGCGGCCGGTTGGACCGGCCCACGGCGATCACTCTCCCCCGGTGAAGGGCTCCTCCAGGAGCACGTGCTCCACCAGCAGCGGCGACGGCATGAGGTGGGTCTGGAAGCCACCGCTGCCCGAGTAGAGCTCCTCCGCCACCGCCAGCACCTCGTCGGCGCCTAGCTGGTCGATCATGGCGAACGGACCGGCCGGGTAGCCCAGGCCGAACTTCAGGGCGGTGTCGATGTCGGCGGCACTGGCGTAGCCCTCGTCCAGCATCCGGACGGCGTCGTTGAGGTGGGTGACCAGCATCGCGTCGACGACCAGACCGGTGCGGTCCTTGCAGACGACCGGCTCGGCGCCGATTCGCTTGATGACCGTACGGACCGTGTCGACCGTCTCCTGCGACGTCTTGATCGTGCGCCCGGCCTCGACGACCTGACCGTTCGGGGTGGGCGCGTGCAGCCGCAGGACGAGCGTGTCCTCCGGCCGACCGGTGATCGCGGCCAGCGCGACGGCGGAGTAGGTGTTCGCAGTCGCCAGGACGGTACCCGGCGAAGTGACCTCCCCCAGCTCGGCGAAGAGGTCGTCGACGTCGCGCAGCTCCTCGGCGGTCTCGTCGTCGACGTCCTCGTCCTGGGCCTCGACCACCAGGTCGACCGAGCCCAGGCCGGAGAGGTCCCCGGAGGCGTCGGTCACATGGGTCACGACGAAGTCGCCGTCCTCGAAGCGGGTGACCAGCTCGTCAGCGAGCGCACCGGAGCCGATGACCGCCACCGACTCGACGTCACGTCCACCAGCCGGCGTCGGGGTCAGCTCGTCGTCCACGACCTGCCCGCTGCCCGGCTTCGCGAAGGTATAGAACCCGCGTCCGCTCTTGCGCCCCAGTCGTCCGGCGAGCACCATCCGCTCCAGCATCGTGCTGGGCGCATGCAGCGGGCTGCGGCTGTGGCCGTAGATCACGTCGCTGATGTGGTGGCAGACGTCCAGCCCGACCAGGTCCATGAGGGTCAGCGGGCCCATCGGCAGACCGACGCCCACTCGCATGGCGGTGTCGAGGTCCTCGCGGCTGACGTGGCCCGACTCGTACATCCGCATCGCGGTGCTGAGGTAGCCGAACAGCAGGTAGTTGGCCACGAACCCGGCCCGGTCCCCGATGACGATCGGCTTCTTGCCGAGCCCGGCGGCCAGCGAGCGCACGGTCTCGGTGACCTCGGGGTCGGTCATCGGCGTGGTGATGACCTCGACCAGTTTGAGGATCGGGGCCGGGTTGAAGAAGTGCATGCCGAGCACCCGCCCGGGGCTCTTGGACGGCGCGGCGATCTCGGTGATGGACAGGCTCGAGGTGTTGGTCCCGACGATCGCGTCCTCCGACAGCACGTCCTCCAGCTTGCCGATGACCTCGTGCTTGAGCGACATGATCTCGGGGACGGCCTCGACGACGAGGTCGGCCGGCGCGAGGTCCGCGTAGTCGGTGGTGATGCTGATCCTCCCGAGCATCTCTGCCTGCCCAGCCTCGTCCAGCTTGCCCTTGGCGACCGCCCGGTCGGTGGAGGCCTGCAGGATGCCCCGGCCCCGCTCGGCATACTCCTGCGTGCTCTCCACCCCGATCACGGTGAATCCGCCCCGGGCGAACACCTCGACGATGCCCGCACCCATGGTGCCCAGGCCGACGACTCCGACGGTCTTGATCTCACGTGCCATGCGCCGATCCTCTCACCCCGTGTCTAAGGTGTGGCACGTGCGTGTCGTGATCGCCCGCTGCAGCGTGGACTACGAGGGAGCCCTGCAGGCCCACCTGCCGCTGGCCACCCGGATGCTGATGGTCAAGGCGGACGGATCGGTCCTGATCCACTCTGACGGCGGGTCCTACAAGCCGCTCAACTGGATGGCGCCTCCATGCCGTATGGCGGAGCTCGAGCCCGCGGACGACGAGCGTGAGCAGGGGGTCGAGTCCGTCTGGCTGGTCCAGCACGGCAAGCGTGACGACCACCTCAAGATCCGGCTGCACGAGGTCTTCTCGGACTCCTCGCACGACCTGGGCGTCGACCCCGGGCTGGTCAAGGACGGCGTCGAGGCTCAGCTCCAGGCGCTGCTGGCCGAGCACATCGGGACGCTGGGGGACGGCTACACGCTGCTGCGCCGCGAGTACGCCACGGCGATCGGACCGGTCGACATCCTCTGCAGGGACGCCAGCGGTGCGACGGTCGCCGTCGAGATCAAGAGACGCGGCGACATCGACGGCGTGGAGCAGCTCACCCGCTACCTCGAGCTGCTCAACCGGGACCCGCACCTCGCGCCGGTCCAGGGTGTCTTCGCCGCGCAGCTCATCAAGCCGCAGGCGAGGGTGCTCGCCACCGACCGCGGGATCCGCTGCGTGACGCTGGACTACGAGGCCCTGCGGGGCCTCGACGACTCGACGTCACGACTCTTCTGAGGCCAGCCGGCCGCCGTTCATCACCGCGGCGTCGTCGCTGCGCTGCCGCGCGGCCTCACAGTCCCGCTCGCCACTGTCGGTACCCAGATTTAGGTTCGTTTCCATGAGCACTGAATTTCAGGTGACCTTCGACTGCACCGACCCTCAGCGGGTCTCGCTCTTCTGGCGAGAGGTTCTCGGTTACGTGCACCCACCTCCTCCCGGGGTCCAGCTGGCCGAGGGCGAAGACCCTCTTGCGGCGTGGGACGCCTTCCTCGACGCACTGGACGTGCCGGCCGACCAGCGCAACTCGCGGTCGGCCCTGGAGGATCCAGAGGGGGTGCGGCCGCGGCTGTTCTTCCAACGCGTGCCCGAGGGCAAGCAGGTGAAGAACCGCGTCCACCTGGATGTGCGGGCGGCTCCCGGGCTGGAGGGGGAGGAGCGGCTCGCCGCACTCGAGGCGGAGTGCGAGCGGCTGGTGGCACTCGGCGCCACCCGCGTCAAGCGCTTCGAGCCAGAACCCTTTGTCAGCGGTGGGTTCATCGTGATGCAGGATCCCGAGGGCAACGAGTTCTGCCTGGACTGACGGCGCAGCGACGTGC
>DATGRS010000192.1:0-17385 GCA_035303365.1 Ornithinicoccus sp.
ACCGCCGCGGGTCGACCCGGCACTGATCCACTTCCGCGGCCGCTACGGGCACCTCGACTGACCTGCGCGACGGAGCTCACCGTCCTGCACCAGGTAACTATTCGGCATCGATCCCCGCCAAAGGGCCACGTGGCGGCCCACGGGGGGCGTTGACGACCAGAACCGCACGGCATACTGCCACGGACGCGGAGTGTGCCGAAGGACACATCGACACACGACGCAAACGCACCAACCACCGAAGGACCCGCGCGTGACAGAACGACAGAGCCTCCCCGAAGAGCCGCAGCGCAACGAGTGGATCGCCATCCTCGTGCGCACGCTGGTGGCTGTCCTGGTGCTCGGGGGCGGCTACTACTTCGCGGCGCAGTACCTCGGGGGCCGGATCCCGAACGGCACGTCGGTCGAGGGGGTGGAGATCGGCGGGCAGAGTCCCGGAGCGGCCCGGGACCTCCTTGCGGCCAGGCTCGAGCCGATGGCCACCGACGACGTGGTGATCGATCTCGACGGCGACACGTTCACGATCGACCCGACCCAGGCAGGGCTGGCCCTCGACCTGGACAGCACGCTGGCCGGCATCACCGGCGTGAGCTACGACCCGCGCGTCATGTGGGGACGGGTCACCGACGACGGCACCGACATCCCCCTCGACGTCACGGTGGACCGCGCGAGGTTGGAGCAGGCCGTCGAGGGCCTTGCGGAGGACGCCCGGATCGAGCCACAGGAGGGGAAGGTCTGGTTCAGTCTCGGAGAGGCCCGTGCCACGGAGTCGGTGGAGGGTCGCGAGCTCGACGTGACCAGCACCAGCGACGTGATCGAGGCCGCGTGGCCCCAGAACCACCGCGTGACCGGTGTCGCCACGCCCACCGAGCCGGAGCTCAGCCAGACGGAGATCGACCGGTTCGTCCAGGAGGTCGCTGCACCAGCGGTCGACGGCCCGATCCGGATCGAGGTGGGCGAGGAGACCTCGGAGGTCAGCCCCAACCAGATCGCCCGTCTGCTGACGGTCACCGAGTCGCCGGAGCACACCCTGGGTCTCGAGCTGGACACCGACGGTGTCCTGGAGATCGTCAGCGGCCAGCTGGAGGCGACCGCAGAGGCACCGCTCAACGCCAGTCTCGTCCTCGAGGACGGCAAGGTGGTGCGCACCAAGGCGCGGTCCGGCAAGGTGGTCGACGAGGACGAGCTGATCACAGAGTTCGAGAAGGCCCTCGCCAAGGAGGGCAAGCACCGGCTGGTGAAGGTCAGGGCCGTCGAGGTCAAGCCGGAGGTCACCGATGCTGACGCCGCAGGCTGGGACATCTCCCGCATGTCGACCTTCCGCAGCGCGTTCCCGGTCGGCCCGGCCAACGCCGCGCGCACCGAGAACATCCGGGTCGGACTGCGGCACCTCAACGGCACCGTGGTGATGCCGGGGGAGACGTTCAGCCTGGCCGACACCCTGGCACCGATCACGCCAGCGAGGGGTTACGTCGAGGCTGGCGTCATCCGGGACGGCCGGTTGGTCAACGGCATCGGCGGCGGGCTGTCCCAGGTCTCCACCACGGTCCTGAATGCCGCCTGGGACGCCGGGGTGCAGCTGGTCGAGTTCCACCCGCACTCCTACTACATCTCGCGCTACCCGGTGGGCAAGGAGGCGACGATCGCAGTCGGAGTTCTGGACAACCGGTGGACCAACAACACGGACACCCCGATCCTGATCCAGACCTACATCGAGGGCGACGAGATCGTGATGACCTTCTGGGGTGACCGGCGCTACCAGGTGCAGACGATCACCGGCGACCGGACCAACGTGGTGGAGCCGGAGGAGCGTGAGGACGACAGCGAGGACTGCCTCCCACAGAGCCCCCAGGACGGTTTCGACATCACGGTGACCCGGGTACTTCTGCAGGCCGGCGCAGAGGTGGACCGGGAGTCCTACCGGACCCACTACGCCGCCTCCCCGGAGGTTGTCTGCACCAACCCGGACGCCGGTTGACCGCCGTGATGCCCGCCACAGTAGGCCGGGGTCGATTCCGCGCCCCACGGGGCGAACGGCATACTAGGCAGTGGTCCACGCAGTGCCCCCGGCGGGAGCAGGACCGTCACACCACCAGAGAAGCAGGAGCCGTCCATGACCTACGTGATCGCCCAGCCGTGTGTTGACCTCAAGGACAAGGCGTGCATCGACGAGTGTCCGGTCGACTGCATCTATGAGGGTGAGCGGATGCTCTACATCCACCCCGACGAGTGCGTGGACTGCGGTGCCTGCGAGCCGGTGTGCCCCGTCGAGGCCATCTACTACGAGGACGACACGCCGGAGGAGTGGGCCGACTACTACAAGGCCAACGTCGAGTTCTTCGACGACCTCGGCAGCCCCGGTGGCGCCGCAAAGCTCGGGCTGATCCCCAAGGACCACCCCCTGGTGGCCGACCTTCCGCCGCAGCCGCACGACGAGAACTAGGAAACCGGTTGCGGCAGGCTGCTGGACGGCTTCCTGCTCGACCACTGACAACCGGCGTCCTGCCAGCGTGGGCAGGACCGCACCCGAGCAGGAGGACACATGACCGACACCGCCCACCTCAGCCACAAGGGCTCCGACCTCGCACTCCCCGTTGTCCCGGCGGTCGAGGGCAACAACGGCCTGGACATCTCCTCGCTGCTGAAGACCACCGGTGATGTGACCCTCGACGTGGGGTTCGTCAACACCGCGTCGTGCAAGTCGGAGATCACCTACATCGACGGCGACCAGGGCGTCCTGCGCTACCGCGGCTACCCGATCGAGCAGCTGGCCGAGAAGTCGAGCTTCCTGGAGACCAGCTACCTGCTCATCTACGGTGAGCTGCCCACGGCGACCGAGCTCGAGGCCTTCGACAAGCGGATCCGCCGGCACACCATGCTGGTCGAGGACATGAAGGGCTTCTTCGACGGCTTCCCCCGCGACGCGCACCCCATGCCGGTGCTGTCCTCCGCTGTCTCCGCCCTGGGCACCTTCTACCAGGACAGCCTCGACCCGTTCGACCAGGAGTCGGTGGAGATCACCACGATCCGCCTGCTCGCCAAGATGCCGACGATCGCGGCCTACGCGTTCCGCAAGAGCCAGGGTCAGCCGTTCCTCTACCCCAACAACGAGTTCAACCTGGTGGAGAACTTCCTCTGGATGACCTTCGGCCAGCCGACCGAGGACTACCATCTCGACCCGGTCATGGCCAAGGCCCTGGACCTGCTGTTCATCCTGCACGCCGACCATGAGCAGAACTGCTCCACGTCGACGGTGCGCCTGGTGGGTTCCTCCGAGGCCAACCTGTTCTCGTCCATCTCCGCGGGCATCCACGCACTGTCGGGACCGCTGCACGGCGGCGCCAACTCCGCCGTCCTGGCCATGCTCGAGGAGATCAGGTCGGGCGGCGGCGACGTCAAGGAGTTCGTCCGCAAGGTCAAGAACAAGGAGGAGGGCGTCAAGCTGATGGGCTTCGGCCACCGGGTCTACAAGAACTACGACCCGCGCGCCGCCATCGTCAAGAAGTCCGCCCACGAGATCTTCTCCAAGGTCGGTGGCGGCAACCCGCTGCTGGACCTGGCGATGGAGCTGGAGCAGACCGCCCTCGAGGACGACTACTTCGTCGAGCGCAAGCTCTACCCGAACGTCGACTTCTACACCGGCCTGATCTACGAGTCGATGGGCTTCCCGGCCAACATGTTCACCGTCCTGTTCGCGATCGGCCGGCTGCCCGGCTGGATCGCCCAGTGGCGCGAGATGATCAACGACCCGGCCACCAAGATCGGCCGTCCCCGCCAGCTGTACGTCGGCTCGGAGGCCCGCGACTACGTCGCTGCCGCCGCGCGCTGACCCACCCAGGCTGCTGTCCCAGGCCCCCGTCCCGGCATCGCCGGACCGGGGGCCTGGTCGTGGTCGCTCAGTCCGCGACGGAGATCGTCACGGTGCTGTCGCTCGGGTCGCCGTCCGGCAGGTGATGCCAGGTGAGCGGGTCCTCGTCGCGCCGCCACTCCCGGTCGGCGACCCGCACCAAGGTGATCGCCTCCGCCTCGGCGTGGGCCACCGCCCAGCTCGCCGTGGCCCAGCTGGCGTCCGTGCCGGCTGTCTCCAGCCGCACCACGTCGCCCTCGACGGTGCCCTGCGCGGAGAAGGTCCGCTCCGCCTTGGCCAGCACCTCCTCGGCCGAGCCGGCCACCTCGGCGGCGTCGAGCCGGCACGCCACGCCGGCGTGGGTCTGGCCGACCAGGGCGGAGGCCATGACCCGGGCCTCCGCCTCGTGGTCGGCATAGGCGTCGGGGAAGGCGCTGCGCTGCACCTCCTGGGCGATCTCGGTCACCACCCAGTCTTCCCAGCCCGGGACCGCCACCAGGGCGTCGTAGAAGGCGTTGGCGGCATACACCGGGTCGTTGACCTGCTCCGGGGTGCCCCAGCCCTGGCTCGGACGCTGTTGGAAGAGCCCCAGGGAGTCGGCGTCACCATAGGTCAGGTTGCGGAGCTTGGACTCCTGGATCGCCGTCGTGATGGCGATGGTCGCGGCCTTGGGAGGCAACCCACGCTCGACCGAGATCATGCTGATCGTGGCGGCGTTGGCCGCCTGCTCGGGGGTCAGCCGTTCGGAGGCGCTGCCGGAGGTGAACTCGCACGTCGGGGTCCGGAACTCCTCGACGAGCCAGCGTGCTCCCACCGCGCCAGCGAAAACTGCTGCGGCGGTCACCGCTGCGAGGGTCATCCAGCCACGCCGCCGCGGCCGACGGGCCTCGGCGGCCGGGTCCATCTGGCCGGCCGGGGTCATGGGCCCGAGTGTAGTTCGGCCACGGTTAGGGTCTGGGCATGGACACCGAGATCCTGCTGGACCCCACCCGGGACGTCGTGACCCTGACGGCGGCCTTGTGTGACATCCCGTCGGTGAGCCTGCAGGAGCAGGAGCTGGCCGACCGGATCGAGGTCGTGCTGCGGCGGATGCCGCACCTGTCAGTCGTCCGGGACGGCAACGCGGTGGTGGCTCGCACCGACCTGGGTCGGGCAGAGCGGGTGGTGCTCGCTGGTCACATCGACACCGTGCCTCTGACGGCGCCACCCAACCTGCCGGTCCGGCAGGAGGGCGACTACCTCGTGGGCCGCGGCACGACGGACATGAAGGGCGGCGTGGCGGTGCAGCTGCGTCTGGCCGCCACCCTCCCCGAACCCAACCGTGACCTCACCTTCGTGTTCTACGACGCGGAGGAGATCGCCGACGAGTTCAACGGGCTGGCCAGGCTGGCCCGCAACCGGCCCGACCTGCTGGCCGCGGACTTCGCCGTCCTTCTCGAGCCCACCGACGACGCGGTGGAGGGAGGGTGCAACGGCAGCCTCACGGTGCAGGTGCACACGCGCGGAACGGCGGCCCACTCCGCACGCCCCTGGATGGGGCACAACGCCGTCCATGACCTGGCCGACGTGCTCGGGCGCATCGCCGCCGGTCAGCTTCCCGAGGTCGAGGTCGACGGACTGACCTACCGCCAGTCGCTGAACGCCGTCGCTGTCGCCGGCGGCATCGCGCACAACGTGATCCCCGACCACGCCACGGTGGTCGTCAACCTGAGGTATGCCCCTCACTGGACACCCGAGCAGGCCGAGCGCTATCTGATGGACGACGTCTTCGGCGGCCTCGACGTCGAGATCCTGGACAACTCCGCGGGGGCGCGGCCGGGGCTCGACCGACCGGCAGCGGCGGCCTTCGTGGAGGCGCTGGGCCTGCCGGTCCGGGCCAAGCAGGGCTGGACCGATGTGGCGAGGTTCTCTGAGCTGGGCGTCCCGGCGGTGAACTTCGGGCCGGGGGAGAGCCAGTTCGCCCACGCTGACGACGAGCGGTGCCTGGTCGACCAGATCGTCACGGCCGAGGCGGCGTTGCGCCGCTGGCTCGCTCCGTGACCCGGGCGGCGGTTGTGCCCGGAGCGGCCCCACGGTTTAGGTTCATCTGGTGAGCCAGCCCAACGAGTACCGCAAGGGTCCTGTCACGCTGCGTGGACGGAAGGTGCCGACCAGCACGACGGATCAGCGGCTGCTCGACAACGCCGGCCCCAAGGACTGGGTGCACACCGACCCGTGGCGCGTGATGCGCATCCAGTCCGAGTTCGTTGAGGGTTTCGGTGCCCTGTCGGACCTCGGGCCTGCGGTCAGTGTGTTCGGCTCGGCCCGTACCGCACCGGGACACCCGACCTACGAGATGGCGGAGGCGGTGGGGCGCGCGCTCGTGGAGGGTGGGTATGCAGTGATCACCGGTGGGGGTCCCGGCACCATGGAGGCAGCCAACAAGGGGGCCAGTGCCGCTGGCGGTACCTCGGTCGGACTGGGTATCGAGCTCCCCTTCGAGGCCGGTCTCAACGAGCACGTCAACCTGGGCATCAACTTCCGCTACTTCTTCGCCCGCAAGACCATGTTCGTCAAGTACGCCCAAGGGTTCATCGTGCTGCCGGGAGGCTACGGGACCCTTGATGAGCTGTTCGAGGCGATCACCCTGGTGCAAACCGGCAAGGTGACCCACTTCCCGATTGTCCTCATGGGCGGAGAGTTCTGGGCCCCGCTGATGGACTGGCTCCGGGCCACGCTCGTGGAGCACGGCACCATCGCCAGCGCCGACCTCGACCTCGTGCACCTGACCGACGACCCGGTCCACGCCGTGGAGCTGATCCGCGAGGCGCGCCAGTGATCCTCGTGCTCATCATCCTCGGTGTGCTGGCGCTCGGGCTGGCCGCCGCCGCGCTCGTCATGCGCACCGGCGTGCCGGGGGTGCCGGAACCCGTCACAACCCAGTCGTTCGAGCCGCTCCCGCGGGGCGGCGTCGAGCCGGAGGCGCTGATCGAGCTGCGTTTCGACCAGGTGCTGCGTGGCTACCGGATGTCCCAGGTGGACGACGTGCTGGACCAGCTGTCCGAGGAGCTGCGCGACCGGGATGCGGAGATCGCCCAGCTGCGTGCCGAGCTGTCGGACCTGCCCGTCGACT
This sequence comes from Ornithinicoccus sp., assembly GCA_035303365.1. Classification (GTDB taxonomy): domain Bacteria; phylum Actinomycetota; class Actinomycetes; order Actinomycetales; family Dermatophilaceae; genus Ornithinicoccus. The sequence continues at coordinate 6,957 of DATGRS010000192.1, forward strand.
TCACCGGCCGCAGCCCGGAACGGGAGCCAGACCGTGGGGACCTTTGAGATCGCCCGCAGCATGCCGGCCGACCCGCTCCGCACGTGGGGTGTGCTCGGTGACCTGCCGTCATACGCCCAGTTCCAGCCGCTGACCCGCATCCGCGCGACCCCTGGCCCCATCGGGCCCGGATGGTCGTTCGTCGCCTACACGGGAGTCGGTCCGCTGTCGGTCGTCGACCGCATGGTCGTCACGGTCTGGGAGCCCGGCAGACACTTCACCATTGTCAAGGTCGGGCCGGTGCTGGACGGTGGCGCCGAGGTGCACCTGACACCTGAGGGGGACTCGACCCGGGTCGTTTGGCGCGAGGAGATCGTGCTCCGTCCCGGTTGGCTGGGCCGTCGCGTCGCACGGCTCAGCGACCCCGCGATGCGATGGTTCATGGGGCGTTCCCTCGACCAGATGGCCCAGCGGATCGGGGACCGGTGACCCGCTCGACCGGGCGGTTCCTGCTGCTCCTGCTGGGCCTCTACACGCTGTTCCGACTGTTCACCACGGGGGTCCTGCTCTGGATCGTCGCGGAACACCAGGATCCCGCGATCTTCTCCGGCGAGGTGCCGCGCTACTTCGACCTCGCCACGCTGTGGGACGGGGCATGGTACGAACGGGTCGCGACCGAGGGCTACCCCGACCAGCTGCCACTCAACGACCGTGGCGAGGTCCGGCAGAACGCATGGGCGTTCTACCCGATCTTCCCGATGCTGGCCAAGGGACTCATGCTCGTGACCGGCCTGCCGTTCGCGATCGCCGCCACCGTGGTGGCAACGGCGCTCGGCTATGCCTGTGCGGTGGTGATGGGCCTGATGCTGCGCGAGCGCGTGGGCGCGGCGGCGGCGCTGGGCGGGGTGGCCCTGTTTGCGGCGTTCCCCGCTGCGCCGACCCTGCAGGTGGCCTACACCGAGTCGCTGGCGACCCTGCTGCTGTGCGTCGTGCTGTGGTTGCTGATTAGGGAGAAGTGGCTGGTCGCCGGGTTGGTGGCACTGGTGACTGGCCTCGCTCGCCCGATCGCGCTCCCCCTCGGACTCGTGGCCCTGGTGGCCGTCGTCATCCGCTGGCGCCGGCGCCGCGCCGAACCGATCACCGGTCGGGAGTACGCCTCGATGCTGGCGGCACTCGCCGGGTGCGGGATCTCCGGCCTCATCTGGCCGGCCGTCGTGTGGGCCGGGACCGGCGTTCCGAACGGCTACACCGTCACGATGTCGGCCTGGCGGAGCGGGGAGCAGGTGACGCCGTTCAGCCCAACCCTCGAGATGGTGCAGTTCCTGTTCGGGGACTTCCGGGGGTTGCTCTACCTGGTCGGGTTCTTCGTGCTCCTGGGAGTGATGGTGCTCGGGCCGTGGGCGCGGGGTCTCGGTCCGGTGCTGCAGACCTGGAGCCTGGCCTACCCGTTCTACCTCGCCGCGGCACTGGACCCGTGGACCAGCATCTACCGCTACCTGATCATGCTGTTCCCCGTCTTCGTGGTGCTCATCGGGGGCGGCTGGCCACCGGGACACCCGAACTCCCGGCCCACCTGGTTGCTCGTGCTCCGCACCGTCGTGATCACGGCGCTCTTCCTCGGCTGGCAGGTCTGGTGGTCCTGGGAGCTGTTCCGTTTCGAGCCACCCAGCGACAACCCGCCGTAAGTATCCCGTCGGGACGGGTGCGCGAAGCCGGTACGCAGTCGGCGCATGGGCGTACGGAACCCCTACCAAGTTGCGGGGTGAGCGTACGAAACCGCTACGAAGTTGGGGGTGGGCGTACGAGACCGCTACGAAATTGCGGGGTGACCGTACGAGACCACTATCAAAATTGGGTTAGCGACCCTCGAAGACAGGCTTCTCCTTGGCCAGGAAGGCGGCCACGGCCGCGCGGTGGTCCGCGCTGGCGCCGGTGTCGTTCATCAGCTCGGCCTCGTGGGCCAGCGCCTCGGTCAGCGGGTGGCCGGCCGAGTAGGCCACGGCCCGGCGCACCGCCCCGTAGGCCCTGGTCGGTCCCGACGCGAGGGTGGCGGCGAGCTCGCTCACGTGCGACTCGAGCTCGTCGTCCGGCACCACCTCGGTCGCGAGACCCAGCGCCAGCGACTCCTGTGCGGACAGCGTGCGCGGACGCAGCAGCAGCTCCTTGGCCCGGGCCGTGCCCACCAGGCGGGGCAGCGCGAAGGAGGCCCCCGAGTCGCAGGAGAGGGCGATGCCGGTGAACGCCATGTTGAAGCCGGCGGACTCGGACAGGATCCGCAGGTCGGCCGCGAACGCGAAGGAGGCGCCCGCCCCGGCGGCAACGCCGTTGACCGCCGCGATCACCGGCTTGTCCATCGTCGTCAGCAGCTCGACGATCGGGTTGTAGTGGGCACGTACCGTGGCACCCAGCGCGAAGCCGTCCTGCTCGCGCTCCAGCTGCTGCACGTGTTCCTTGAGGTCCTGCCCGACGCAGAACGCCCGTCCCGCCCCGGTGAGCACCACACACCTGACGGTCTCGTCCTCGGCGACCGAGCGCAGGGTCTCCAGCAGCGTCTCCTTGGTCGTGACATCAAGCGCGTTCATCGCGTCGGGCCGGTTGAGCCGCACCACGGCGACACCGCCGTGGCGGAGCAGCAGGACGGGGCTCTCGGTCGTGCGGTCAGTCATCGGTTCGATCCTCCGGTGGGGTGGGCGCGCCGGCAGCGGCGAGCGCGTCGCTCACGAAGATACGCGCTCCTGGCAGCAGCGTGCCTGCCACGTCGAGGAACAGCTCACGGGCCGGCTGGCCCGGCCAGTCGGCAGGAAGGACCTGTTGGGGCAGCGAGGGGTCGACGAAGAGGAACTTGCGCCAGCGGTGCACCAGCGCGGTCCGGACCGCGTAGGCCTGTTCGGGTGCCCAGTCCCTGGTGATCTCCTCACGCAGCTCGGCGGCATCCGCCACGAAGGAGCGGTAGCTCAGAGCCAGCTCGGTCAGGTCCCAGGTGCGCGCCACGAGGGCTTGGGGGTCGGTGAGGTCGGAGGTCGCGAACTCGGTGTAGCCGATGTCAAGGACCCCCAGCGACGAGGCCAGCCCCGGGTTGTGGCTCGCGGCCAGCCAGGTCTGTGGGGCGATCCGGCCGTAGCCGAGGTAGCCGAGCGTGGCGTTGACGCGGTCCCGCTGGCCACGGTCCGCGGCCCGGTCCGTCACCACGACGTGCCACCGACCGTCCCAGGGCGCGGGGCCGGGCCGGTAGATCCGGGCCGACGCCTCGCCCAGGCGGTCCCGTGCCACCTGCGTGGCGGCATACCCCCTGACCCCGCGTCGGGAGACCGGCTGCAGCCAGCCCTGCGAGGTCAGCCGGGAGACGGCCGTGCGGGTCGCCGGGGGAGCGATGTGGCACGCCTGCAGCAACGTGACGACCCCCGAGATCGGGGCCCAGTAGCCGCGTGCGGCAAGGTGATCCCCGTAGACGTCGAAAACCGCCGACCGGGCTCGCACGAGGTCAGTCTGCCGCACCGCCCTCGGCATGCCAGATTTCGGGGGCGGACCGTCGCGGGGGATAATGGGTCTCCACGCACTGACCGTCGCGACGTCGCGGCAGGAACTCGCGGCCCGCGCCGCGTCAGGAGGAGATCAGACATGGCAGCCATGAAGCCCCGCACTGGCGACGGCCCGCTCGAGGTCACCAAGGAGGGCCGGGGGATCGTCCTGCGGATGCCGCTGGAGGGCGGTGGCCGACTGGTCGTAGAGATGAACGCCGACGAGGCCAACGCCCTCGGCGAGGCCATCAAGGGCTGCCTCGGCTGACAGGGCCTAACGCTTGACGGCGGCGAACAGACCGTCGCCCACCGGGAGGAGGGCCGGCAGCAGCCGGTCGTCCTCCCGAAGTGTCTTGCCGAGGTCGCGCAGCGCCGTCGTGACGTCGTCCCGGACCGCGGGGTCGGCGACCCTGTCGTGCCACAGCATGTTGTCCAGCGCCAGCACCCCGCCGCTGCGGAGCAGCCGGATCGCCTGCTCGGCGTAGAACGGGTAGTTCGACTTGTCCGCGTCGACGAGCACCATGTCGTAGGTCGCGTCGTTGAGGCGGGGCAGCACCTCCGCCGCGTCACCGCTGATGACACGGGTCCGTTGTGGCGGGATGCCGGCCTCGGCGAAGGCACGGCGGGCCAACCGCTGGTGCTCCGGCTCGACGTCGATCGAGGTGAGGACTCCGTCGGGGGCCATGCCCTGCAGCAACCACAGGCCGGAGCTGCCCGCGCCGGTGCCGATCTCCACGACGTGCCGGGCCTTGACCGCGGCTGCCAGGAGGCGCAGCACGCTGCCCACCGCCGGGTGGACCGGGACGGCGCCAAGCGCCTCGCCCTCGGCCGCAGCACGCTCGCTCAGCTCGCTCGGCGCGATGAAGCCCTCGGCGTAGGCCCAGGTCGCCAGTTTCTGCGGGTTGCTCATGTGGTCACCCTAGTGGGCGGCACCCGGGCGGCGGGCGGGCGCAGGACGGCCGACATCCTCAGCGTTTTCCCAGCGGGCCCTGTCACGCTGGGGCGGTGGCACCGCTGCAGGGGCGGCGTCACCGAGTCGATGATGGAGGCCGCGATGGACACCGCCCAGCAGGAATGGCACGTGCCGTCGTGGGAGGAGATCGTCCGGGAGCACTCCGGTCGCGTCTACCGGCTGTCCTACCGGCTCACCGGCAACCAGCACGACGCAGAGGACCTCACCCACGATGTCTTCGTGCGCGTCTTCCGCTCGCTACACACCTACCGCCCGGGCACCTTCGAGGGCTGGCTGCACCGCATCACGACCAACCTGTTCCTCGACCGGGTGCGCCGCAAGCAGCGGATCCGCTTCGACGCCCTCAGCGACGAGGCCGCCGCCCGGCTGCCCAGCCGGCTGCGCTCGCCGGAGGAGCAGTATGACGCCACCCACCTGGACGACGACGTGCAGCGCGCGCTTGCCGCGCTCTCGCCCCAGTTCCGGGCGGCCGTGGTGCTGAGCGACATCGAGGGCTACTCCTACGAGGAGGTCGCGCAGACGCTGGACATCAAGCTCGGCACCGTGCGTTCCCGGATCCACCGCGGTCGGGCGCAGCTGCGTGAGGCGCTCGCGCACCGTGCTCCGAAGCCGCAGCGCACGAACATCTCCCACAGCCAGCCCATCCCCGTCCTGGGCTGACCCCGACCGTCGGTTCGGTCGGTCAGCTCACGATCAGGCACAATCAGGTCCATGGCAGAGGATCGCTGGCGCGAGGGTGACGACGTTGACGACACGTCGGCCCTCCCCGTGAACCAGACCTCGGTCTTCGAGACCTACAGCCCGTCGGGCGGTCAGGCCGCCGCCAGCCAGCCGGCCGCAAGCCGGCCTGGTCCCGTCTGGCCCGCCTCGGGCACCGCCGTTCCGTCGGGGACCTGGTCCCCGGGCGTCGCCGCGACCTCCGGTGCCACGGCATACTCAGGCCCGGCACAGACCCGGCGCGGCTCCCGGTCCGGTCGGACCGCGGCGGCCGGCCTCCTCGCCGGGGCCCTGGCCCTGGGGCTGGCGGGCGGTGGGGTAGCGGGCTTTCTGGGCGCCCGCGCGGCGCTGGACGGTGTGGAGAGCGACCCCAGCGTGGTCGAGGCCATCCCGGTCAGCACCTCGTCGGGGACGCCGATCACGGCGATCGCGCAGCACGCGCTACCCAGCGTGGTCTTCATCTCTGTGGGTTCCGACACCCGTCAGGGCGTCGGATCCGGCTTCGTGGTGCGGGAGGACGGCTACATCGTCACCAACAGTCACGTGGTGGAGGGCGCCGGGGAAGCCGGCGGGGTCGAGGTCACCTTCTCGGACGGGGAGGACCTCTCCGCAGAGATCGTCGGCCAGGACCACGAGTACGACATCGCCGTCCTGAAGGTTGACCGCACCGACCTACCCGTCCTGGAGTTCGGGGACTCCGACGCCGTCCAGGTCGGCGCCTCCGTCGTGGCGGTCGGGGCGCCGCTCGGACTGGACAACACGGTGACCTCCGGCATCGTCTCTGCCCTGAACCGCCCCGTGACGGCGGGAGGCGCCGGTCCGACCTCCTTCATCAACGCGATCCAGACCGACGCCGCGATCAACCCGGGCAACTCCGGCGGCCCCCTGCTCGACCTCAACGGCCGGGTGGTCGGGGTGAACTCCGCGATCGCGCAGATCCCGGGCGACGTCGGTGGCGGCCAGGCGGGCAGCATCGGGCTCGGCTTCGCGATCCCGTCCAACCAGGCTCAGCACACTGCGACGCAGCTCATCGAGACGGGCAGCAGCAACCATCCGGTCATCGGCGTCATGCTGGACATGACCTACTCGGGTGGGGGAGCCCGCGTGCTGGAGGAGAGCGCCGAGGTGCCCGAGCCGGTCGTTTCGGGTGGCCCGGCTGACCAGGCGGGCGTGCAGCCGGGGGACGTCATCCTGGCGGTCGACGGTGAGGAGATCCAGCACGGGAGCCACCTGGTGATCGTGCTGCGCAGCCACTCCGTGGGCGACGAGGTCGAGCTGCGGCTGCGCGGGGCTGACGGTGACGAGCGCACGGTGACCGTGACCCTGCAGGGCTCGGAGTAGGGGGAGCGGTGCCCAACGGTGGGGAGTTCTTGCTGCTGGTCGTGCTTGCGCTGGTGATCCTCGGCCCCGACAAGCTGCCGGAGTATGCCGCCAAGCTGGCCCAGTTAGTCCGCTCCGCCCGAGACATGGCAGAGGGGGCGAAGAGCCAGATCAAGGACGAGCTGGGCCCCGGCTTCGAGGACGTGGACTGGCGCTCACTTGACCCCCGTCAGTACGACCCCCGACGCATCGTGCGCGAGGCGCTGGCGACGCCCGGCGGGGCGGGCCGGGTGCGTGAGTCGGGATCGGACCAGTCAGGAGAGTCCGCCGGCGCGGGCGCCGCGAACGAGGCGGCCATGGCGGGCGGCGCACCCCGCGCCGGTTCCCGTGGGTCCGGCTTCAACCCGACGGTGCCCACGCCCTGGGACAGCGACGCGACCTAGCTCAGCGGCAGTTGTTGTGGCTACCTGAGTCAGGTGGCTGAGGCTGCCGCGACCTGGCTCAGCGGCCGGTGGGCGTGATGCCGAGCTTGCGCCCGGCCAGTCCGCGGCCCCGGTGGGCGAGCTGACGGGCGATCCCACGCAGCGCAGTGGCGGCGGGTGAGTCCGGAGTGCCCAGCACCGCCGGCAGGCCTGAGTCGCCGCCCTCGCGCACCGTGGTGTCGAGCGGGATCTGGCCGAGCAGGGGCACCTCGGCACCGATCGACCGAGACAGGTTCTCTGCCACGGTCTTTCCGCCACCGGAGCCGAAGATCTCCTGGCGGGAGCCGTCCGGCAGCTCGAGCCACGACATGTTCTCGATGACCCCGACCAGCCGCTGATGGGTCTGCAGGGCGATGGACCCAGCGCGCTCGGCAACCTCGGCGGCGGCCAGCTGCGGGGTGGTCACGACCAGTAGCTCGGAGTTGGGCAGCAGCTGGGCCACGGTGATCGCGATGTCACCCGTGCCCGGGGGCAGGTCGAGGAGCAGCACGTCCAGATCCCCCCAGAACACATCGCTGAGGAACTGCTGCATCGCGCGGTGCAGCATCGGCCCGCGCCAGACGACCGGCTGGTTGCCCGGCACGAACATGCCGATGGAGATGACTTTCACGTCGTGCTGCACGGGCGGCAGGATCATGTCGTCGACCTGGGTGGGCGGGAGCTCGACCCCCAGCATCCGGGGCACCGAGAAGCCGTAGATGTCGGAGTCGACCACGCCGACGCGCAGCCCCTCGGCGGCCATCGCCGCGGCGAGGTTGACGGTGACCGAGGACTTGCCGACGCCACCCTTGCCCGACGCCACGGCATACACGCGCGTCAGCGTGTCCGGGCGAGCAAAGGGGATCTCCTTCTCGGGTGCCCCGCCCCGCAGCTGCGAGCGCAGCGCGCCCCGCTGCTCGTCGCTCATGACGCCCAACTGGACCCGCACAGCGGTGACGCCCTCGACGGCCTGCACGGCGGCGGTCACGTTCTTGGTGATCGTGTCCTTCATGGGACACCCGGGGACGGTCAGCAGGATCGTGGTGTCCACCCGCCCGCTCTCGTCGATGTCGACCGCCTCGACCATCCCGAGGTCGGTGATCGGCTTGCGGATCTCGGGGTCGTCCACCGTCGCGAGTGCAGCGTGGACGGCGTCAAGCGTGGGAGCAGGCATGTCTCCCATGGTAAGGGCGGGCGCTGCACCCTCTGCCGCGGGTGCGCCCAGAGCGCAACCAGCGGTAGACCCCTACTGGATCTCGCGGGGCTGGTCCTCGCGGCTGCCCTTCTGCTGGATCTGCAGGCCGCGCTCCTCCATCTCGTCCAGCAGGTTCCGCAGCTCGCTGCGCACGAAGTCACGGGTTGCCGTGTCACGCATGGCGATCCGGAGCGCGGCGACCTCCCGGGTGAGGAACTCGGTGTCGGCGAGGTTGCGTTCGTCGCGCGTGCGGTCCTGCTCGATGACCACCTTGTCGCGGTCGGCCTGGCGGTTCTGCGCCAACAGGATGAGTGGTGCGGCGTAGGACGCCTGGAGGCTCAGCATCAGGGTCAGGAAGATGAATGCGTAGGGGTCGAATCGCAGGTTCTCCGGCGCCAGGAAGTTCCAGGCGACCCAGATGAGCACGAACACGGTCATGTAGCCGAGGAACCGGGCGGTGCCCATGAACCGGGCGAAGCCCTCGGCAAACCGTCCGAAGGTGTCGGGGTCCATCTGCGGGCGCCGGACTAGACTCCGCCGTGCGGCGAGCGGTTGGTCGAGCCGGTCCGCGCGAGGGTCGGTCAGCCGGTCGACCTCCCGGTCGACGGCGCGCTCCGCGAGCCGGTCGCGGCGCGGGGTGGGCTGCTCAGACACGGGCGGCTCCCTCGCTGTCGGCACGGTCGCTGTCGCTCCGGGCGTCAGACCCGTTGCCGGACGGGTCGTCGTGCCGTTCCTCGCGCCAGTCCTGAGGGAGGATGTGGTCGAGCACATCGTCGACGGTCACCGCGCCGAGCAGCCGCCCCTGCTCGTCGGTCACGGGGACCGCCACGTTGTTGTAGTTGGCCATGAGCCTCGTCACGGTCTCCAGGGACGCGTCCGTGGGGACCGGCTCGAAGTCCCGGTCGACGATGGTCCCGAGTGACTGGTGCGGAGGCTCGCGCAGCAGGCGCTGGATGTGCACGATGCCGATCAGGCGTCCGGTCGGGGTCTCGAGCGGCGAGCGGCACACGAAGACCAGGGACGCGACGGCGGGGGAGATCTCCTCCCGGCGGACCACCGCGAGCGCCTCGGCGATGCTCGCCTCGGGTCCGAGGATCACCGGCTCGGGCGTCATCAGGCCGCCGGCCGTGTCCTCGTCATAGGTCAGCAGGCGGCGGATCGGGGCGGCCTCCTCCGGCTGCATCATCTGCAGGAGCTCCTCCGCCGTGTCGGCGGGCAGCTCGGCCAGCAGGTCGGTCGCGTCGTCCGGTTCCATGACCTCCAGGACATCCGCGGCGCGCTCCGTGGTGAGGCTGGTCAGGATCTCGACGCGGTCGTCGTCCGGCAGCTCCTCGAGGACGTCGGCCAGTGTCTCGTCGTCCATCGCTCTGGTGACCTCGGCGCGACGTTTCGGTGTCAGGTCGTGGATCGCGTCGGCCAGGTCGGCGGGTTTGCGGTCCTCGAAGCTCTCGAGCAGGGCCTCCACCCCCTGCTCGCCCACCGACAGGTGCAGTCCCTCCACGTCCTCGATGGGCAGCAGGAAGGCCTCTCCCTTGGGTCGTCGCAACCGGAACCCGTGCCTGGTCGGGGCCCCCCTGCGGCAGTAGACCTTGGTGACCACCCAGTCCCTGCTGGGCTGCAGCTCCAGCGCCAGGTCCTCGACGACCGCGGGTTCGAAGTCGTCCTCGACCCTGATCCGGACCCGTCGGTCGAAGAGCTCAGCCACCACGCTGGTCTCCCCGGCCCGCTGCTCAAATCGGCGCATGTTGACCAGGCCCGTGGTGATGACCTGCCCGGCGTCGATGGTCGTCACCCTGGTCATCGGCACGAAGACCCGTCGCCGGCCGGGCACCTCGACCACCAGACCGATGGCCCGGGGACCGTTGCTGCGCAGCTTGTGCGCCATAGTCAGCACCACGTCACGGACGCGTCCCACCTCGTCGCCCAGCGGGTCGAAGACGCTCAGCCCGATGAGGCGGGCGACGAAGACTCGGGGGTTGGTCACCACCGCAGGATACCGAGACCGGGGAGGGTCTACCGGCTGTGACCGTCCTCACGAAGCGCCGCGGAATGCGCAGGTGAGAGGCCGCGTTGACCCCAATGGAACAGTTAATTCTGCAACTAAAGGAGATCGAACCCGCGCATGAGCTTCCAGATCGGTAGCACGTACGACTACGCCACCCTCCGCGCCTACCGCCACCGCCTCCCGTCTGAGGTCGCGCGCAAGGCGCACAAGCCGCGCAGGCGGCTCTTCTTCGCCTCCCGCTGAGCGCCGTGGGCCTCTGCG
>DATGRS010000193.1:0-3857 GCA_035303365.1 Ornithinicoccus sp.
GCCAGCGACCAGAAGTTGATGAACAGCAGAGGCGAGGTGCTGTGGAAGTAGCTCGCGCCGGCAGCGACCTCGACCCAGTTGGTGCTGAACGTTATGGCGCCCAGGGCCTGGCGCCCGATGTTGACGAGCAGGTCGCTGCTCACCAGCCGGGCCGTCGCCACGCTGACCACCACGACCGTGACCAGGGCGGGCAGCAACCGACGAGCACGGCGGAGCCAGAACTGCGGCAGGTTGATGCGGCCCTTGCGGGAGACATCGCGCAGCAGCAGCGTGGTGATGAGGAAGCCGGAGAGCACGAAGAAGACGTCGACGCCGAGGAATCCCGCGGGCAGCATCGTGGGGGTGAAGTGGAAGACCAGGACGCTGATGATGGCGATGGCACGTATGCCGTCAAGGCCCGGGATGTGACCCGGACGAGGATCGACGTCGGATGGACCCCGCCGGCGCCGGCGGGGTGGCCGGAGCGCGTCGGCATCCGTGGGCTGGATCTGGGGTCGCTCCAGCAGGTCGGTGCCCAGGGCGCGGTAGTGGGTGTTCGTGCCGGAGCGGCCCTCCGGTGAGTGGTAGCGCGCTGCGGGGTCGCCGTGACGTCGCGGCTCATCGGTCTGGGCTGACAACGGACCCTCCTCCCGCAGGCAGGCGCACAAGGTGTCCCCAGGTTAGGGCGCAGGCCGTGTCGCAACGGCTCGCCACGCTGGTTGACGGCTGATTCTCCTGGGGCTGGTGTGATCAGCGCCGGGCCCCGGCTTGCGAGGTCCGGGCGTCAGGGTATGGAGGAGCTCACCAGTACAGCTGGAGCATCAGGGCGTTGTCGACGGACTGGATCCTCCAGAACGACGCCACCGTTAGCAGCAGCAGGACCCCGAGGGCGGCAGGCCAGAACCACCTTCGACGACTGGCGCTCTGGGCGACCGTGCGGTCCTTGGGCGCGGTCAGCGCCAGCACGGCCGCAAGCACACCGCCGGTCACCGCCCCACCGAGGTGCGCCTGCCACGCGATGTTGGGCAGCACGAAGCCGAGCACCGCATTGATCAGGAGCACACCGACGATGCCGCCGGTCTCGCGGCCGAGGTGGCGGTTGAGCACCAGGACGGCAGCGAACAGCCCGAACACCGCACCGGAGGCACCCACGGTCGGGGTCGTCCACCCGGAGGGCTCGCCCAGGCGGTCCGGCAGCTGCGCGAGCAGGAGGAATCCGACCGATCCGCCGACCGCACTGAGCAGGAAGAGCGCCAGGAACTTCACCCGACCGAGCAGGGGCTCGAGGTACTGACCGGTGATCCACAGGGCGAACATGTTGAACAGGATGTGCATGATCCCGCTGGGCGAGTGCGCGAAGGCGGCTGTGAGGAAGCGCCAGGGCTCGGTCTCGGCCAGCAGCGGCACAAACATCAGCTCGAGCGTGACACGGTCGTCGGCACGCTGACCGATGTAGACGAGCACGCAGATGGCGATGAGCGTGATGGTCACCAGTGGACGCCCGGTGCGTGTGGGTGCGCCGAACCGGGAGGTCGGGCGGCGCACCGTGCGGGCCTGCTCCTTGACGCAGTCGACGCACTGGATGCCGACGGCCGCCGGTCGCTGACACTCCGGGCAGGTCGGTCGCTCGCAACGCTGACAGGAGACGTACGAGACGCGGTCCGGGTGCCGTGGGCAGACCGGAGCCGCTGGAGTCGTCATCGAGGACGCCTCACTCGTTGACGATGACCTTCTCGATGACGACCGGGTCGACGGGCTTGTCACCGCGTCCCGTGCGCACCTTGGCGATCGTGTCCACGACGGCCCGGCTCTGCTCGTCCGCGACCTCGCCAAAGATCGTGTGCTTGCCCATCAGGTGCGGCGTGGGCCCCACGGTGATGAAGAACTGGGAGCCGTTCGTGCCCTGACCCATGCGCTTGCCGGCGTTGGCCATGGCCAGCTTGTAGGGCTCGTTGAAGTTCTTGTCGGGGTGGATCTCGTCGTCGAACGTGTACCCCGGCCCACCGAAGCCCTCACCCATCGGGCAGCCGCCCTGGATCATGAAGCCGTCGATCACGCGGTGGAAGACGAGGCCGTCGTAGAACGGCTCCGGGTTCTTTCGCCCGGCATCGTCCTGGTAGTCCTGCTCACCGGTGGCGAGGCCCACGAAGTTCTTCACGGTCTTGGGGGCGTGGTCCGGGAAGAGGACCAGGTTGATGTCGCCCTTGTTGGTCTGCAGCGTCACGTTCATGGCTTTATCCTCGCACGGGCGTCCCCACGAGCCGGCCTGCGCCGGTCCGGCCCAGCGCTGACTGGTCACCCGGGTGGAGCTTGCCAGTGACACAAGGCAGGATGGGGTCAATGCACGACTACAGAGGAGGACTTTGTGTTCCAGCGCAAGAGCAAGCCTGAGCAAGTCCGTGACAAGGCCAAGGAAAAGGCCGCGGCGGGCGCCGGGTCGATGGCCGGGGTCCTGACCGCTGTCAAGGAGGCGTTCGACGAGAAGGTCGCTCCGAAGGCCTCCGAGGTCGCCGAGGTGGCCAAGGACCGCAGCAGCGACTTCCGCCATCAGGCCAAGGACAAGGCCACCCACGCTCGCGATCGTGCGGTCATCAGCCTTGACCACGGCATCGACAGCGCCGTCCCCCGCAGCCAGGAGGCCGTGAGCTCGATCGCACCCAAGGTCGACCACGCGCGCGACGTGATCGTGGAAGACGTGCTGCCCAAGATCTCTGAGCTGCTCGGCAGCGTCCAGCAGACCAAGGACGAGCTGCTGGCGCGACAGGACGCGCCGATCGCGGCCGTCACCGGCGCACCGAAGAAGAAGAAGCGGAAGGGCAGCGCCCTCATCCTCTTCGGCCTGGCCGCGGCGGCCGGCGCGGCAATCGCCTACTACCTCAACCTGCAGAAGAAGCCGGCCACCGACCCGTGGGCAACCCCGCCGGTGGGTGGCGCTCCCGGCGTGGACACCCAGGTGCGCTCGTCGCTGGCAGACCGCGGGACGGCGACCACTCGTGACAGCTCCACAGGTTCCACGATGGGCGCTGGGACCGGCACCACCAGCACGACCACTGACAGCACGACCAGCACGACACGTGGCGCCACCACAGGCGGCACCGCCGCTGGCGCCGTCGGCGCCGGCGGGGCAGCCGGAGACGCTTCCGACACCCCGATCGCGGACAGCCTGAGCAGCCGCTCCAGCAGCACTGGCACCACGAGCGAGACAGACGGCGGAGCGGGCGCTGCCCGGATGCTCGCCGGGGACGAGATCGACCAGCTCGGCTCGGACACCCCGGTCGTCGACGACGACATCCCGGGCTCGAGCAGCACGAGCACCTCGGGGTTCGGCACCGACTTCGGTGACGACAGCGGCACCTCGACCGGGAAGCACGCTGCCACCGACAGCGAGGTCGAGGGAAGTCGCCCCGCACACGCTGAGGACTCCAGCGATCGCGAGACCGACCTCCCCTGAGCGGACCACAACCGCCGAGAGCAGTGGGCGGCAGCCACCCCGGTGGCTGCCGCCCACTGTCGTCGGGCTCAGCGGCTCACGGGACAGACACGGGCGGCCCCCAGAGACCATGCGACTCGTGGAGTTCGCCCGACCCGAGAAGGTGTCGCCCGTCCCGAGAAGGGGTCGCCTAACCCGATGAATCGCCTGGGGCTGAGGGCCGGGTTCTCGCGCTGAGGGCCCGGTTCTGGGGCTGAGGGCTGGGTTCTGGGGCTGAGGGCTGGGTTCTCGGGCTGAGGGCTGGGTTCTGGGGCTGAGCGCCCCCTTCTCAGGCGGGCGTTGGGAGGGGTTGTTGCCTGCACCCGAATGCACGAGCGGCGCGTCCGCGGCCTGTGAATAACACCCGTGTAGTTATCCCCAGCCTGTGGATAACTTGGGGATAAGTGGC
>DATGRS010000194.1:0-3440 GCA_035303365.1 Ornithinicoccus sp.
GCCATCGCGCGCAGCGAGATGCCGGTCAGCGCATAGACGTCGGCCCGACCGCTCACCACGGCGTCAAGGCCGTCCTGCGGGGAGTTGACGATCATCGTCTCGATGCCGAGCTTGTCGGCATACCCCTGCTCGATCGCGCCACTCATCGCCGCGAACGTCACGTCGGAGGCCTCCGCGATGTCCTGCATGTTGTGCAGGTCGTTGGGGTTGCCCTCCGGGACCAGCAGAGCCGTGGTGTACATGATCTCCGGGTCACCGAAGGCCGCCTGCTCGCACCGCTCCGGCAGGATCGACATACCGGCGCTGATGACGTCGAACCGACCGGCATTCAGCCCGGGGATCAGCGCGTCCCACTCGACCAGGACGCCCTCGACGTCGTCGATACCGAGGTTGCCGAACACCTCGCGGTGGATGGCGATGGTCGCGCCCGTGAGCTCGCCGTCCTCGTCCGTGTAGCTGTAGGGCTCCTCGCCGGCGATGCCGACCGTGACGGTGCCCTCCTCCTGGATCTCGGCGAGGGTGCCGCCCTCCTCGGCGCTGGCGCCCTCACCGTCACCGTTGTCGCCGTCGTCGCCGTCGCCGCACGCGGCGAGGGTCAGCGCGCCGATGGCCACGGCAGCGGCGATGGCGCTCCCGCGAGTCCTGGAACTGCTCATACTGGGGTCCTTTCAATTGGACGAGGCTGTTGCCTGCCAGCCGTGCGACACGTAGCACGGTGAGACGTCGCCCCTTGGGGACTGGGATTGGTCAACCAACGTAGGGAAGTAGCACGGTGACCACAACCGCGTCGCCCGCCCCGGCGCGCCGCTCCAGAGCACTGCGAGGCTGGCCCCAGCCCGCTGACCTGCGGAGATACGCTCCACAACCACTTGCCGGCTGATTGTCGACAATTGGGCAATTGTTATCAGTCTGCAACCTACGGGTACCGCGCTGACCAGCAGGGTCGTGGCCGGTGTCACACCAGGAGCAGTCCTACCCCGGCGCTCACGACCCCGACGGCCAGGCTGGCGGCGCCGAGCCAGAGCAGCCAGACGAGCCGGTTCGGCCGTTGCGGGTCACGCCCGATGACCGAGAGGAAGAAGCCGGCGGGCATCAGGATCGCCGCCAGCAGGATGCCCAGGGACAGCGAGCGCCAGGGGGCGGCCACGCCGGCGAGGTCGACGTACAGGCCGGCCACCAGCCCGAGGATGACCAGCACGCCGGCGTGAGCGTGCCCTGCCCGGAAGAACGACTTCTGCAGGTCGTTGGTCGGGACCGACCCACGGACGACCCGCAGCAGGAAGGTGCCGCCGTAGGCTATCGCGACGACGGTCAGCAGGACGATGCCACCGGTCTGTGCGACCTCGGCGCCCAGGACTTGCGCATTCACCATGATCCACTCCCCTCCGTGAAGAGCTGTAGACGAGACGGGCGCCGAACCGCTCCAGACGTCCGGCGAGGTCACCGTTGCGACCAATCTTTCCACTGGAAAGACTACAGGACGTACAGGGAAATTTCCAACGGTAAGATAGCCGCCATGCGCTATCACCACGGAGACCTACGCCGGGCGATGCTCGCGGCGGCTGCCGAGGCCATCGAGGCCGGTGGGGTCGACCGGCTCAGCATCCGTTCGCTGGCCCGGGCAACTGAGGTGAGCCACACCGCGTTCCGTCACCACTTCGGGGACCGGCGGGGGCTGCTGACCGCCCTCGCGGCGGAGGGCTATGCCGGTATGACGGACGCCCTGCGTGCGGTCGACCGCGCCCGACCCGAGGGGTTCCTGGAGACCGGCGTCGCCTACATCGAGTGGGCGCTGGCGCACCCGGCACACTTCCAGGTGATGTTCCGCCCGGACCTGGTGGACGAGGCCGACCCGGCCCTCCAGGAATCGCTCGCCGGCCTGGCGTCCGAGCTGATGCTGGGGGTGGCTGACTTCTCCGGGCACACGGCCGAGGGAGCACCCCGGACCAACCCGCTGGCCCTGGCGGCCTGGAGCCTCACCCACGGCTTCGCGACTCTGGCCCTGGCCGGCAACCTGCCGGTGACCTCCCACGGATCGGTGGCAGACCGTCCCGGACACGACGAAGCGGGCCAGTCCGTTGCCGAACTGGCCCGCTCCGTACTGCGGCACCTGGCCCCCGGGGACTGAACCGCGCAGCGCCCCCGGCACGCGGCATACGCCCCGGCGGCGAGCAGCAACTCAGAGGGCGGCGGAGCCCTTGCGCGACTCGAGCACCTGGTCGACCAGGCCGTAGTCCTTGGCCTCCGCGGCCGTCAGGATCTTGTCCCGCTCGATGTCCTTGCGGACCTGCTCCGCGCTCTTGCCCGAGTGCTTGGCCCAGGTCTCCTCCAACCAGGCGCGCATGCGCAGCACCTCGTTGGCCTGGATCTCGATGTCAGAGGCCTGGCCGTAGTCACCACCGGCGAGCGCGGGCTGATGGATCAGCACGCGGGCGTTCGGCAGGGCGAACCGCTTGCCGGGGGCACCGGCGGCCAGCAGCACCGCCGCGGCCGACGCGGCCTGCCCGATGACGAACGTCTGCACGTCGGGCTTGATGTACTGCATCGTGTCGTAGATCGCGGTGAGCGCGGTGAACGAGCCGCCGGGAGAGTTGATGTACATCAGGATGTCCCGGTCGGGGTCCTGGCTCTCCAGCACGATGAGCTGGGCGATGATGTCGTCCGCGGAGGCGTCGTCGACCTGGACACCCAGGAAGATGATGCGGTCCTCGAACAGCTTGGTGTAGGGGTCCTGGCGCTTGGTGCCGTAGGAGGTGCGCTCCTCGAACTGCGGCAGGATGTAGCGGCTGGTAGGGGCGCCTGCCCAGGCCGACCCTCCGGCATACGGGGTCTGAGTCATGGTCTGCTCTCTCTCGTCTCTCGTCGGGTCCGGCTCAGGCCTTGGCGCCCGCGTCGTCGGAACGCTCGTAGACGTGGTCCACGAAGCCGTACTCCTTGGCCTCCTGCGCGGTGAACCAGCGGTCGCGGTCGGAGTCCGCCTCGATCTGCTCCACCGACTGCCCGGTGTGCTCGGCGATCAGCGCCGCCATCTCGCGCTTGGTGTGCAGCATCTGCTCCGCCTGGATCTTGATGTCACTGGCCGTGCCACCGATGCCGCCGGACGGCTGGTGCATCATCACCTTGGCGTGGGGCGTGGCGTAGCGCTTGCCGGGGGTGCCGGCCGAGAGCAGGAATTGGCCCATCGACGCCGCCAGGCCCATCGCGACGGTGGCCACGTCGCACGGGACCCACTGCATGGTGTCGTAGATCGCCATGCCGGCGCTCACCGAACCACCCGGGGAGTTGATGTAGAGCCAGATGTCCTTGTCGGGGTCCTCCGCGGCCAGCAGGAGCAACTGGGCGCAGATCGCGTTGGCGTTGTCGTCCCGCACGTCCGAGCCGAGGAAGATGATCCGCTCCTTGAGGAGGCGGTTGTAGATCTGGTCGTCCAGTCCGGCCAC
>DATGRS010000195.1:0-4783 GCA_035303365.1 Ornithinicoccus sp.
TGGTCGACGGGCTGAACAGCATCGCCGACGCGCTGCGGTGGTTTGAGGACCTACCTACCCCGATCCGTGACACCGCGGTCGCGCTGGGGTTGGTCGCTGGTCCCGCCGCCCTCGCCGCCGGCGGGTTCCTACTGCTGGCGCCCCGGGCGATCGAGACGTGGGACGCCCTGAGCCGGATGGGTCGGGCCGGTGAGATGGCTCAGACCGGCCTGACGAAGGTCGGTAAGGGGTTGGCCCGCGTCGCCGCATACGCCGGCGTGGCCGTCCTGCTCGGCGAGATCGGTGACGGACTGCGCAACATCATCTACAGCAGCGACGACGCCGACCGGCTCGCCAACATGTTCACCACGATGGGCGAGTCTGCGGACTTCGCCACGCAGAAGCTGCACAGCTTCGCCCTGTTCTGGGAGTCCGACGGCATCACCGGTGCCGAGGTGCTGGAACGGTTCGGTGAGGCGATGGACGACGCGTTCAGCGACGACTTCCTCGACAAAGCCAACCGGTTCGGGGACACCCTCACCGGCTGGATGCCCGGTGTGACCACCGCCAGTGAGCGACTGGTTGAGTCGATGGCCGAGATCGACCAGGCTGTCGCCCAGCTCGCCCAGAGCGGCAACACGCAGGCCGCCGCCACTGCTTTCCGTGCGTTCTGGGAGCAGGCGTCCGCGCAGGGCTACAGCATCGACCAGGTGCTCGAGGCGTTCCCCGAGTACGAGAGTTTCCTGGTGAACCTCGCCACTCAGGCTGGGATTGCCGCCAACGAGCAGAACCTGCTGAACCTCGCCCTGGGTCAGATGCCGACTCCGCTGCTCGACATCGAGGGCAGGCTCGGAGAGATGGCCGGCGCCCTGGTCGAGGCCTACCAGGCCGAGCAGGACCTGACGAACGAGACGAACCTGCTGCAGGAGGCAGCGGAGGAAGCCGCCGCGTCGCACGAGCGGCTGGTCGCATCGCTGCTGAAGATGGTGGACAACGCCTTCAACGCCGAGCAGGCCGCGATCGACTGGCAGAAGGCCCTCGCCGACCTGAACGCGACGATCAAGGAGAACGGCGAGAACACCGACCTGTCCACGGAGGCGGGCCGTAACAACCGGCAGGCGTTGCTCGACCTCGCAAAGCAGGCGCTGGCCACGGCCGAGGCGAATCTCGCCAACGGTGACTCCCTGTTCCAGGTGAAGAAGGACATGGAACTCGCCCGTGAGGCGTTCATCAAGGGCGCCCTGCAGATGGGCTACACCAAGGCCGAGGCGAACGAACTGGCCGACCAGCTGGGCCTGACCGACGAGAACGTCAACACCCTGTCCGCGTCGATCGAGCGAATCCCGTCCAAGCACGTCAACGTCACCGTCGGCGGGGTCGAGGCCGCAACCGCGAACGTGCAGACCCTCCAGAGGACTATCGACGGGGTCAAGGGCAAGACGGTCACGGTCACGGTCAACTGGGCCGAGCGTGGCCGCCGCCCCGGCCGCTACCTAGACCATGTCGGGGTCGCCACGGGCGGCTACATGCGCGACGTCCTCGGCTTCGCCGGCGGTGGGTGGCCGCGCCGCGCCGGTTTGATCCAGGGGCCGGGTGGCCCGACGGATGACCTCGTGCCGGCGAGGTTGTCGCGTGACGAGTTCGTGACCCGCGCCGCGGCGGTCAAGAAGGCCGGCGTGGACGCGATGTACGCGATCAACTCGGGTCGGTTCAGCCGTAGCGCGTTGCGGGCGGCGCTGGGGTTGGCGGACGGTGGCACCCCGTGGGCCCCGGCGATGCCGTCGGCTACGACTCAGGTGCCCGCGGTTGCTTCCGCTGGCCCCACCTTCAACATCACCAACGTCTACCCGCAGGCCGAGCCGACGTCTAGGACGGTGCAGCGGGCGTCCCAGCACCAAGCTGCAGCAGGGAGGTACTGAGGTGGCGCACCCGATCACCAAGCGCGTCAACGGGATCGACCTGCACAACCCCGAGCGCGGGTGGTCGCTGCAGGAGAACGGCACGTCAGCTCGCGTGGCGAGGACGGTGCGCCGCGCCCCGCTGGTGATCGGCGGCCGGCACGGGTCGGCGCCAACCGGCCGGCTGCCGGTCTACGAGGAGGCATCGGTGTCGCTGACCTGGCTGCTCATGGCAGACACGCAGGCAGGGTTGGAGGATGCCTATAGGGACCTCGTCGGGGTCCTGTCCGTGCCCGGCCTGGTCTACCAGCACGAGGCGGCGGGCGTGGTGACGGAGGCACCTGCTGAGTTGGTGTCCCTGACTGAGCCGACCGATTTCACAGCGGGCAGGCTGATGCGTGTCTCCGCGATCCTCTCCCTCACTGACCCGTTCCTGCGCGACGTGGAGTACACCACCACCGGGGAGCTCAGTGCGGGCACGCACGAGTTGACGCAGCTCGCGGGTACGGCGCCGATCCGGGACGCGGTGGTGAGGTTCACCGGCCCGACCACGCACGTGACCGTCCTTGACGTGGTTTCCGGCACGCAGCTGGAGTGGATCGGCTCCGGCGTCACCAGCGACCGTTACCTGTACCTGGACCCGGCCCGGATGGCCGCCTGGCACTCGGCGTCGGACACGGCGTGGGACGGCAGCACCGGGTCGGTGGGGGCCTCCGGGGGGTTGGACTACGCCGGCGCCGGGCCGTTGCAGCTGTGGCCGTACACCGGTGAGGTCGCTGGGGTGATCGTGCGCCAGGTCCAGCTGACCACCACCGGCGGGTCGTGCGTGATCCGGGCGAGGAGGGCGTGGCTGTGAGCGTCTTCTCCGCGTTCCCGGGCCTGTTCTACCCGGGCACCACCTGGCCCGGGTTCATCGACCCGGCCCAGGTCGACGTCCCGACCCCGCGGCCGCGCACGTTCGCCGCCCGGCTGGTGGCTTACGAGGCTGACGGGGACCGGATCGGGCCGATGCCCGAGCACCTGTCGTTCGATGCGGTGGTCCGGTACAACGACGTGGGCACACTGAGCCTGTCCTACTCCGCGCACGCGGCGCAGGGCACGGTGGTGACGCGCCCGCTGATCCAGGGCACTGAGATCGCCCTGGAGGTGTGGACCGGTTCGGAATGGTGGGAGCCGGCCGGGGCACGGTACATAGTGACCGAGCGGGAGTTCGACACCCAGGACGACGGGCTGGCGGTGGTGAAGCTGTCCGCCCAGTCGATGGGGTGGATGCTGGCCAAGGTTCGTTCCCTGAACACCACGGTGCTGCTGCCCGAGGATCACTCCCAGGCGGGCAAGCGGCCGTTCTACACGGCCACCCCCGGCGCGGTGGTCGACACGATCCTGAACGAGTACGAGGAGCGGGAAGGCTCACGCGCCTGGGCGCGGGACTTCGACGAGAGCGTCGACTCGATGTCGGTGCCGTGGGCACAGACCAAGACGTTCTTCTTCGAGCACCTGCAGAGCCTGGACGTGATGGTGGAGTCCCTGGCCGCCGCGGGCCTGTGCGACTGGACCACGATCGGGCGGGACCTGGCGCTGTACAACCCCGACACGGCGCTCGGGGTCGACTCTTCCTCGGTGATCGTCCTGCACGAGGGCTCCCATGTCGTCTCCGCGCCGTCGCGGGAGTCGATCGCCGACCTGATCTCCCGTATCGGGTTCGAGGGCGGGCAGGCTGAGGATGGCAACGGCAACCGGCAACCGCCGCTGCGCCTGCTCGAGGACGATGAGGCCGCCCCCGCCCCGTGGGGGGCCTGGGAGGGTGCCTACTCCAACTCCAGCATCACCGACGAGGGCACCGCACTGTCCTACCTGCAGGCAGAGCTCGCCCGGTCCGGGCGGGTGCGGGGGCAGTACACCCGTGAGCTGACCGAGGCCCTGCCGGAGGGAAGCTACCTGCCCTTGTACGACTACGGGCCGGGCCACTGGGTCACCGCCCCGGGCGCTGAGGGGCTGGAGAAACTGCGGGTGCAGGAGGTGCAGGTCCGCGACGACGGTGAGCGCACCACGGTCGCGCTCGTGCTGAACGATGTCTTCCTCGACGCGGACCTGCGCCGGGCCAAGCGCGCCCTGGGCCTGCCGGCCGGTTCGGCGTCGGGTGGGTCCACGGTGCGCCCGGTCCCCGAGGGGCAGGACAAGCGGCAGCCGGCGGCACCGTCGTCGCTGGTGGTGTCGTCCTCCACCTACATCGACTCCGACGGTGCGGCCCGCGGCATCATCCACGCGCAGTGGGGTGAGGTCACCACCGCCACCGCCGCGGACGGCGGCGGCCCGCTGGAGGTGTCCGCCTACGAGGTGTGGCACCGGCCGAACGTGCTCGGCGCCCCGTGGTCGCGGGCGACCGCGACGGCGCACCCGGACACCGACGCCGACCTGTCCCCCTACGACGTCGGGTCGGAGTGGCAGATCAAGGTGCGCGCCCGTGGCCGGTACGCCACCACCCCCGGTGATTGGTCGGAGACCAAGACCATCGTGGTGGCCGACGACACCGTCCCTCCGCCGGTGCCGTCCGCTCCGACGTGGTCCGACCACCTGGGCATACCGATCCCGGTGTGGGACGGGCTGGACAAGGACGGCAACCCGATGCCGCGGGACTTCGCCAAGATTCAGTGTCACGTCTCCACGTCCGCGAGCACCCCGGGCGACCTGGCGGATTCGCAGGTGCATGACGTGCGCCGCTCGGCGGGCCAGTTCGCCCCGGTCACTGACTACGCCGCGGAGACCACGGTGTATGCCCGGTTCCGGGCGTTCGACCGGTCCGGCAACGCCTCGGACTGGACCGCCCCGGTGCAGGCGACGGTCGAGGACATCCTGGCCCCGATCCAGGACGACATCGACGACCTGGTGAACAACGTGGTGCCCGG
>DATGRS010000196.1:0-12498 GCA_035303365.1 Ornithinicoccus sp.
ACCGGCCGGTGTGTGGACCGCTCGATCCAGGCATACCGGTTCGACAAACCAATGCGAGAACAGATCATGGCCGCCGACGTGTTCTGCCGTGCCCCTGGTTGCCTGCGGCCGGCGTCCCGGTCCCAGCTTGATCACGTCCAGGAGTACGGGACGCAGGGTGGGCACACCTGCGAAGCCAACGGGCAGGCCGCGTGCGAACCGCACCACGACCAGAAGACCAAGAAGGCGTGGGATGCGGTCATCGACGCCAACCGTGACGTCACCTGGACCACCTTGCTCGGCCGGGTCTACCGGACCAAGGCGCACGACTACAACCAGTACACCAGGCTCCTCACCGCCGCCACGGCCGCCATCGACGAAGCCATCGGTGAAGGCGTCGACCCATCCACCGCTGTCGACGCTGCGATCTACCAGGCCCTGTCCTACCGGCCACCGCAGGGCACCCTGGAGGCCGACGACGACAGCCTCGACTGGGACTCCCCATTTGCCGGATGGGACCAAGTCATCCTCACCCACACCGACAACCACGGGCAGCGCCGCTACCGGCCTGACCCGGACACGGCTCAGACCGAGGCGTCCCGGCACGACGCGACCGTCGATCGCCAGGACGATGGAGCCCGCGACGCACAAGACGAAGCCCGCGATGGAGAGGACACCGGACCCGCCAGCCCGTGGAACGAGGACCCGGACGCGACGCCGCCCTTCTGAAGCAAAGCTGTCAGTGGTGGTGCATCGCCTTGCGGGACAGTCGGTTACCGAGAGCCTGCGCCAGCTGCACCAGAACGATGATGACGATCACGGTCACCCACACCACGCCGAAGTTCCACCGTTTGTAGCCGTAGTCCAGCGCGAATGCCCCCAGGCCACCGCCATCCAGAGTCCCGGCGAGCGCGGACATGTCGACAACGGCGATGCAGACGAAGGTGTAACCCAGGATCAACGGGCCCAGCGCCTCCGGCACCAGCAGTGTGGTGATGATGCGCCACCGGGACGCACCCGTGGCGCGGGCAGCCTCGATGACTCCGCGGTCGATCGCCACCAGGTTCTGCTCAACGATCCGAGAGACACCGAACGTCGCCGCGACCGACATCGGGACGATCATCGCGGTGCTGCCCAGGCGGGTCCCGACGAGCGCCACGGTCATCGGGGCCACCGCGAACAGCAGGATCAGGAACGGGATCGGTCGGAAGATGTTGACCACCAGGTTGACGATCGCAAAGACCCACTTGTTCTGCACCAACCCGCCGTGGCGGGTGATGTACAGCCCCGTGCCGACCGCGAGACCGAGAACACCACCGATGACGAGGGTCGCGGAGACCATGTAAAGCGTCTGCCCCGTGGCCTCGATCAGCTTCGAGCCGTGCTCGCTCCACTCGAACCCTTCGTTCATCAGGCGACCTCCTCGATCTCCGTGACCCCGCGCAGGTCAGCGACCACCTCGTCCACGGCCGCGGCCGGGCCGCTCAGCTCCAGGGTGAGCGAGCCGAAAGACCGCGACTGCAGGGTGCCGATGCCGCCATAGACGATCTCAAAGCTGACGTCCTTGGCGCCTGCACCAGCCAGCACAGCGCCCAGACGCGAGCCATCGCGGATCGTTGCCGTGACGATCCGGCCGGGGTGGGTCGATCGGATCCGCGCCAGGTCATCACCCCTCGGCTGGTCGTGGATGACGGTGGACACGAACTTGCGGCCGACGTCTGACCGCGGGTTCGTGAAGGTCTCGAAGACCGTCCCCATCTCAGCGACCTTCCCGTTCTCGAGGATCGCGACACGGTCAGCGATGGCACGGACGATCTCCAGCTCGTGAGTGATGACCACCACCGTGACACCGATCTCCCTGTTGACCTGCTTGAGGAGGCGCAGGACGTCCTGGGTCGTTTCGGGGTCCAGGGCGCTCGTGGACTCATCGGCGAGCAGGATCTTGGGCCGCGCAGCCAGCGCTCGCGCGATCCCGACGCGCTGCTTCTGTCCTCCCGAGAGCTGGTCCGGGTAGGAGTGGGCTCGGTCGAGGAGACCCACGAAGTCGAGAAGCTCCGCCACCCGGGCCTCGCGCTCTGCTCTCGGCCACCCGGCGACCTTCAGAGGGAAGGCGACATTGCCCGCGACCGTCCGCGACCGGAAGAGGTTGAACTGCTGGAAGATCATGCCCACGTCGCGGCGCTTGCGCTCCATCTGCGACTCGGACATCGTCACCACGTCCTGGCCGTCGACGATCAGCTCGCCCGACGTGACGCGCTCCAGACCGTTGATCAGCCGCACGAGAGTGCTCTTGCCCGCCCCTGAGTAGCCGATGACGGCGAAGATCTCGCCCTCCTCGACGGAAAAGCTCACGTGGTCCACTGCCGTCACCGTGCTGCGGCGTCCGCTGAACACCTTGGTGACATCGCGGAACTCGATGATCGAGGACACGGTCCTTCCTTTCTGATGAGCCGGCCTATGACGACACGACCTTCGGCGTCTGGGGCCGGTTTGGGCGGCTCTCGCCTCGAGTCGCTGTGGTGCGGCGGTGCTAAACACGGGCGGGACGGGCCGCTTCGACCCGCCCCGCCTGGTGATGCCACGGTGCACAGTCCGAGCATCCTCGCAAGCGTCAGTGGCTCGCCTGCAGGTTTGCCTCTACGTCGTCAAGCACGCCGTGCAGTCGCTCGGCGTCGTAGCCCTCGACGATGACCGCGGTGCCACCCGAGGACTTGACAACTGACTCGAGCACCTCGGGCTCGTGGTAGAGCTCGACGATCTTGAGGTAGGTCTCGTTGTCCACGTCACCCGGACGCGCGGCGAAGATGTTGATGTAGGGCTGCGCACCGGTCGACTCCGGGTCGTCGGCGTAGAGGTAGCCATCGAGGTCGAAGCCGGCATCGGTGGCGAAGTTGTTGTTGGTGATCACACCGGCAACGTCGGCGTCCTTGATCAGACCGGCCGTCTGGCTCGCCTCGACGGGACGGACTACGACGGTGGAGGCCTCCTCGTCGACGTCGTCGGGAGTGGGCGACTTCGGGTCTCCGGTGAAGGTGATCAGACCAGCCCCCTCGAGTACGAACAGCGCCCGAGCCTGGTTCGTGGCGTCGTTCGGGATCGCGACCTGGTCACCCTTGACGAACTCATCCAGCGACGAGTACTTCTCGGAGTAGAGCGGGAGCGGCACGACAATCGTGGACCCGATCGGGCGCAGGTCGTCGCCGGTGTTGTTGTTGTGGTCAGCGAGATACAGCAGGTGCTGGAACGAGTTGAGGTCGATCTCCCCCTCGGCCAGCGCCGGGTTGGGCAGCGTGTACTCGCTGAAGTTGACCATCTCCAGCGTGATGCCCTCCTCGGCTGCCTTCTCGGTCAGGATCTGCCAGTGGGGCTGCGACGCCTCGGTCGTACCGATGCGGATGACGTCAGCCTCCTCGTCGCTACCGAGGAGTGCCCATCCCCCGGCAACGAGGGCGGCAGCGAAGACGAGACCGCCGGCAATCAGCGGGGTCGCGCTGCGCTTGGGCTTCACGGGAAGGACGGGGGCGGCGGGTTCGGTGGTGCGGTCGGACATGGCGGGGCTACCTCTCAGGGCGGGGATGACGTGTGTCCAGCTCGGAGCACGCCGGGTGGGCAGCGAAAGCTGCTGTGAACGCCGCGACGACGCTGGCGCGGCATGAGGATGTGGGGACCTCAGACGGTCACGTGAGACCTCTGGGCAGGTGGTGCGGTGTGGCTGCGCTACGCAGGCTCCGCTGCGTCAGGAGCAGAAGCGGACCCTCGTGCGGGAGGACATCGCGCGACACATCGTCCCGGAGCACATGACGTGGCACATGTCGCGGCGCCCAGACGGACGAGCCGGGACAGTGCACACAGCGTGGCTGCTCATGGGATCTCCAACGTGATGGGGCTTGTGGCCGCTCAGGATGAGGCGGTCCGGCCGGCTCAGGACTGCCCGGCTGCACTCATTAGAAATGGTTGTCCTGACATCTGTCAAATGTCATAGACCGAAGAACCTCCGCCCCTATGGCGAGGCATGACGAGGCCCTCCGCAGGTTCTGCGTTGTTATCGGGGCGACAGCGGCGCTATCTGCGAGATGCCGAACTCTCTCCGCAAGACCCGGCGGGCTGCGTGCACTCCCGCCATGCCGTGGACCCCCGGCCCCGGAGGCGTCGACTGTGAGCAGAGATACACCCCTGGGGCCACGGCATACGGATCCAGACGGGCTGTCGGCCGGGCCACCATCCGCCACATGCTGACCAACCCTCCGGCAATGTCACCAGCCGGGTAGGCCGCGTTGTGCTCCGCCATCTCCGAGGCTGGCGTCACCAGGCAACCGACGACGAGGTCACGGAAGCCCGGAGCGAACCGTTCGAGCTGCCGCTCGACAGCCTCGCGGACGTCCAGCGTCGACCCCGCCGGCACGTGCGCATACGTCCAGACCGGTCGCAGCCCGCCGTTGCCCAGGCGTGAGGCGTCGTGCTGGGCAGGGTCGCTGACCAGCACGACGGGACGCTCCGCGTGGCGACCCGCGGCGACCTGAGCCTCTGCGTCCCGCATGTCCGCCAGCGTCCCCGCAACGTGCACGGTGCCTGCCCGAGCGAGCTCCGCCTCAGCCCACGGGACCGGGCCGCTGAGCACATAGTCGAGCTTGCACACTCCCCCACCCAGCGGCAGCCGACGCAGCCGTGAGCGGTAGGGCTCGGCCAGCAGCTCCGCCGCCACCCTGGCGTGCGTGTCGAGAAGATGCACGCGTGCCGGCGGCAGGTCCTTCGGGGTCCGCACGGGGTGGTCGGTGATGATGCGGCCGCCATACCTCTCGAGGTCGTCGACCAGCGCACGGGTGATCTGCCCGATGCCGCCACGCACCAGCGGCCATCCCTGGACGCTGTGCGCGAGGGCCCCGAGATAGCTGGCGGTGCCGGCTGCAGCTAACGAGGGCAAGGCCGAGATCGTGTGCGCCGAGACGCCCCCGATGAGACTGCGCGCCTCTTCGGTCGACCAGTAGGAATCGCCCCACGAGCGAGCCAGCAGGGCGGTGCTCACCCCGAAGGCCCCGGCAGCGCGCGCGAGGCGCAGGGGGTGCCCCTGGGGAACGGATCTCTTGTCCGACAGGGAGATCGCGGCAACCTCTGACGCGTATGCCGTCAGCGGACCCAGCAGGCGTCGCCACCGGTGACCGTCCGTGCCGAGACGGTCGACCGTTCGGTCGAGGTCGCGGTAGGCGACGCCGGCACGGCCACCGTCCAGGGGCTGCCCGTAGGAGACCTCCGGGGTGATGAGCTCCACGCCCCTGGCCGCCAGGTCGAACTCGGCGAAGAACGGCGAGGTCGGTGCAGCCGCCGGAATCGCAGCGCAGACGTCGCGCAGCAGCCCCGCCGTCTCCTCGACCTCGGGCGTCGCAAGGGGAAGCGTCCGAACGCCACCTCCGGGCGTGGACTGGCCCTCGAGGACCGTGACCTCCAGCCCTGCGCGCGCCAGGACGACGGCAGCGGCCAGACCGTTCGGCCCAGACCCGACGATCACGACATCAGCGCGTTCCGCGGTCACCTCTGCAGCCTAGCCACCGCAGCAATCTCAAGACTCTCGTGTTCCCGCTGGTGGGAGCGCGGAGGAGTCCGCCACATCTCCGGCGAGGCGATCGACGTCGGCGCCGAGGGTGCAGACTGGCTGGCCGTCGAGGGCTGGCGATACGGTCCCTTCCGCCGCTACGCCAACCAGTGGTGGCACTTCGAGCTGCTGACGGAGCCGTCGACGCGATGCCCCGGGCTGTTGTCGCACGCGGGTGCGGGAGTCACGCTAGGGCCATGACTCGGCTCGGAGGTGTGCTTGACCTACCCACACGTGACCGGGCCTGACCCGTCAGCTGTGCCGCGGGTTGACCTCCTCAGCCCCCTGAGGGGCCGGTGCCTTCGGCTCCGGCTTGGCGTCCACCCCAGCCTCCTTGCGCTGCTGCGGCGTGATCGGTGCCGGCGCCTCGGTCAGCGGGTCGAAGCCGCCACCGGACTTCGGGAACGCGATGACGTCGCGGATCGAGTCGGTCCCGGCCAGCAGCGCCACGATGCGGTCCCAGCCGAAGGCAATGCCGCCGTGGGGCGGGGCGCCGAACTTGAACGCCTCCAGGAGGAAGCCGAACTTCTCCTCCGCCTCGTCCGCGGACAGCCCCATGATGGCGAAGACCCGCTCCTGCACGTCGCGGCGGTGGATACGGATCGAGCCGCCGCCGATCTCGTTGCCGTTGCAAACGAGGTCGTAGGCGTAGGCCAACACGGCACCCGGGTCCTCCTCCATCGAGTCCAGGAACTGCTCCTGGGGAGCGGTGAAGGCGTGGTGGACCGCGGTCCAGGCGCCGCCGCCGACGGCCACGTCACCGGAGGCGACCGCCTCGCTGGTCGGCTCGAACAGCGGCGCGTCCACCACCCACAGCAGCGACCAGGCCGACTCGTCGATCAGGCCACCGCGATGACCGATCTCCAGACGTGCTGCACCGAGCAGCGCGCGCGACGGCTTCGTGGCGCCGGCGGCGAAGAACACCGCGTCACCGGGAGAGGCCCCGACGTGGGCGGCCAGCCCCTCGCGCTCCGCGTCGGACAGGTTCTTGGCGACCGGACCACCCAGAGTGCCGTCCTCGGCGACCGTGACATAGGCCAGGCCCTTCGCGCCGCGCTGCTTGGCCCACTCCTGCCACGCGTCGAACTGGCGCCGCGGCTGGTCGGCGCCGCCCGGCATGACGACCGCGCCGACATACTCCGCCTGGAAGACCCGGAAAGGGGTTTCCGCGAAGTAGTCGGTGCACTCCACCAGCTCGTTGCCGAAGCGCAGGTCCGGCTTGTCGGTGCCGAAGCGCGCCATCGCCTCCGCGTAGGTCATCCGCGGGAAGGGGGTGGGCAGGTCGACGCCGATGGTCTGCCAGACAGCCTTGGCGACCGCCTCGCCGAGCTCGATGACGTCGTCCTGGTCCACGAAGCTGAGCTCGATGTCGAGCTGGGTGAACTCCGGCTGCCGGTCGGCACGGAAGTCCTCGTCCCGGTAGCAGCGGGCGATCTGGTAGTAGCGCTCCATGCCCGCCACCATCAACAGCTGCTTGAAGAGCTGCGGGCTCTGCGGGAGGGCGTACCAGCTGCCCGGCTGCAGCCGCGCGGGCACCAGGAAGTCGCGGGCGCCCTCCGGCGTGGACCGGGTCAGCGTCGGGGTCTCGATCTCTACGAAGTCGCGCTCGGCCAGCAGGTTGCGCGCCGCGGCGTTGACCTTGCTCCGCAGCCGCAGGTTTTGTCCAGCCGCGTTGGCGCCTGGACGCCGCAGGTCCAGGTAACGGTGGCGCAGCCGCGCCTCCTCACCGACGTTGACCCGCTCGTCGATCTGGAACGGCAGCGGCTCCGACTCGGAGAGCACCTGCAGGTCGGCGGCGACGACCTCGATCTCACCCGTGGGCAGGTCGGGGTTGACGTTGCCGTCCGGGCGCGTGCGGACCTGGCCGGTCACCGTGATGACGTACTCGCTGCGCAGCTCGTGCGCGCCGCCCTCGGCGAGCACCTCGTCGCGGACAACGACCTGGACGACACCCGAGGAGTCCCGCAGGTCCAGGAACGCGACTCCGCCGTGATCACGCCGGCGGGCCACCCAGCCGGCCAGCGTGACGGTCTCGTTCGCGTGCTCGGCTCGGAGCGAGCCGGCCTGGTGCGTGCGCAGCACAGTTCTTCCTTCGGGTTGGTGACGGGTTCGCCGGCCGGAGGCCAGCAGCCACCCAGTCTACGTAGTTCTCGCCCTGGGCCCGACCGGTTTGGTCGCGGTGCAACCTTCCGAGTGTGACGGACGTGTGGAGGTATGTGCCACGGTGAGGAAGCGTGGTGATGACGCCACCACGCGGAGGAGGACCATGAGCACGGCGGCAGCGCAACAGGACTTCGAGGAGTTCTATCGCGCCACGGCACCGCGGGTGGTCCATCTGGTCTACGCGACCACCGGGGACATGACCATCGCCCAGGACAGCACCCAGGAGGCGTTCGCCAGGGCGTGGCAGCGCTGGGCGACGATCAGCGAGTATGACGAGCCGCTCGCCTGGGTGCGTACGGTCGCCCGGCGGGTGGCGATCTCGGCGTGGCGCAGGGAGCAGGCCCGGGACCGTGCCTACGTCAGGCACGGGGCCGTGGCACCGACCGACGGACCGGGTCTGGACCGGGTCGCCGTGCTGGCGGCGCTGCAGACACTCAGCGAGCCGATCCGCGAGTCGGTCGCGCTGCACTACATCGCGGACATGCCCGTCGAGCAGATCGCCCGGGAGACCGGGGCTGCCGTCGGCACCGTCAAGTCCCACCTCCACCGCGGGCGACGCCAGCTCGCAGAGGCGCTTGAGATCAAGGAGAACGACCATGCCTGAGGAGCAGGAGTTCCAGGACTGGACCAAGGACCAGGACGCCCGGCTGCGCGCCGCTCTGGGCTCGCTCCGCCACGACGTCGACGCTGCCGGGATCCCCGACGTCCGTTTCGTGATGCGTCGCGCATCCCGTCAGCGCCACCGTGCGATCGCCGGGATTGCCGCCGGTGCGGCAGCCGTACTCGGACTGTCGTGGTTCGGCTTCCAGGCACTGGACGACGCCCCCAGCACCGCGCCGGCCGACAACAGCACCGTGACCACCGAACGCGACCAGGAGGCCACCACGGAGCAGCCGCCGGACGAGGTGTCAGAGGACAGCACCGAGGCCGCACCCGTCGACCGCGTAGACCTGTTCACGTCTGAGGCATCGATCCCGGACCTGTCTCTGTTCGTCCCACCCGCCCTCTGGTCCTCTGACGTGTTCACCGGTGGTTCGCCCACCGAGTCGGCGCTGGGCGAGGTCGAGGGCACCACGTTGTTCGACTGCGACCCCGACGATGTGATGTGGGGCGGTCCCGACGAAGGCACCTTCGGCATCATGGGGATCTGGTCAGACGGTTCAGCCTTCGGGACGCAGCGGGTCCGGGTGCTCGACACCGTCGAGGCGGCGTCAGGCTACGTGGACGACGTCAACGCCGCGCTGTCCGACTGCGAGGCGCCCCCCGAGGCGGACAACATCATCCTCGACGTGCAGCCGCTGGAGCTGTCCGGCGCCTACCGGATCAGGACCGAGTTTGCCGACGGTACGGAGCCGATGACCGACTTCGTCTACGTCGTGCAGCACGACGGCACGCCCGAGGCGGTCTCGACGTTCCGGCTGGTCGACTGGTCCAGGGAGGCGACCGACGCCCAGGCGGCCGCGGAGCTCGAGCGGCTCGGCCGCCTGGCGACCGACCACTGAGGTCCCGGAGGGCTACTCGTCGGGGAGCGGGTCGTCCCCACGGGACGCGGCAATCGCCACGAGGCGACGGAGGACGCCCTCATCGATCTCCTCCAGGCGCTTGACGTAGACGCAGCCGGCCCCCTCGGTGTAGGCACCCAGCTCGGTCAGGAGTGCCGCACCCTCCGGGAGGTCCTTCAACCCGTAGAAGGTGAGGGCCGGCCGGCGGGGTGAGAACCCGACCTTGGGCCAGTCCCCCTGCCTGCGCGGGTCGGTGGGTGAGACGTAGTGATAGCTCCCGTAGCCCACGATCGACGGACCCCAGAGCACCGGCTCCTCCCCGGTCACCTCACGCATGATGGCCGCCACGCGGTGGGCCTCGGCGGCGCGCCGTGCGGGCTGCGCCGCATCGAGAAAGGCGTCGACGTCGGCGTCGGTGGGCTGGGTCCTGGGCGTCGTCACGGCTTCACACTACGTCGCGCAGCGGGCTCAACGCAGGTCGCGCAGACGCGGATGCGCCGGCCACGGCTCGTCCGCAGGTCGCAGGGACTGCCACTGTCGCTCCCGAGCCACGTGGGCGCTGAGCAGGCCTATGGCCACGGTCGCGTTGCGGATCCGGCCGGCGAGCACCGCGTCGACCGCCACACCTAGGTCGACCCAGCCGGTCGGCATACCGAGCTCCTCGTGCTCCCGGGCGAAGGCCTCGTGGGCGGGAACGTCGGCGAGGTCACGCGCCAGGAAGACGCGCAGGGCCTCACTGAGTCCGCCTGGTGAGGAGACGTAGTCGGCCAGCAGGTCCCAGCGCCCCGCCGTCAGGTCGGCCTCCTCGACCAGCTCCCGCGCCGCGGCCTCCCGTGGCGACTCGCCGTCGGCGTCCAGCAAACCCGCGGGCAGCTCCCACTCGAAGGTGCCGACCGGGTGCCGGTACTGCTTGATGAGCAGCACCTCCGGTCCTCCCCTGTCCTCGCGCAGCGCGAGCACGGCCACAGCACCGGGATGGTCGACATACTCGCGGACGACGGTGCCGCCGTCCCCGAGGTCCACGGTGTCGCGCCGCACGTCCCACACCCTGCCGCGCAGGGCGAGCTCGGACTCACTGACCGGACGGGGATCCACCTCGTCGACCAGGTCGACACCGCTCAGCCGCGGCGCCCCGAGCGACATCAGCCGGCGTGCGTGCGCTCGACCTCGACCAGGCGCTGGCTGCGCTGGACGTCGAGGGCGGCGGCGACCAGGCCGGCGAAGAGCGGGTGTGCGCGATGCGGGCGCGACTTGAACTCGGGGTGCGCCTGCGTCGACACGTAGTAGGGGTGGACGTCAGCCGGCAGCTCCACGAACTCGACCAGCTGCCCGTCCGGGGACGTGCCCGACAGGACCAGACCGGCCTCGGTGAGCTGGTCGCGGTAGGCGTTGCCGACCTCGTAACGGTGCCGGTGCCTCTCCTCGACCTCGGTGCTGCCGTAGGCCTCAGCGATCACCGAGCCCGGCACCAGCCGCGCCGGGTAGGAACCGAGCCGCATGGTCCCCCCGAGATTGCCCGCTCCCTCGACGAAGGCACGCTGCTCCTCCATCGTCGCGATGACCGGTGCCGGCGTGTCCGGATCGAACTCGGTGGAGCTGGCCCCCTCGATGCCGGCGACGTTGCGGGCGTACTCGATGACCATCGCCTGCAGGCCCAGGCAGATCCCGAGGGTCGGCACCTGACGTTCCCGCGCCCAGCGCAGCGCGCCGATCTTGCCCTCGATGCCACGAACGCCGAAGCCGCCCGGCACCAGGACCGCGTCCACCCCGCCCAGCGCCTTGGTGGCACCGGCCTCGGTCCGGCACTCGTCGGAGGCGACCCACCGGATGGAGACGTGGGCGTCGTGGGCGAAGCCACCGGCACGCAGTGCCTCGGTGACCGACAGGTAGGCGTCCGGCAGGTCGACATACTTGCCGACGAGGGCGATCTCGACCTCGTGCTCGGGCTCGTGCACCCGGCGCAGCAGCGAGTCCCAGTCGCTCCAGTCGACGTCGCGGAACGGCAGTCCGAGGTAGCGCACGATGTAGGCGTCCAGGCCCTCCGTGTGCAGCACCTTGGGGATGTCGTAGATCGAGGGTGCGTCGACGCAGCTGGCCACGCCGTCGACCTCTACGTCGCACATCATCGAGATCTTGCGCTTGATCGACATCGGGATGTCGCGGTCCGATCGCAGCACCAGCGCATCGGGGGTGATGCCGACCTGGCGCAGCTGGGCGACGGAGTGCTGGGTGGGCTTGGTCTTCAGCTCCCCGCTGGGCGCGAGGTAGGGCACCAGGGAGACATGGACGAAGAAGCTGTTCGTGCGACCCAGGTCATGACGGACCTGTCGGGCGGCCTCGAGGAACGGCAGCGACTCGATGTCACCGACGGTGCCGCCGATCTCCGTGATGATGACATCCGGCGTCTCGTCCGCGGGCAGCTCGTGGGCGTCGGCCCGCATGCGGGCCTTGATCTCGTTGGTGATGTGCGGGATCACCTGGACGGTGTCGCCGAGGTACTCCCCGCGACGCTCCTTGGCGATCACGTCGTTGTAGACCTGACCGGTGGTGACGTTGGCCCGGCCCCGCAGGTTGATGTCGAGGAACCGTTCGTAGTGGCCGATGTCCAGGTCGGTCTCGGCGCCGTCCTCGGTGACGAACACCTCGCCGTGCTGGAACGGGTTCATCGTGCCCGGGTCGACGTTGATATAGGGGTCGAGCTTCTGCATCGTCACGCGGAGTCCGCGCGCCCTGAGAAGGAGCCCGAGGCTGGAGGCGGTCAAGCCCTTGCCGAGCGATGAGGCGACGCCCCCGGTCACGAAGATGTGTTTCGTCTGGTCCACCACGGGCTCTCAGTCTACGTCACGAACCGCGCACGCCGACACGGCGCGCCGGTAGGCCTCCAGCGCGGCCTCCGCGGCGTCACGATCGGTCGGCAGCTGTGCAGCCCGAACCCTGGCCCGCGCCCGCAGGTCGGTGCGCAACCCCTCGTCGCTCAGCACCGCGCTCAGAGCGGCTCCCAGCGCATCGGTGTCGTCGCCGGGCACCAGCACCCCCGCGCCGTCCAGCACCTGCTTGGTGCCACCCACGTCCGTGGCGACGATCGGGGCCCCCACGCTGAGCGCCTCCTGCAACCAGACCGGCTGTCCCTCCCAGCGGGCCGCCGAGACGGCCACGTCGGCCGCCGCCAGCAGGTCAGGCACGTCGGTCCGGGTGCCCAACAGCCGCACCGGTAGGTCGGCCCGGTCTATCCGGCGCTGCAGCGCCTCAGCCTGAGGACCATCGCCG
>DATGRS010000197.1:0-2856 GCA_035303365.1 Ornithinicoccus sp.
CCGGGGTAGCGTCGGCTCCGTGCACTTCGTCATCATGGGTTGCGGCCGCGTCGGGGCGACCCTGGCGCACAGCCTGGTCAAGCGCGGCCACGACGTCGCGGTGATCGACCAGGACCCGGCCGCCTTCCAGAGGTTGGGCCCCGACTTCCCGGGCCGCCGGGTCAAGGGCGTCGGGTTCGACCGCGAGGTGATGAAGGACGCGGGCGTCCCGCAGGCCTTCGCCTTCGCGGCGGTCAGCAGCGGCGACAACTCCAACATCATCGCCGCGCGCGTGGCCCGTGAGACGTTCGGCGTCAAGCGGGTCGTGGCTCGCATCTACGACCCGGCACGTGCCGAGATCTTCCAGCGCCTCGGCATACCCACCGTCGCCACGGTCCGCTGGGCCGCCGACCAGACGCTGCACCACCTGCTCCCCGAGGGCAGCACCCCTGACTACTTCGACCCGACCGGGGCGCTCGTGCTCTCGCAGGTCCACGTCAACACGCGCTGGACCGGTCGGCGCCTCAGCGAGATCGAGCAGGTCTTCGGCTGCCGGGTCGCGTTCGTCACCCGGCTGGGGGACGCGATGATCCCCACTGCTGACACGGTCTACCAGGAGGGCGACGAGCTGCACCTCGTCGTGGCCCGCGGGACCCTTCCCGAGCTCGAGCACCGGCTGGACACGGTCCAGCCGCCGGACTGAGGAGTCAGCGTGCGAGTCGCAGTCATCGGCGCGGGCAGCGTGGGACGCTCCATCGCCCGGGAGCTCATCAACAACGGTCACGACGTCCTGATCCTCGACCGGGACGCCACCGCCGAGCGCACCTCCCGGGTGCCCGCCGCCGAGTGGATCATCGGTGACGCGTGCGAGATCAGCACGCTCAACACAGCCCGGATGGAGACCTACGACCACGTGGTCTGCGCCACCGGCGACGACAAGGTCAACCTGGTGGTCTCCTTCCTGGCACGGACCGAGTTCGGGGTGACGCGCACGGTGGCCCGGGTGAACAACCCGCGCAACGAGTGGTTGTTCACCGACTCGTGGGGCGTCGACGTGGCGGTGTCCACGCCACGGCTGATGACCGCCCTGGTCGAGGAGGCGGTCTCGGTCGGCGACGTGGTGCGACTCTTCGAGTTCCAGCGCGGGGGCGCGCACATGGTCGAGCTGACGCTGCCGGAGTCCAGCCCGTATGCCGGGTCTCGTGTGGGCGACGTGCCGCTTCCCCCGGATACGACGCTGATCACGATCCTGCGTGAGGGGCAGGCGATCACGCCCAGCCCGGACGAGGCCATCGAGCCGGGCGACGAGATCCTCTTCATGTGCCCGCCCGAGGCGGAGCACCAGCTGGCCGTCACCCTCAACCCGCAGAGCCGGGCGCGGGTCGTGCCGGATGACGAGGACCAGGTCTGAGTCCGCCAGGAGCCTACTGAGGCGCTCGTCCTGCTGAGAAATTCGCGTGCGTGGCGTCGCCGACCGGTGTCAGCATCAAGGCATGAGTTCTTCCACGGAGGTCGTGTCGAGGCTCCGAGACACAGTGCGCGGTCAGATCATCACGAGTGAGCACGTCGACGAGTACGACGCGGCTCGTCGGGTGGAGGCAGGAGCGGTGGACGTCCACCCGGTCGCCATCATCCGCGCCGCCGATATCGCCGACGTGCAGGCGGTGGTCAACGCGGCGCGCGAGACCGGCACCCCGCTAGCCGTCCGCGGTCGTGGCCACAGCGCGGCGGGCCACGGCACCATCGACGACGGTCTGGTGCTGGACATGACGGCGCTGACAGACCTGCAGATCGACCCGATGGGGCGCACGGCTCGCGCGGGCGCCGGTCTGACCGCGGGGGAGTACGTGCGTGCGGCCGCCGCGCACGGGCTGACCACGCCCTTCGGCGACAGCGCCTCGGTGGGGATCGTAGGGCTCACGCTGGGCGGCGGGATGGGCCTGCTCAGCCGCAAGCTGGGCATGACCATCGACTGGCTGCTCGGGGTCGAGATCGTGACGGCGGACGGCGACCTGCACCTGGTCGATGCGGATCACGAGCCCGAGCTGTTCTGGGCGCTGCGCGGAGGCGGTGGCAACTTCGGGGTGGTCACCGCTCTGACCTTCCGCCTCGAGGAGGTCGGCGACACCACGGGTGGCCTGCTGGTCCTGCCGGCGGAGGCGGAGGTGCTGGCGGGCTTTCTGGCCGCTGCCGACCAGGCGCCGCTCGAGCTCACCACGATCGTCACGATCATGCTGTGCCCTCCCATGCCCTTCGTGCCGCAGGAGCTGCACGGGCAGCCGGTGCTTCTCGCGAGTCTCGTCTTCGCCGGTCCGGCAGCAGACGCCGAGCGGGTCCTGGCGCCCTTCCGCGCGCTCGCCACTCCGATTGCCGACCTGGTGCGGCCGACCCCCTATGCCGAGCTGCTGGCCTGGGAGGAGGTGCCCAGGCTGTCGTTCGTCGCGCGGACGAACTTCCTCGGCAAGGTTGGCGAGGACCTGGCCGCCAGCATCATCTCCGGGGTGCGTGGGGGCCCGGGGCCGATGCGCATGGTGCAGCTGAGGGTGTTGGGCGGCGCCATCAGCGACGTCGCCAATGACGCGACTGCCTACGGCTTCCGGGACCGGTCGATGGTCGCCTACGTGGCGGGTGTCCTGGACGGGCCGGACGGCCGCGCCGCCACGACGCGATGGGCCGACGAGCTGGCCGGCGCGCTCGACCAGGGCGACTCCGCGGTCTACGTCAACTTCCTCGGCGAGCCGGGCCCGAAATCGGCAAGGGACGGCTATCCCGAGGAGAGCTGGCCGCGGCTGCGCGCCGTGAAGCGCGCCTACGACCCGGGCAACCTCTTCGCCCGCAACCACAACATCCCGCCTGCCGACTGAGCGGCAGCGCCGG